>JBQTJP010000301.1:0-10625 GCA_052386995.1 Armatimonadota bacterium
TTCACCGGACGGCCCAGCATCATGCTGACGTACGGGATGAGAAAGTCCTCGGGATAGAACTCGCCCCGGACTCCGAAGCCTCCCCCGACATCGGGCTCCACGAATCGAATGCGCTCGAGGGGATAGCCAAGGAGGTCGGCGAGCACGCGCCGGTTGAAGTGGGGGACCTTCGTCGGTCCCCAGACCGTCAGCATGCCGGCGCTCGCGTCGTAGTGCGCTACCAGGCCGCGCGTTTCCAGCGGCACGCCGGTGTGGCGCTGAACGGTGAACCGGTGCCGGATGCGCACCTCCGCGCCGGCCAGGGCGCCATCGGGATCGCCCACAACGGCGTCGATGCGATGGGCCAGGTTGCCGGCCGCGTCTGCGTGCAGCACCGGCGCCTCGGAGTCCAGGGCCTGTTCCGCGGTCGTGACGGCGGGCAGCATCTCGCAGTCGAGCACAACGAGATCCGCGGCATCTTCGGCAACGTATCGATTCTCCGCGACGACGACCGCAACGGGTTCACCGACGTAACGCACGCGTTCTCGCGCCAGGGGGAGTTGCAGGTAGGGGACAAGCAAGGGATTCGAGCCCAGCCGGATTGGTATCGACCTGACGTCGCGGGGAAGGCCGGCCTGAATCAAGACCACTCCGGGCAGGCGCGCTTTCGAATCGTCGATACTGTGGATCTTCGCGTGGGCATGCTGGGTGCGGACGACGACCGCGTGCAGCATCCCTGGGAGCACGATGTCGTCCACGTATTGTGCGCGGCCGGAGAGCAGGCGCGGGTCTTCTTTGCGCTTCAACGACACGCCGATGATCACTAGATGTCCATGACAGCCTTGCGCTGGCCGCCGTCAAGCGTGATCCACGCGCCGTTCATGAAACTTGCGCGCGCGGACGCCACGAAGACCACAACAGCGGCGACCTCCTCGGGGGTGCAGATACGCCCGAGCGGCATGCTCTTCACCGCCTGCTTGCCGGCGTCATCGAACGACATCCCCTTGTCGCGCGCATACGCCCGCACAAGGCCGTCCCACCGCTCGGTCGCCACCGGTCCGGGATTCACGGCATTCACGAGAATGCCCTTCGGTCCATACTGCTCGGCGAGCGCAGAGGTCATCGCCAGATCGGCCGCGTTCGCGGCGCTCGCCGTGAGCTCCCAATACGCCGGTTTGATGCCGTCGTTGCCCACCACATTCACGATTCGGCCGGCGCCACGCTTGAGCAGGTGGGGGATCGCCGCCTTCGAACAGCGGACGTACCCCATGAACTTCAACTGCAGGCTGACTGCCCAGTCCTCCTCGGTCAGGTTTTCGATCAGGCCACCCGGCGATGCTCCCGCGCAGTTCACCAGGATATCGAGTCCGCCGTAGTGCGCGGCGGCGGCGTCGACGCAGCGCTTCGCGTCCTCCCATTTCTGCATGTCGCCGGAGACCGTAAACACCGGCCGTCCACTCGCGGCCCGGATCGCCTCGGCGGCCCGACGCAGCCCGTCGGGGTTGCGTGCGCACATGGCCACGCTCGCGCCCTCGCGCGCGAACTCCGTCGCGCAGGCCAGGCCAATGCCCTTCGACCCTCCTGTAATGAACACGACTTTGTTCTGCAGTCCCAGATCCATGCTCTGCCTCCCGCTGTCAGCCCCGCCGTATGGCGGGGGGTGGAGCAGCAGCCGCTGTGAGATCGCCGTAGAGTTCCGGCCGCCGATCTCCCACGAGATCCATCTCGGGTGTCACGCCGGCTTCACCGGCTGAGTGAGCTCCACGAGAACGCCGCCGGCAGGGCCCGGCGCCAGAAACGCGATGAGTGTATCGCCTGCGCCCGCTCGCGGGGCCTCATCCTGCAGCGCCACGCCGCGCGCCTTCAACGCTTCGAGCGCTGCCTGGATGTCGTCTACCCGGAGCGCAATGTGTTGGATGCCCTCTCCGCGGTCACGCAGCCAGTCCGCGTTGAACCCGTCGGAGGTCAGCGGTTCGATGAGCTCAAGGAGCGTGCCGCCCAGTGGAATGAACCCGATCCGCAGCAGTCCCGGGCCGTAGTCCTCCCAGGCCGTCACCTCGAGTCCCAGCGCCTCCAGGCGCTCCGCGGCCGCGCGCGCGTCCCGCACGAGGATGCCGATGTGGTGCACGCCGGAGATGTCGGGCGGCCCGTTAGCCATCGACCCAGGCCGCGACGCGCGCGGGTCCTCCGTTGCCGCCCTTGACCGGCACCGGCATCGCCAGAAGCGTGAACCGGCGGGCGCCGATGCGATCGAGGTTGATCAGGTTCTCAATCAGGCAGACATTCGCGCCAAGGGTGATCACGTGCACGGGATACGGCGGCTCTCCGGCGGGCTTGGGCGGCCCGCCGTCCACGGCGAAGTCCACGCCCAGGGCGCGCGCGCCGCTGTCCACAAGCCATCTGGCGGCCTCATTGGAAAGGTACGGATTGTCACGATAGAAGGAAGGATCGGTCCACTTCGCCTGCGCCCACCCGCTCCAGAGCACGACGCGCCGGTCACGCAGGTCGCCCGCATCGCCCGCGGCCGCCCGCAGGGCCTCGACGGCGAAGGGCTCCCCAGGCCGGGCCGCCGAGCGCAGGTCCAGCAGCACCGCGGGGCCGTTCAGCCAGTCGAGCGGCACCCGGTCCATGGTCAGACCATCTTTGATGAAGTGGAACGGGGCGTCGATGTGCGTGCCCGTGTGGACGCTGAACGTGGCAAACCAGTTGGAGAGGCCGTGGAGCTCGTGGTGATGGATCGGCAGCGTGAAGATGCGCGGGTGGCCGGGCACCGGCTCGACCTCGGCTCCCCAGGGGATCGTCAGATCGACCAACCTCACGGGGCGCCTCAGCCGCCGATCAACAAGCGCCCATCGTCCACCACGGTCCGGCCGTCGAGCTCGACCGTCGGGCGCAGCAGCAGGCCATCGAGGTGCAGCTCGCTGACCACCGTGCCGCCGATCACATGGTTGTCGCCGATGGCGACGTGCACCGATCCCCGCAGCTTCTTGTCCTCGGTCATCGAGCCGATCAGACGGGCGCGCTCGTTGGTGCCGATCGCGAACTCCGCGATGTTGGTGGCATGTGCATCGGATGCCGCGACCATCTCGCGCAACGCCTTGGCCGAGGCCCCGCCCTCGATGGCGGCCACGCGACCGGCGCGCACGGTCATGCGGATGGGCGCATCCAGCAGCCCCAGATTGTCCATCGTGTGGTCGATGACGAGCGTGCCCTCGGCCGTCCCCTCCACCGGCGAGATCGCGGCCTCGCCGTCCGGCATCGCGGCAAAGGTCCCGGGACCGCCCACACGGCCCGTCAGCGCGACCGCGCCGCGGCCTGCCAGCGACATTGACAGATCGGTCCCCGACGGCGTCCGCACGCGCGCTGTCTTGGCGTCGGTCATGAGGCGCGCGAGATCGCGCGTGATCCGGTCTACTTCGTCGTAGTCGGCCAGCATCGCGCCGTGCGTCATGATGTCTTCCGTGACGCCGCGCAGGACCAGCACGCGCGCGCCGGCGCGCAAGGCATCCCGAGTCGCGTCGGTGTGCGTCATCGCGTAGGTCACGGGCTGGATCACGACATCGGCGGCCTTCATCGCCGCGGCGACGACGCGGGGCGGCTCGTTCCCGTGCGCCTGGCGCGGCGCCATGGTCACCATGACCGGCTCGGCGCCGATCTCCTGCACGGCCTCGACCAGGGCCAGGGCAATCGGCAGGGTATTCGTATCGGCCGCAACGCAGACGAGCTCACCGGGCTGCACCCGGGCGCACGTGCGCACCACGTTGCGAACGCTGTCGTGAAGCGACACCGTCGTGACCATGGGTTATCGGGCCTCCGTCGTCTGTCGTATCCACTTCTGGCGGCGCGCGCAGGACTCCTCGCGAGCGCGCGGAAGAGCACTGCCACGATTCATTCCGGCAAGGAGGGTTGTGTATGCGTATGCTCGGGATCGGCCTCGCGGTCGCGCTGCTCCTGGGTCTGATCGGCAACACCACCATCCCAACCGGCGCGCAGGAACGGCCGCTGGTCATCGCGCTCGGCGCGGAACCCCGCAGCCTCATGGCGATGCGCATTGTCGATTGGACCACTAACGTCCAGCAGATGAACATCTATGACCGCCTCTACTACTGGGACGGCGATCCCCCGCGCATCAAGCCGTCGCTGGCCGCGGAGCCCGTGCAGACACCCGACGATCTCACATGGATCATCAAGCTGCGGCCGAACGTGCGGTTTCACAACGGCGACCCGCTGACCGCGGACGCGGTCAAGTGGACGATCGAGTGGCTGCTCGATGCCAAGAACGAATCCCATTACCGGCCGCGGTTTTCGTTCGTTGAGTCGGTCGAGGTCATGGACCCCCTGACGGTGCGCATCCGGACCAAGGAACCGGCCCCGATCCTACGCTACTACCTCGTGGACTTCACCGTCCAGAATCCCAGCTACGTTCGTCAGGTTGGCAACGACGTCGCCTCCCGCCAGCCCGTCGGCGCGGGACCGTACAAGTTCGTCCGATGGGACCGAGACGAGCGGCTCGTGCTCGAAGCCAACCCCACGTACTGGAATAAGCCGCCGGCGGTCCGGCGGATCGAGTTTCGGTTTATCCCCGACTTCAGCGCGCGCCAGGCTGCGCTGCTGGCCGGTGAGGCCGACATCGTCAAGGACGTACCGCCGGTCGCGGTCGATCAGGTGAACCGCAGCGGGACCGCCGAGGTCCGGAGCATTCCGTCGTCGCGCATCAACTACGTCGCCCTGGTGAACTTCAAGTCAGGACCGCTGCAAGACCGTCGGGTCCGCCAGGCCCTCAACTATGCGGTGGACGTTGACGGCATCATCACGAACCTGTACAAGGGCCGCGCCACTCGCATCCCCGGGCCGCTCTCGTCCATCAATGAGAACGTAAATCCAAACCTCAAGCCGTATCCGTACGATCCACAGCGGGCTGTGCAGCTTATTAAGGAAGCCGGCTTCGACCCTGCCCGCATGGAATTCACCCTGGACTCGCCATCGGGCCGCTATCCCCTCGACAAGGAAGCCGCCGAAGCCATCGCCTCCTACCTGGGCCGGATTGGGATCAAGGTCAGGGTGCAGGTCAACGAGTGGGGCACCCACCTGGACAAGATCATCAACCGGCGCACCGGCGAGATGTTCTACCTCGGCTGGGGCCCCGCGCTGGAGGCGCAGGGCACCATCGCCGAGCTATTCCGACCCGACCGCACCTACAGCGGCTTTGGCACCTCGGCGCTCACCCAGGAGATCAACAAGGTCCTCCCGATCGTCGATGCCAGGAAGCGCCAGTCGGCCTGGCACCGGATTCAGGTCATGCTCTACACCGAGGCCCCGTGGATCTTCCTCTGGCAGCAGCACGACCTCTACGGGGTGAACAAGCGGGTGGATTGGAAGCCGCATCCGGCCGAGAAAATCTTCTTGCACGACGCGTCGTGGACGAGGCGGTGATGCGCGGACCCGGCGATCGGGTCACGCCTGTGTCCTAGCGGATCCCGATGGGCCAGTTCGTCGCCCGGCGCCTGTTGGAGGCCGCAGTCGTGCTCTTTCTGGCGCTCACCGCGGTCTTCAGCCTGCAGTTCCTGGCGGGCGATCCCGTCAAGCTGTTCCTGCCGACCGATACGACCCCGAAGCAAATCGAGGAGTTTCGCGCTCGCCTCGGGTTCAACGACCCGTGGCTGGTCCAGTACGTGCGTTTCATGCGCGGGGCCCTTCGCGGCGACTTCGGCGAATCGCTGCGGCAGAACGAACCCGCTCTCGGACTGGTGCTGCAGCGGTTTCCGGCGACGCTCTCTCTCTCGGGGGTGGCCATGCTGCTGGCGCTGGCGGCCGCGATTCCAGTGGGCGTGATCTCGGCAGCCCGCCGCAACTCGTGGTTCGATCATCTCGGCATTGGGACCACAGTGCTCGGCCAGGCGATTCCCAGCTTCTGGTTCGGCCTGATGCTGATATACGTATTCTCGGTCTGGCTGCGCTGGCTTCCCACGAGTGGGCGGGGGAGTTGGGTGCACTTCATTCTGCCGTCGATCACGCTCGCGGCGTTCGTGGCGGCCCGTTTCGCGCGGCTCACGCGCTCGATGATGCTCGATGTGTTGGGCCAGGACTACATCAGAACCGCGCGCGCGAAAGGCCTGGCCCCACCGCGTGTCCTATACAAGCACGCGCTCAAGAATGCCAGCCTGCCCATCGTGACGCTGCTCGCACTCCAGCTGGGAAACCTGCTGGGCGGCGCGGTGATCACGGAGACGATCTTTGCCTGGCCGGGTGTCGGGCGATTCCTGGTGCAGGCGCTGCTCAATCGCGACTTTCCTGTTGTCCTGGTCGGCGTATTCCTCACGGCCCTTCTGTATTCGCTGCTCAACCTGGCGGCGGATCTCGCCTACGGCTGGCTGAACCCGAGAATCCGATATGAGTAGCGCTGCCGCAACCCCGACACCGGGCGCAGCGCCGCCCGCGCTTGTCCCACCGCGTCGTGCGCGCCGGCGATTCCCCCTGAATCGTTCGGGCGCGTTTGGGCTTGTGGTGGTTGCGCTGGTCGTCGCCGTTGCGGCGATGGCTCCGCTGCTGGCCCCCTATGGCCCGGTGGAGGGCGACCTCACGCGCTCGCTGCAGCCGCCGTCGCCGTCCCACTGGCTTGGAACCGACCAGCTCGGCCGTGACCTCTTCACGCGCATCCTGTACGGTGCGCGCGTGTCACTGGCGATTGGTCTGGCCACCGTAGGGATCGCGGGCGCGCTCGGGCTCTTCGTGGGCATCGTCTCGGGATACCTCGGGGGCAAGACCGATGTGGTGTTGATGCGGCTGGTCGATGTGCAGCTCTCGTTTCCCTTCATCTTGCTTGCCCTCGTGGTCAACGCGATTCTGGGCATCGGGCTGCAGAACATCATTCTCACGCTCATCATCACGGGCTGGGTCGTCTACGCCCGCCTGATTCGCGGTGAGGTCCTCGCGCTCAAGACCCTGGACTACATCGAGGCGGCCCGGGCGCTCGGGGCGCCGGAGACGCGGATCGTCACCCGCCATCTCCTGCCAAACCTGTGGACGCCGCTCATCATTCTGTCGTCGCTCCAGGTGGCGCAGTTCATCGTCGCCGAGGCCGCGATCAGCTTCCTGGGATTCGGCGTGCAGCCGCCCACGGCATCGTGGGGCAACATGCTGAACGAAGGCAAGACGTACATCTACAACGCGTGGTGGATGACAACGTTTCCCGGCCTGGCGCTCGTCGTCACGGCGCTCGGCGTCAACCTCGTCGGCGATTGGCTGCGCGACACGCTCGATCCCAGATTGTCGACCTGAACACGAAGGGAGGAGACCGTGGCATTCATCCCTGCTGAGGTGTTCGCGGATCGGCAGCGCCGGGTGCGCGAGTTCCTGACCACGCACGACTACCAGGCCCTGCTGATCTCTGACCCCGATCACTTTTACATGATGACGGGCTTCCATCTCGACGTTGCGCCCTGGGAGCGACCGATCGCCGCGGTGATTCCCGCCCGGGGCGAGCCGTTCTTGATCATGAACGAGCTCTCGACGCACCACCTGATGATGGCGCGGGAGCGCGGCACGCTGAATGTCGCGAATTACGTCCTCTACGTCGAGCACCCACGGAGCACACATCGAACCTACACTCGGGACCGCTGGCTCGACCTGCTGGCCGCGAAGCTGCGCCAGTGGGGCGGGTTCACAAAAGGGAACCTGGTGGCCGACCGCGTGTCCGTGTTCCGCGGCCTGACAAAGCGTCTCCACGGCCTCGGCGAGATCGGCAACGCAACCCGGTTCCTCGTCGAGATGCGCCAGGTAAAGTACCGGCAAGAGATCGAGATCATGCGGCTTGGAGCGACGCTGACCGACTGGGGCCAGGACCGCTACATGGAACTTGTGCGCGCCGGCATGCTCGTGGTCGAGCTCGATCTGGAGGTGGCTAGACGGATGGCCGTCGAGGGCGCTGGGCGATTCCCGGGCGACCGCGTCGAAGTTCGGGTCGTCTCGCTATCGGGCCCGGCATCGGCGTCCCCGCACGGCACCGGCGCAGACGCCGGGATGCGCCTGGAGAAAGGCGATGGGGTCGTCAACATCATCATCGTGCGGCTGAACGGGCTCGTGGTGGAGAACGAGCGCACCCTCTTCCTCGGCGCCCCGCGCAGCGACATTCAGCGCAGAGCGTACGCGGCGGCCACCGAGGCCAACCTCGCCGCGATCGAAAAGCTCGTGGCGGGCACCCCGGTGGCGGAGGTTGACGCGGCGGCGCAGCGCGTCATCGAGCAGCACGGCTTCGCAGACCACATCATGCACCGCACAGGCCACGGGATGGGCATTGCGGGACACGAGTTCCCCGAGGACATGGCGTTCAACTATCGTCCGCTGGAAGAGAACGAAGTCTACTCCTGCGAGCCGGGCGTGTACATCTACGGGGTTGGCGGATTCAGACAGGACGACACCGTCGTGGTTGGAAAGACACGGCCCGAGGTCCTGACGACGCGCAGCAAGCGATTAGAGGATCAGATAGTTCAAGCCTAAGATCCCTCTATCTGGATCGCCCCTCGGTCCGGTACGCGAGCAACAGGCCATCGCGGATCGGAATGATCGTGGAGATCCAGCCCGGATCGGTTGTGATCAGGCGTGTAAACGCCCGGATGCCCTCCGTCGCCGGAGACCGGTCGCTGGGGTCGATGACCCGCCCGTGCCAGATCATGTTGTCCACGATGAGCACGCCGCCCGGCCGTAGCTTTGCGGCGATCACCGGCAGCGATTCCGGGTAGGCCTCCTTGTCGATGTCGTTGAAGATCAAGTCAAACGGCCCGTCGGCCTTGCGCAGCGCGGCTACCGCCTCGCTCACCGTGTACTGCACGATCCCATCGAAGCCGAGCGCGCTGAGATGCTTTTGGGCCCGACGCGACAACTCCTCATCCCATACCACGTGAAAGACTGTGCCGCCGCCGTTCTCCTTGACCGCACGCGCGAACCAGGCCGTCGAATACCCATAGCCGGATCCCATCTCGAAGACGCGGCGCGCGCCGATCATTCGCGCGATGAGATAGCACATGTAGCCGGCTGCCGGTCCCACGATCGGAAACCGGGCCTCCTTGGCGTAGGCCTCCATCGCCAGCATCTCGGAGGGACGAGGCGGCACCAACTTGTCCAGATACTCGTGGATCTTGGGCGCATGCTCGATCACTGGAATTTCACCCTCCCCCAGGCCAGTCGAGGATCACTCGTGACCAGCGTTTGTCTACCACCAGTTCGCCGTCAGAGGGACGATACCCGGCCTCCTTCGGATAGACCCTGATGCGGAGTTCCTTCGGGGCTGGACGGCCGGCTGCGTCCCAGGACTTGACGTGCTCGATCACGCGCTCCGCGAGCGCCTCGTCCGGGCCGAAAGTTCTGAGAAACAACTCGAAGGGCCGCCCCCAGACATCGGCACCAGCCTCCGCCTCGGATGGCGCGTCCGGTGGACGCATGAACAGGCACAGGCCCTGATCGCCAAGCACACCGCTCGTGCCGGCCACCCTGACCGTGCCGGTCACTGACGAATATCGTTGATCAAAGAGAGCAGGAACCATGCCGCGCTCTGCCGCCTCTCCCTCGGCGTTCACGTTGCAATAGCCGGGCTCGCGGAACGCCAGCCAGTGACTCAACGACGCGAACACATTGCTCGCTTTGACGCGAATTCCAGTCGGCTGGTCCCGATGGGAAGCCGTGAGCCATTCAGCAACGGCGACGGTGTCAACGACGCTGGGGTCGACGATCCCGATGGTGATCTCGCCGAGCCGAATCCGTCCCGACGCTCCGGCAAAGGCTCCGCGCAGCATCATGAAGCCGCACTCTTCGATTGACACGCTCTCCAGATGGCCGTCGGCGCGCTCAAACGCGACGCACATCTGCGGACCTTTGATCGACAGGGGCAGCAGCAAGCGTCCGCCGGAGCGCAACTGCTCGATCCAGCCCGGCGTGATATCCGAGGCTCCCACCGTCAGGATGATTCTGTCGTACGGCGCGTCATCCGGATAGCCAAGCCCTCCATCGCCGCAGACCACCCGCACCCGCTCGAACCCGGCCGCCGCGAGGTGCTCACGCGCCCCGGCAACCAGGTCCTCGTCGATGTCGATCGCGGTGACTTGGCCGGTTTCCCCGACGATGTGCGCCATGAGCGCAGCATTGTAGCCCGTCCCGGCCCCGATCTCCAGCACGCGATGCCCTGGGGCAAGCTCGAGTTGCTCGAGCATCAGGGCCATGATTGCCGGTTGTGAGGAGGAGCTGATGAATGCCCCGTCGGCCGATCGTTTGGTGGGTATGGCCTTGTCGCCATACACGTCGTCCAGCGGCACACCCGGCACGAAATGGTGGCGCGGGACAGCGCGAAACGCCGCCTCGACGGCCGCGCTTCGTATGCAGCCTCTGCGCTTCAGCTCGTCAACAAGCCGCTGAAGCATCGCGGGCGCGTCTTGCGCGTCCGGCCGGGTATCCATGCTCACTACGCAGGAACGCGCTGCGGCACCCAAGAAAATCCCGGTACGAAGGAGGCTGGACCATGGAAATCTTCCGCCCCGAGGACATCCCGGCCGATGAGCCCGCATCGATGCCCGGCGTGAAAATTCGGTGGGTCATCGACCAGAAGCGTGGTGCCGAAAACTTCGCGATGCGCATCTTCGAAGTCGCCCCGGGCGCAC
>JBQTJP010000302.1:0-7110 GCA_052386995.1 Armatimonadota bacterium
GGCCTGCAAGGTCCATGTATCCTCCTTTCGGTGTGTGTAGCCAATTCGGGGACAGGCGGTGGCGCTCCTCGCTTATGGGAGAAACATCGCCTAAGGACCGGGGTGCCAGAACTCGGTCCAAACCGAGGACGTGAGAAAGAATGCAGTCTTTGCAGGCACGGGACCAAGGTTCATTGGATGCATTGAACAGCTCGGGGAGAGCGCTTGGCGTGCCTGCTGTAGACGACTACGACCGTCGTGCCGTCCGCACGCCAGCCCCGTCCCTGCTCCTTATACTGCTGCTCTTCCCGTTGCGATCTTCGGCCTCCAGTAGAGACGGATCCATTGCTGGATGTTGTAGGTCAGAACGGCCCACAGAGCTTCGAGCCGTACCTTGCGCAACCCGCGCACCCGAAACTGTCGCACCCCCAGTTTGGCTTTGATCCACAGATTCGGAAATTCAGCCACTTGGGCGCGCTGCCGATAGATCGCGCGGGCCGCATCCGTCTGCATCTTTTCACGGAAGGCCTGGACGGGCGCGAGGTATTCACGCCGCTCGATCGAGCGCCCCTCGCGATTGCGCGGGCAGCAGAAGCGCTTGGCCGGGCAGGCCTGACAGTCCGTGGCCTGGGCCTTATACCGGACCCGTCGCGTGCCATCGCGGACGTACCAGGCGTCGTAGCGCAGACGCTTCCCTTGCGGGCACAGGTACGTATCACTCGCCGCATCATAGATAAACTCGGATGCCGCATAGGCCGGGCTCACGCCCCGCTGATGGTACGACGTCGTGCGACTGGCGCGGGCGGCGTCATTGGTCGGGGTCGGTCCGATCAGTTCCACACCGCGGGCGGCCATCTCGACGATATTGTCGCTGCTGAGGTACCCGCCATCGACGACGACCTGGGCCGGCGGCCGTCCCACACTGTGCTCGACGCGGTCGAGCCCGGGGAGGAGCTGCTGGTAATCGCTTCCTGCCTGCGTGACGTCGACGGCCACGATGAGCTTATGGGCGGCGTCGGTCGAGAGCTGCACATTGTAGCTCGGCGCCGATCCGCCCTCGGCCTGCTTCATCACGCGCGCATCGGGGTCGGTCGTACTGACCCGCTGCACTGTGCTTTTGGCCGCCGCTAACGTCTCGAACTCCTTCAACGCGGCCTCGAGTCGCTCGACCTTCTCCCGCCTGGCTCGCTCCCGCGCCCTCTGCTGCCGCTGGCTGCCCTCGTCCTCAGGCATCGCCTCCAGCGCTTCCACGTGCGCCCGCGCTTCTCGCAGCGCCTCTCGGATCCGCGCCTTCCGGCGAAACCGCTTCGAGGCGGCGGCCGCGCGAATCCGGGTCCCATCCTGCATGACCCGCTCCAGCGTGATCAGGCCCGCTCCGCTTAGCAGGCCCAAGACCTGGATGAACAGCTCGCGTAAGGCATCCCCATGCGTCACGCGAAAATCGGACAGCGTGTGGGCACTGATCCCCTCCAGTCCCGTCAGCCATTGATAGGCCGGATCATACGCGCACAGCCGCTCGATGGCGCGCGCCGATGTGACACCCTGGCTATAGCTGTAGATCCAGAGGCTCACCAGCAGGCGGGGATCGTACGGTGGCCGCCCGGCATGGCCTTCCACCGCCCGAATCTGCTCGGTAAACGGGCGCAAGTCCAAGGTCCCGACAAAGGCCCAGATCGCGCGGCCTGGATGGTCCTCCGGAATCAGTGCCTCCACATCCACCATCCGAAATTGCAACTGAGCGCGATTCACGGACTGAACTCGGGGGACCCCAGGATCAGGCGGGTCGGGCACGACCCTGGAGGTCTCTGGGTGATCGAATACCTCTTGGGTGGGGCAATGCTCTTCGTGGGGCATGGAAAGAGATTCGCCCTCAGACTAGCCCAGACCCGTTCAGGACCGACAGAATCTTGAATTTTTCTCAGGTCCCGAGTTCGAACTCATAGGACACTGCACTAGCGGACTGGGAAGCGAATCCTCAGGTTCTCCAGGCAATACGCTCGAGGGCCCGCGCGGTTTCGTAGTCGGCGTGTTGGCGCCGCCGCTCCGCGGCATCCCAGCCCAGTACAACGGCCATGAGGAGGGCAGCTTGCCCGGCTGCCCGATCGGCGGCGTCGACGTCGAGGACGGCCAGACGGGTGCGCAGGTAGAGACAGTCGGTGAGCGTGACGGCCTGCTCGACCCGGCAGGCGAACACGACCTCCGCTGTCAGCACCGGCAGCCCGTCGGCCAGCGGTTCACCCAGCGCAGGGTCGCTGCGAATCCACGCCAGGACTTCACCGGCGGACGAGCCGTAGGTCTCCAGCAAATGGGTTCGCTGATCCGGCGGCAGCGCGGCGGCATCCAGCGCCGCGCGCGTCTCTTCCAGCCCGGTACTGCCGGCCAGCGGGATCGCTGCGGTGCGGCAGGGCCGTGCGCCGCCATCTCGGCCGACGATCATGTCTACCGTATCTTCGGCCATTTTCCGATACGTGGTGAGCTTCCCTCCGGTAATGCTGATGAGACCTCCTGCGGATGCGGCCAGGTGGTGATCACGCGACAGCGCCGCGGTCGCCCCGGTCGTCGCTGCGACAAGAGGCCGGATGCCCGCATACGTCCCCGTCACGTCCTCGCGGCGCAGGGCCCGCGTCACATAACGGTTGGCATGGTCGAGGAGATACGCGACGTCCGCCGCCGTGGCGACGGGGTGCCCGAGATCGCCGGTGTACGGGTCATCAGTCGTCCCCAACACGAGCCGATCGGCCCACGGCACGATGAACGCGAGCCGGCCGTCGTCCGTCTCGGGGATGACAATCGCCATCGATGTGCGCACCGCGCCGGGGCGCAGCACCAGATGCACGCCCTTGCTGTGGCGAATTTGAAACGGAGCCGCGCCGTCCATCGCGGCGACTTCCTCTGCCCAGATGCCCGTGGCGTTCACCACGAACCGTGCGGGTACCTCAAACGTCCGGTCCCTCAGGCGGTCTTCTACCACAGCGCCGCTGACCCGGGTTCCGCTGCGGCGCAGCGCACGAACGGCCGCGTAGTTCGCCGTCGCGGCGCCATGCGCCCGCGCCGTTGCCAGCACCGAATGCGTGAGCCTGACATCGTCGGTCTTTGCGTCGTAGTAGACGAATGCGCGCCGCAGCCCATCGGTGCGCAGCGCCGGGGCCTCGTGCGCGACCTGATCGCGAGTCATGACACGGTGCCGGAGATCCGGGCTGCGCGCAAAGATGTCGTAGGCAAGCAGGCCGGCACGCACGCCGAGGGGCGCGAGCGGCCGAACTATGGCGGGCAGCGTGATCCCCAGCGGCCGCCGGGTCTCGACGTAGAGCGGAACGATGAACGGTAGCGGCCGCGCCACGTGTGCAGCCAGCCGCAGCAGCAGTCCCCGCTCGCGCAGCGCCTCACGCACCAGCCCAATGTGCCCCTGGGGAAGGTAGCGAATGCCGCCGTGAATGAGCTTGGTCGAGCGGCTGCTGGTCCCACCGGCGTAGTCCGCGCGCTCCACCAGGCCCACGCGGTAGCCGCGGCTCGCCGCGTCAAGCGCCACGCCGGCCCCGGTAATGCCGCCGCCGATGACGAGCACGTCCACGCCCGCTGCCAGCACGCGCAAATGCTCGTCGCGTGACACCCCGAGCATGCTCTGGTATTCTGTGATCGGTTCGGGCTTTCCCGTATTGAGGTGGCGCGTGGAGATCGTGCTCGCCAAACATCAGGGCTTCTGCGGCGGCGTGCGACGGGCCGTGGAGATGTCCGAGGCCACGGCGGCGGAAACCGGGAGCGCCCAGACCTGGGGACCGCTCATTCACAATCCCCAGGTGGTCAGCCGCCTCGAGGACGCCGGCGTCGGGGTCGTCGATGACCTGGACCGGCTGGCCGGCGAGGCGTTCGTCGTATCGGCTTACGGTGTCGAGCACGCGGTTCTGGACGCTGCGAAAGCCCGCGGAATGAAGGTTGTCGACGCCACCTGCCCGGTCGTCATTCGCGCCCACTCACTCGCGTTCAAGCTGGCCGACGAAGGCTATCAGGTCATCGTCGTCGGCGACCACGGGCATCCCGAGATGGTGACGTTGAAGGAAGCGTTGGGCGACCGCGTCACGGTCGTGCACACACGTGAAGAGGCGCGGGCCGTCAAACTCCGCGGGAAGATCGGCGTGATCTCACAGACGACGCAGTCGATGGAGAACTTTCGGGAGATAGTCGGCGACATCGCGCTGCGCACGAAAGAGCTCAAGGTGGTCAACACGCTGTGCCCCGCGATCACGGTCCGCCAGGAAGAAGCCGAGCGCCTCGTCGACGAGGTCGACACCCTCGTCGTGGTCGGCGGTCACCTCAGCAGCAACACGACCCGCCTGGCAGAGATCGGCCGCGTTCACACCCTGCCCACGTATCATATCGAGACGCCCGACGAGCTCGATCCCGCGTGGTTCGTGGACACGAAGCGCGTGGGCGTCATGTCGGGGGCGTCGACGCCAGAGTGGATCATCGCCGACGTCATCCACCGGCTCGAGGAGATCGGGACCGCGATGGAGGAGCGCGCCGCCCCGGCGGCGTCGTGACCACCGGCCGGTCGCTGCCGGTCGTAGCGATCGTCGGCCGGCCCAACGTCGGGAAGTCCGCGCTGTTCAACCGCCTCATCAGCCGCCGCCTCGCGATCGTCGAAGACACTCCGGGGTTGACCCGTGACCGGCTCTACGCGGACACGGAGTGGCGTGGACGCGCATTCACCGTCGTCGATACCGGCGGCCTGGTCTCCGGACCCAGAGACAACATCACGGCCCAGGTGCGCGCGCAGGCGGCGCAGGCGCTCGATGAGGCCGATCTGATCCTGTTCGTCGTTGATGTCCGGCTCGGCCTCGTGCCCGAAGACAGGGAGATCGCCGACGTGGTCCGGCGTGCGCGCGCGCCGGTGCTCCTGGTCGCCAACAAGGCCGATGATGCCGCCGCTGAAACCGCCGCGCACGAGTTCCATGCACTGGGGTTTGGCGACCCGATGCCGGTCTCGGCGCAGCACGGCCGCGGCACCGGCGATCTGCTCGACGCCGTCGTGGACATCCTGCCCCAGCGCCCACCCGCAGAAGTGGAAGAGGACTCTGTGGCCGTGGCTATTGTCGGCCGGCCCAACGTGGGGAAGTCCTCGCTCATCAACGCGATTCTGGGCGAGGAGCGCGTGGTCGTGGATCCGGCACCCGGCACGACGCGCGATGCGGTCGACTCCCTCTACGAGCGGGACGGCCGGCGCTTCGTTCTCATCGACACCGCGGGCCTGCGCCGGCGCTCCCGCGTGGGTGAGCCTGTAGAATTCTTCAGCGCCGGCCGCGCGCGGCGGGCGATCGAACGTGCCGACGTGGCGGTCCTGGTGCTCGATGCGACGGCCCCTCCGAGCGACCAGGACCAGCGCATCGCGCGCGAGATCGCCGACGCCGGCTGCGGCGTGGTGATCGCGCTCAACAAGTGGGACCGCGTCGCGAAAGCGGCGAGGCCAGATCGCCAGCGAGAGCAACCCGTCCGCGGAGCGCTGCGCTTCATCAGTTACGCTCCGATCGTGGTGACGTCGGCCACGGCGGGCTGGGGCATCACCGAGCTGTTCGACGCGATCGCGCGGGTCGCCGCGGCGCACCGGGACCGCATCGGCACCGGACCGCTGAACCGGGCCGTCGGCGATGCCGTCGCCGCCCACCAGCCACCTGCGGACAAGGCCGGACGGCGCCTGCGGATCTTCTACGCGACACAGCCGGACACGCGGCCTCCCGTCATCGTGCTGTTCGTGAACAATCCGGCGCTGCTGACCGATGACTACCGCCGGTATCTCGAGCGCGCGCTGAGATCTGCGTTCGACCTGACCGGCGTGCCGCTTCGGTTCGTGCCACGCAGACGCAGGGAACAGGAGGTCCGCACGTGATGCCGGCGATCAGCGACGCGGCAGCGCGAGGAGACCTGCACGCATGAGCCCGCGCATGCCCACGCCTGTGGCGATGGGAAGCGTGTCCGACAAGACGTTCACCGTGACGTGGTCGGACGGTCACACATCGACATACACGTGGGCGAACCTGCGCGTCGCCTGTCCCTGCGCCGCATGTATGGGGGAGTGGAGGTACCGCCCGCCCAAGCTCAGACTTGAGGACATTCAGCCCGGCATCCGCGCCATGAGCGTCGCGAAAGTGGGCGCGTATGCGCTGCGATTCGTCTGGTCGGACGGCCATCAGACTGGGATCTACACGTATGGCTCACTGCGCAACGACCTCTGCGAGTGCGAGGAGTGCACCTCCCGGCGCACGCAGGCATGACCCGGTTCGCCCTGTCGAGTGCGTGGCATGCGTCGAACGTAACGGATGCGCGTGAACTGCTGGACGTGCCGGCCCGCCTGGGCTTCGACGCCGTAGAGCTCAGTTCGGTTGGGGTGGAGCTCACCCGTCCGCTGCAGCAACTCGCCACGGCCGGGACGCTGCCGATTGTCAGCGTGCACGCCCCGTGCCCGGTGCCCTACCCGGGCGCGAGCCGGCTGGACGATCTTGCCTCCCTCGACGATCGTCGCCGCCAGGCGTCGGTCGACTACACAAAGGCGACCATCGATCTGGCCTCGGCGCTGGGAGCACCCGTCGTGGTGCTGCACCTGGGATCGATCGAAGGGACCATACCGCAGCGGGACATCTTTGAGGCGGTGGAGGCGCAGCATACCAGCCGCTGGAAGGCGCTGCTGGCCGAGGGCCTGGCCACGCGCCGGGCCTTGCGGGACCGCCATCTCGACCTGTGCCTGCACAGCCTCGAGATTCTGCTCGCGCACGCCGCGGGCTCAGGCGTGTCGCTCGGCACCGAGACCAGGTATCACTACTTTGATCTTCCGGATGTCCACGAGTTTCAGGCAATCCTCGCGACGTTTGGCGACCGCGGCCTCGGTTACTGGCACGATACCGGGCACGCGCATCTTCAGGAGTTGCTCGGACTGGCGGCCCCAGGGCAGTACCTGGAGCGTTACCACGGCCACCTGTTGGGGTTGCATCTGCATGACGTCAGAGGGACCCGCGATCACCTGCCGCCCGGAGAGGGAGAGGTGGATTTCACGACCCTGCGCGCGTACGTCCGTGCCGAGCACGCTCGTGTGCTCGAAATTGCCGGCGGCCACCCCGCTGACCGGGTGGCCGCTTCGCTCCG
>JBQTJP010000303.1:0-8630 GCA_052386995.1 Armatimonadota bacterium
CTTCTTCCACTCCAGCAACATCACCGGCACCAACTATAGCCGCTACGACAAGATCGACCGCGTGCTCGACGGGTTCAGGACGGCCAGCGATCGCAGTCAGCGCCTCCGGCTCATCGAGGAAGCCCAGCGCCAGCTCCAGCAGGATGCTCCCCACATCCCGGTGCTCAACCCCACGCTGATGCTCGCCCACAATCCACGGATCCAGGGGGCGAAGCTGGGGCTGCTGATCTTCAACGTGTGGCAGTGGTCCGCGACGAGGTGAGCGCGGCCGTCACCTGAGGGCCGTCCTCTGCTGGTCTATTTCCTGCGCAGACTGGGCGCGTCCGTCATCACGGTCCTGGCGGGAGCGACCGTCATCTTCTTCATGGTCCACCTGATCCCCGGCGATCCGGCGGCCACGCTGCTGGCGGACCTCTTCACCCGTGAGACGTACGAGGCCGTCCAGAAGCGTCTCGGCCTGGACAAGCCCCTCCTCGTACAGTATCTGACCTTTATGAAGAACGTGGCCTCGGGCCATCTGGGGACGTCCTTTCGGTCCGACCGCCCCGTGGCGCGGATCATCGCCGAGCAGTTTCCGTATACGCTGCAGCTCGCCATCGCCGCGATGGTGCTCGCGGCCGCGCTGGGCATCCCGCTCGGGATGCTGGCGGCCGTGCACCGGGGGCGGCCCGCCGACTACGTGACCATGGGCGGAGCGCTCCTCGCCGTCTGCGTGCCCAGCTTCGTGCTGGGCCTCGGGCTCTTGCTTCTCTTCTCGCTCAAGCTGGGGTGGTTTCCGACGATCGGCGCGGGGACCGGCGTCGCCGATACCGTGCGCAGCCTGACGCTGCCGGCCGTGGCTTTGGGCCTGCGGACCGCGGCCCTGCTGTCGCGCATCGCCCGGTCGTCGCTGCTGAATGTCCTCAACCTCGATTTCATCAGGACCGCCCGCGCCAAGGGCGTGCCCCAGCGATCGGTGCTCTACAGACACGCGCTGCGCAACAGCCTGCTCCCGGTGATCACCATCCTTGGCCTCAATCTCGGCCAGCTGCTGGCGGGCACGGCCATCGTGGAGATCGTGTTCAGCCGGCCCGGCATCGGCAAGCTGCTGGTGGACGCTGTCGTGTCGCGGGACTTCCCACAGATTCAGGGCACGATGCTGATCTTTCTCGTCATTGTGACCATCGTGAACATGATGGTGGACGTAGCTTACAGCGTGGCCGATCCTCGAATCAAATACGCCTGAGCCGCAGGAACCAGCGATGCAAGACCGGACCATGAACGCGACGGCGGCCGCGGCCACGACCGCACCGTCTTCGGGATTACGGCAGGGGCTGCGCGTGCTGGTCCGGTCCCGGGGCGCGGTTTTCGGGCTGATCGTCCTGGTCGGCCTCCTGCTGATGGCGCTCCTCGCGCCGATCATCGCTCCGTACGATCCGGTGGACCAGGAGCTCATCAACCAGAACCAGCCCCCCAGCGCGGAGCACTGGCTGGGGACCGACCGGCTCGGACGGGATATCCTTAGCCGCGTCATCTGGGGCGCCCGGCTGTCGTTCTTCACCGGTGTGGGCTCCGTGCTGGTGGGCGCCGCGCAGGGGTCCGTGCTGGGACTTGTGGCGGGCTACTACCGGGGCTGGGCAGACGGGATCATCATCCGCGTGGTGGACCTACTGCTGGTCTTTCCACTCTATCTCTCGGCGATCTTCGTGGTAGCCGTGCTCGGGCCGTCCCCGCTCAATACGATCCTGGCCGTGGGCATCGCAACGACGCCGGCCTTTGCCCGGTTGACGCGGGGCGAAGTGCTGGGCGAGCGCGAGAAGGAATACGTCACGGCTGCCCGAGCCCTAGGCAACAGCAACGCCCGAGTCATTGCCAAGCACATCCTGCCCAACATTCTCGCCCCGCTCCTGGTGCTGTCCAGCCTCAATATCGGGAATGCGGTCCTCGTGGAAGCGAGCCTGAGCTTCCTCGGCCTGGGGCCGCCACCGCCCACCCCCTCCTGGGGTTTGATGGTGAACGACGGCATGGTCGTGTTGAGGAGCGCACCCTGGGTGAGTCTGCTCCCCGGCGCGGCCGTGGCGCTGCTGGTGCTGGGATCCAACCTTTTGGGCGATGGATTGCGCGACGCCTTCGACCCCAGGTTGAGAGGAAGCTTCTGAGGGCCGGGTCCCTTAGAAGACCAGGAGCTCCTTCGCGTCCCACCAGCACAGGATCTTCGGATCGCCTTCGGTGATGAGCACCAGATCCTCGAAGTGCATCCGGGTGTGCGCGTCCATGTCCAGTGATGGCTCCACGCAGATGAGCATGCCGGGGCGCATGGGCTCTCGGGCAAACGGATGCAGCAGCGGATGCTCGTGCCCCCCGAGCAACGACAGGTTGTGGCCGACATGCGGGTTGTGCAAGACGTGGCCGCGCCGCGCGAATGCTTCCTTGCAGGCGGTGTATGCCTGCGCAAACGTGACGCCCGGCTTCATCATGGCAATGGTCTCACGCTGCGCATCGTAGAGCGCCTTGTATCCGCTGGCCTGCGCCCGGGTCGGCTTTCCCACGACGCCCATTCGGGCGATGTCGGAGGAGTAGCCGCCAAAGACCGCGCCACAGTCTGTGAGGACCAGATCACCGGGACGCAGGGCGCGATCGCTCGGCCGAGCGTGAGGATGGATCGTGTTCTCGCCCACCGCGAGCGTCATGTGCCGTGGGCCGTCCGCGCCAGCCTTGACCATCTCCTGCACCATTCGCTCCGCAACGATCTTTTCCGACTCGCCCGGCTTTGAGGCGGTCCAGGCGTTCCACACCGCCTGCTCTGTCCGCTGAAAGGCCGAGGTGAACAACTCGACCTGGGCAGGGGTCTTGATGTTGCGGATGTCGCTGAAGAGCTGGTCGGCGGCGACCAGGTCCGCCTCGGGCAGTTGCTGCTGCAGCTCGCGGTAGTAAGCGGCTGAAAGATACCGGTCCTCGACGCCCAGCCGGCCTTCCGCCAGACCGCGCTCCCGCAGCACCTGTGCGAGGATTTCCAACGGCGATTGCGCGAACTCGACATACGTCCTCACGTCCCGCAGCCATCCCTGGCTCCTCGCGAGGCTTTCCTCGATGTTGCAGACAATGAAGGTTTCCTCCCCTTGTCGCGGGACAACGACCAGGGCCAGGCGCTCTCGTATGGAGATCTGGGTGCGGATGAGCACGCCGGAAAAGTAGAAGGTGTTCTCCGGCGACACCGCGATCAGCGCGTCCATGCGACTCTCGTCCAGCGCCCTGCGCACCTCATCGTGGTTGACCATCACGTCGCGCGACAGCTTCAACCGGTCATCCTCCTCGGCGCGGGATCACGATGGCGGCCATCGGGCGGAGCTACCAGGCGAGTGCGTATGCTTCTCCGCGGATGTCCGCGCCGGCTTCCAGGAGGCCCGAGCCAGCCATTCGCGCAACGCACATCGACGACTTGCGCGGCAGCTTCGGCCATATGCTGATTCGGTGGCCCAGCGCTTCCAGGGCGGCGATCGTCTCGGGGGGGAACGTCTCCTCGACGGCGATCCACCCCGGATTGGCACGATGGGGATAGAACGAGATGGGCATGCTGTACGTGAGTACTCGGGGCGCCTCGACGGCCCATTGCGCGTCCATCCCGTAGACGAGGAGATTGAGCAAGACCTGGAACATCGCCTGCACCTGCGTATCCCCTCCGGGCGTTCCCAGGCCCATGATCGGACGACCGGCCCGCAGCACCATCGCGGGGTTGGGCGTGAGCCTGGGGCGTTTGCGCGGCGCCAAGGCGCTGGGGTGTCCGACGTTGAGCCACGACTGTCTCCCTCGATGTGTGACCGAGATGCCCAGGGAGGGCACGATGTCGCCCATGCCGCTCGGGGTCGACGAAAAGATCGTCCCGGCAGCATCCATGACGCAGAGATACGTCGTATCCCCGGCGGTCTCCATGCTGGCCGGGGCATCCGCAGCGGCCTCGACCGATTGTTCCCATCCTTCGCGATCTCGCGGGCGGCCGGCTGGTGGCAAGCCAGGCCACGCTCTATTTGGATTAATGAGATGTCGCCGGTCATCCACATACGCGTCGCTCAGCAGGTCATCCATCGGGACGTCCACAAACTGAGGGTCGCCGTAGAACGCCTCGCGATCCGCAAAGGCGAGCTTGAGACACTCGAGGACGAGATGCAGGTAGTTCGGACTGTTATGCGCGACGGCGGCAAGGTCGAACGTGCTGATGAGCCGCAGGGCCTGAGCAATCACCGGCCCCTGCGACCATGGGCCGCACACGTGCACATCGTATCCCCAGACGCGAGCGACCACAGGCGGCTCGAGACGGACCGCGTATTCAGCCACGTCCTCATACGTCATCATGCCGTCGGTTTGTGCGCAGTAGCGCGCGATCGCCCTGGCCGGCTCCCCGCGATAGAAGAAGTCACGTGCCGCCTGGATGCTGGCGGCGCGTCCGAGATGCCGGTGTTGGCGCGCCGCCTGGACGATGGCCTCGAGCAAATCTGTCAGGGCCGGCTGCCGCAGCATCTCTCCAGGCTGCGGCACCCGCCCGCCGGGAGCAAAAACCGCGGCGGCTGTGGGTTCATCGTTGAAGAACGCACTACCGAGTCCAATGTGGTAGTCCGTGAAGACCTCATAGACCGGAAAGCCATCTCTCGCACACCGAATGGCGGGAGCGAAGACCTGTTCGACGTCCATGGTGCCGGCCTCGCTCAGCGCCACCAGCCAGGCATCGAGAGCGGCGGGCACGACGGACGCCGCCGTTCCGCCGGGCGGGAGTTTGCCCCCATGCACCTTCTCGAAGTATTCGACCGTCGCCGCCTTCGGCCACCAGCCCAGACCATCGATGTTCAGGGCGCGGCTGCGCGCTGCGTCGTAGATCATGATCGGCGCCTCGCCGCCAAGGTTGGCCATGTGCGGTTTGACGACGTTCAACACGAGGCCGGCCGCGACACCCGCATCCACCGCATTCCCGCCCGCGCCCAAGACGTCGTAGGCCGCCAGCGTGGCCAGGTAATGACCGGTGCTGACAGCCGCATGGGTGCCACGAAGGACCGGTCGATACGTATGATTGCCATCGGGCGGGCGGGCAATCATGTTGTGAATGGCATAGAACGGGTGGTCGTCGACGTTTCCACGAGTCATCGCTTCACCCACCGGAGTTCTCTACCCGCTCTCAAACAGCGTGTTCCATTTCCCAGCCCGCGAGACCACTTGGTGCCCGTTCTCCGTCACCTCGATGAGGTCTTCGACGTGATAGCGCTCGCCCGTCGGCTCGAAGTGCATGGGCTCGATGGCCAGGATCATCCCCGGCGCGAGTTCGCTATCGTCTTGAGGCTTCAGCATCGGCGACTCGTGCAGCCCGATCCCGAGGCTGTGGCCAATGTGAGACATCTTGAAGGACAGACCCAGACGCTCGAAGCTCCCGGCGCATAGTTGATACAGGTCACGGGCCCGAACCCCTGGCCGGACGGCCGCGATCACCGTTTCATGGACGTCCCACAGACGCCGATAGACGTCCCGCTGGTGGTCAGACGCTCTGCCGACGACCATCGTCCTCGCCAGATCGGAAAAATACCCGCTGAACGAGCCGCCGACATCCACGCGGAGCAGGTCGCCATTTCTTGTGACGCGCTCAGAGGCCAGAGGATGTGCCAGTGACGCGTTTTCGCCTGAGCCAAGAACACAGAACGCGATAGTGTCGCTGCCGCCGTCAAGCAGGCGCCGCTGGAAGTCAGCGGCGATTTCCCGTTCCCGGCGTCCGGGCGTCGCCGTCGCGAACGCCTCCCAAATGGCCCGGTCGGTAGTTTGCGCCGCCGATGCCAGGCGCGAGACCTCGTCGCGATCTTTCACCGCGCGAGCTCGATCGAACAGTCCTTCACACGCGACGAAGTCGACCGTGGGTAACGTCCGGCGAAGCTCGTCCATGTAGTGAGCGGTGAGATGCCGCATCTCCACCCCCACCCTGCGGCACGGCTGAGCCGCTTCCTTGAGTGCGCTCGCGATGAGCGCGGCAGGCGAGGTCACGAACTCCTCATATGTGCGGATGTCCTGAATCCAGGAGTCACGCTCGGCCAGACTGGCTTCAATGCTGCACACCACAAAGATCGGATTACGGTGCGGCGGCCAAACAACGGCAGCCAGACGATCAGGGATCGACACCTGGGTGATGATCAACGCTTGGGATGCGTAGTACACGTTCGGGAATGAGGTGGCCACGACAGCGTCGTAACCCGCCTCCTGGATCATTTTCGCCAGGCGTTCGCGGCGCATCGAACCCTCCTGTCAGAACTAGACCGAAAGCCTTTGTTCTGCCAGAGCGAGAAGCACTCCTACGTGATGGCCAGAGCCCCGCAGCCGTGGCGCTTCGTCCTATCCGCCGGGCGTCAGCAACGGCGACCAGTCCGCGCTGCGGGACAGGACGCGTGGTCCGTTGTCCTCGATCACCACGAGATCCTCTACGTGGTATTTTTCGGTCGCCGGGATCAGATGATTGGGCTCGATACTCATGCACATGCTGGGCTGCAGCACGGCTTCCTCAGAGGGCATGATCAACGGGTATTCGTGCAGGCCGATTCCCAGACTGTGTCCGATGTGAGGTCGGACCATGCGCCAGCCCAGCGCCTCCCAGCGCGTCTTGTGGCGGTCGAAGAGCTCCCGACAGGATACGCCCGCCCTCATCATTGATATCAAACGGTCATGCTCCTCCCAGAGAGTCGCGTAAACGTCGTGCTGTCGCTGTGAAGCCCCGCCCACGACGATCGTCCTCGCGAGATCTGAGAAATACCCTTGCGGGAAGACACCGCCGAAGTCTGTGCGCATGACGTCGCCGCTGCGGATCACGTAGTCGCCTGGCCGGTGATGAGTGGAGCAGGTGTTGGCACCAGCGGCGAGTACCTGGAACGCCGGCATTTCGGCCCCGCCCAGGATCAGCTCGGATGTCAGCATTGCCCCGACGTGTCGCTCGGTCATGCCCGGCCGTGCGGCCTCGAACGCCTTACGGATTGCCCGATCAGTGACCATGGCCGCTTCTTCAAGCAGGCGGATTTCGTTGGGGGTCTTGATGGTCCGTATCCGGTCGAAGAAGGGTCCCACTTCAGTGAACGTGACCGCGGGAAGCAGCCGGGTGAGCTCTTCATAGTAGTGAACGTTGAGGAAATGCTTCTCGATCCCGACAGCGCCGTGCGCGGCCCCCAGCTCGATGACGACGTCAGCCAGCAATTGCATGGGCGACTGCTGGTATTCTACGTATCCGCGGATGTCACGAATCCAACTGTCGCGCCGTGCCTGCACCTCCTCATTGGTGCAGACAATGTAGACGGGATCTCCGCTCCGACCCCAGACGACGAGCGCCAGGCGCTCAAGCAGACTCCTCTGAGTGTCGATGATGACTTCCGAGAGATACCAGGTGTTTTCGGGCGACGCGGCCACGACAACGTCGAACTCACTGCGCTTGAGGGTATCCGCAAAGCGCGTGAGTTTCGCTGAGTCTGGCAATCCGACGACCACCTCGCTAAGGCAACGTGCAGGTGCGGCAACCCTGCCGAGGTCGCTGCTGCCTGCAACAATGCAGCCATTTCGAGAGCGTTTGGCGCCCCTCCTCGTTGGCGCAGAGCGCTTTGCGGTGGCAGTGCGCTGAACCGGCGGATTCCGCTAACTCTCAAGCCGGCACGGCCGCGTGGAAGGCTGCCAGGCTCGCGGCCTCGTCCTCGAGCGCGTGCCGCACCATGCGTGTGAGGGCACGGAACGGTTCCAGCCGCACTCGGCCCTTCTCGTAGCGCCACGTCCCGGCGACTTGTCCGTCCACGAGGAACGTGGATACCGAATGTGGGGTCCGGGTATTGAAGACACGCGGGCGGTACGGTTCCGGGAGGATCTGGGTGCGGCGCGCGTGGACGAGGAGGGTGGCGTCCCACGTCGGCAGGAAGCGGACGGGCGCCGGCATGTCAGGATCGGGCAGGGGCGCACGCGGGAGGTCGAGCAGTTCGCCGCCCTGCTCGTCGCGGAACCGCGGCAGGTGGAGGCACGCGACCACGGGTCTGAGCATCGTCGGCGGCAGCCCGCACCAACTCGCGAGATCGTCCGTTGATGCCGGACCGAATCCCCCAAGATACCGCTGGACCGCATGCTTGAGCCCCTCGGCCGTGGTGGCCATAGCGCGACGGAACCCTTCGAGGCGTGACCAGAGTCCCACGTACGCCGACGGCGCGTACTGTGCCTGGAGTCCCGTCACCTGCTCGAGGGCGCGGGTGAGTGGAATCCGCGCGCGGCTGAGGAGTAGTTGTCGTGCCAGCACCGCGCGGTTGAGTTCGCGGGTGGTGAGGACGCGCTCGGTCACTTAGAGTGTGACTCGCCTACCATCTTGAAGAACCACCTGGCCATCTTCCAGGAGCTCCTTGAGCTTTGTGAGATTCTCAGCCACAGCTGACTGGACCCTTCGCGCCCCCAGCCATTCAAGCAGCGCTGGCCTTTCTGATAATCGAGGGCCTGCTGCCAGCCCGGCGGCCCTTTTGGGAATGGAGGTCGTCCTCGTTATCGATTGTCCAGTGTTTGGGGGACTACCGCAATCTTGGAAGTAAGGTCACCCGTTCTAATAGCCCGGCAGGACATCGCTTTTCACCGCCCAATCGTGAAAGCATGGATGCAATCCGGGTCGCGACCGC
>JBQTJP010000304.1:0-5540 GCA_052386995.1 Armatimonadota bacterium
GACGTCGGCGGAGGCTTCGGACCGAAGATGCACCTCTACCCCGAAGACGTGGCGACCTGCGCCGCCGCGCGGGCCTTGAGGCGGCCGGTGAAGTGGATCGAAGACCGCCGCGAGAACCTGCTGGCGATGACGCAGGCCAGGGAGCAGGTGATCGACGCGGCGATCGCGCTCGATACCGAGGGGCACGTCCTGGCGCTGCGGGCCGAGATCGTATGCGATTCCGGCGCGTACTCGGTCTACCCTCTCACCGCCGCGCTGGAGCCGATGGGCACCGCGCAAATCATGCCGGGGCCGTACCGCGTTCCTGCCTATGCCTACACGACCATGGCGGTCGCCACGAACAAGCCTCCGGCAGGCGCCTATCGTGGGGTCGGCATGACCGTGGGCGTCTTCGTCATGGAGCGGCTGATGGACAAAGCCGCCGCCGCCGCCGGTCTGGACCCGGCGGAGATCCGCCGCCGGAATTTCATCCGGCACGACGAGTTCCCGTACACCGCCGCCACCGGTCTGGTCTACGACAGCGGGCGCTACGAGGAAACGCTCGGAGCCGCGCTTGCGGCGTTCGGTGACCGCGAGGCCCGGCGCGAACAGGCCCGGCTCTGCGCTGACGGCCGGCTGGTCGGCATCGGCATCTCGGCGTTCACGGAATACACGGGGATGGGGTCGCAGACGTTCGTGCGCCGCGGCATGCGCGACGTGCGAGGACACGATAGCGCGGTCGTGACGGTGGATGCGTCGGGTATTGTCAGGGTCTCGCTGTCCTGCCCGTCCCAGGGGCAGGGGCACGAAACCGTGTTCGCGCAGCTGGCGGCGGGCGAACTAGGACTCGATCCGGCTGTGGTGATTGTTGCACCAACTGATACGGACCGCGTGCCTGTTGGCAGCGGGACCTTCGCCAGCCGGGGCGTCGTCTCCGGCGGCGGCGCGGTTGTGCGGGCCGCGGCGATGGTGCGTGAACGGGCCGTGGCTATCGCCGCTCGTCTGCTCGAAGCCTCCGCGGAAGACGTCGTGGTCGCCGACGGGAAGTTCTTCGTGCGCGGCACGCCCAGGCGCGCGGTGACGTGGGCGGAGGTGGCGAAGGCCCAGGCTGAGGCCGGGGCAGGACGTCCTGCGGGGTCGGGGCCGGGGCTTGAAGCATCGGCGATCTATGATCCACCGCCTGCGACCTTCAGCAATGGCGTCCACCTGGCGATGGTTGAGGTGGATCGTGAGACGGGGCAGGTAAACATCCTCCGATACGTGATTGCAGAGGATTGCGGTGTGGTCATCAATCCGATGATCGTGGAGGGACAGATTCATGGTGGACTGGCGCAGGGGCTGGGCGAGGCCCTGCTCGAAGAAGTCATCTACGATGAGGGCGGGCAGCCGCTCACGGCGACCTTGATGGACTATCTGATCCCGACGGCGATGGAGGTTCCGCGGCCGAGCATCGCGCATCTTGCGACCCCTTCGCCACACACGGTCCACGGCTTCAAAGGAATGGGAGAATCCGCCACCATCGGCGCGCCGGCCTGCCTGGCCAACGCGATCAGCGATGCGTTGAACCGCGCCGCGGACGTGTTGCCCATCACGCCGCAGCGCGTGCTGACGTTGCTGCGGGGCGAGCTCTTTGCGGCCGAGGTGCGCGCGTGAAGCCCCCGGCCTTTCTCTACGCGGCGCCCGAATCTGTCGAAGAAACGCTGGCGCTGCTTGCCGAGTACGGAAGTGAGGCGAAGCTGCTCGCCGGCGGCCAGAGCCTCATGCCGCTGCTCAACATGCGTCTGGCCCGGCCGGCCGTGCTCATCGATCTCAACCGCGTGAAGGGGCTCGACCACATCACCGCCGCCAACGGGGAGATTCGCATCGGTGCCATGACCCGGCAGCGTGCCGCCGAGCGCTCGCCCGTACTCGCATCGCGCCTCCCGCTGATCACCGACGCGCTGCGCTGGGTGGGACATGCGCAGATCCGCAATCGCGGAACGGTCGGGGGCAGCCTGGCGCACGCGGACCCCGCGGCCGAACTGCCCGCCGTCGCCGCGGCGCTCGACGCGACCCTCATGGTCAGGGGGCAGAATGGAACCCGCGCGCTGTCCTCGGGAGAGTTCTTCGTCGGCTATCTGACAACGGCGATCGAGCCGGCCGAGGTCTTGACCGAGATTCGAATCCCCGTGATGACACGCGATGCGGGGTGGGCGTTTGCCGAGATCAGCCGGCGGCACGGTGACTTCGCGCTGGTCGGCACCGCGGCGGTGATTCATACCGATAGCGGTGAGCGCTGCCGCGATGTGCGCCTGGCGTTCACCGGCGTGGGTCCGACGCCCGTGCGAATCCGCGAGGCCGAGGCGGCCGTGGAAGGGCAGCGACTCATGAAGGATGGCGAAAGCGGGCGGGGCGGTGCCGGGCGCCTGGACGATGCGCTGCTGCGTGAGGTCGCCCAGATTGTGAGTGGGCGCCTCCAACCAGAGTCCGACATTCAGGCGTCCGCGGAGTACCGCAAACACGTCGCCGGTGTGCTGGCGCGCCGGGCCCTGACCGCGGCCGCGGCTCGTGCCGGCGGGGCGCAGTGATGACGCGCAAACAGGCGGTGGGAGAGTACGCATGAAGGGCGTCAGCAAGCCGGTGGCCGAGCGCACCGTGGCCTTCACCGTGAACGGCGGGCGGGTGGAGATCAACGTTCCGGTGCGCAAGACGCTCGCCGATGCGCTTCGGGAAGACCTCGGCCTGACGGGGACGCATCTGGGCTGCGAGCACGGCGTGTGCGGCGCCTGCACCATTCTGCTCGACGGAAGCGCAGTGCGCTCGTGCCTGATGCTGGCCGTGCAGGCCGAGGGTCATGACCTGAAGACGGTCGAAGGCCTCGCCGATGGCGATCGCCTGCATCCCATTCAGGAGGCCTTCTGGGAAGCCCACGGGCTGCAGTGCGGATTCTGCACGCCAGGGTTCCTGATGACGATCTCTGAATTTCTCAAAGATACGCCGAACCCGACCGAACAGGAGATCCGCGAGGGAATCGCCGGCAACCTGTGCCGCTGCACCGGTTATGTGAACATTATCAAGGCGGTGCAGATCGCAGCGGCGAAGCTACAATCCGGCGGGTGACCCCGGCCGGTACTGCGACGGATAGTCGATGATCCGGTCCCACTCGTCGGCCGCGGAGCGCGCCACGAAGGCCACCAGCGGCTCGCCCCCGATGTTGAAGACCTCGTGGGGCACACCCGGCTTGATATAGATGAAGTCCCCCGCTTCGTTGATGACCGACTGCGAGAGATTTTCCCCATACGTGTGTTTGACGCGACCCTGCACGATGAACAGCATCACCTCGAAGCCGTCGTGGATGTGCGCGTAGGCGACACCTCCCGGCGGAATCGTGGCAACGTTGATCGACAGGTTCTTGGCTCCGACATTCTTGCCGGACATGCCCTGCATATACAGGATGCCGTTCCATCCGCGCTCGCTTCCGCCGCCGCGGATCACGCTGATCCCGTTGAGATCTTCGACCTGCGTAGGGTCGATGGCGCTGGTTCCGGATGTGGTTGTCATACGTTCACCGTACCTCGGAGGGTGCGCGAAGACAACCGGCTCCTCTTGCGCGCGGGTCGATTGAGGAATTCCCGGGCCGCGTCCGGGCGTTGATGCAGAGGACGCCGGTCAGTCGAGCCCTGGCCGCAGGCAGTTCCAAAAGGGGGCGAGAGTGTGGCAAAGGCCACATGGAACGAGACAGTCATCGCGGAGAGCGACGCGTACGAAGTCGTCGAAGGGAACGTGTACTTCCCGCCCGAGTCGGTGCGGAAAGAGTACCTGAGACCCAGCGACACGCATACGACCTGCTCCTGGAAGGGCATCGCCAGCTACTACGACATCGTTGTGAATGGGAGTTCCAACAAAGACGGCGCCTGGTACTATCCCGATCCGATGAAAGCGGCCGAGCACATCAAGGACCACATCGCCTTCTGGAAGGGCGTGACGGTCCAGCGGTAGGGCCCTGCCGGACTTTGCGTCATCCTGCCGGGCCTATCGATCGCCTGACGCCCAGGTACGTGGAAAGCACGTCCGGACTTCGGGCGAGAGTATCCGGGGTTCCCCTGTACCGCACGTGGCCGGTTTCCAGCAGCACCACCGTGTCCGCCACCTGGAGGGCGGCCTCGACCTTCTGCTCGACGAGCAGGACAGCAACGCCGCGTGTTTTGAGCGTCTGCACGGTCTCGAGCACTTTCTGCACCAGCCCCGGCATCAACCCCTCCGTCGGCTCGTCCATCAACAAGTAGCGTGGCTCGGCGCACAGCGCTCGAGCGGTGGCCACCATCTGCTGCTCGCCGCCGCTGAGCGTGCCCGCGCGCTGCCCCAACCGTTCTTTGAGCACGGGGAGCAGCTCGAAGACCCACTCCAGCACGCCGGCGGGGCTGCCTTTGACCAGCAGCCCCATCTTTAGATTCTCCTCGACCGTGAGGAAGGGAAACAGGCCGCGGCCCTGAGGGACGTAGGCAATGCCGCGCCGCGGGATCGCGTGAGGGCGCAGCGCCGTCAGGTCGTCGCCGTCGAGCCGGATGCGTCCCGATCGAGGCTTCACCAGGCCCATGATCGCGCGCAGCGTCGTGGTCTTACCGGCGCCGTTCCTCCCGAGCAGGCTCAGGACCCGGCCGGGGTGCAGGTCGAGAGAGACCGAGTGGAGGACCGGCGCCCCGCCGTACGCGCAGGTGACGCCTTCCAGGGTCAGCATGATGTCGCCGGCATCGCATCCCGCCCAGCGCCCATGGTCATCCGCCCAGATACACGCGCTGCACCTCCGCGTTGGCCTCGATCTCCCGCGGCGTGCCTTCGGCGATGATCAGGCCCCGGTCCATCACGGAGATCTTGCTGGAGAGGGCCAGCACAATCCGCACGTCATGCTCGATGAGAAGGATCGTGACGCCCGCCGCGATTCTCTGGATGAGCGCCGCCAGCGCCGCTGCCTCGTCGGGGGACAGGCCCTGCGTCGGCTCGTCGAGGATCAACACCCTCGGCTCCAGTGCCAGCGCCATGGCGACCTCCAGCAGCCGTTGATGCCCGTAGGGCAGCGTGCCGGCTTCGAGGTCGCGGGCATGCGCGAGTCCGACATCCCGCAGGACGGCCTCCGCGCGCTCATCGACCGCGCGCGCGTCCAGGGCAAGGTGACCGGCGAGCGAGCGCATCAGGCGACGCTGCGCGGGAAGCGCGACGTTTTCATAGACCGTGAGGTTTCGAAAGATGCTGCTGATCTGAAACGTGTACACGATGCCCATGACGACCCGTTCGTGGGCGGAGAGAGAGGTGATGTCCCGGCCATCGTAGAGCACCCGGCCCGACGTGGGGGGGATCCGGCCGCTGATCATGCCGACCAGCGTCGTCTTGCCCGCGCCGTTTGGTCCGATGATGGCCCGGATCTCCCCGGACTCCAGCCTGAAGTCGACGGATTGCACCGCCTCCAGCCCGTCGAAGGCCTTCCTCACGCCCACGGTCTGAAGCAGGGGCGCCGCGTCCAGGCGAGGCGCTACGGCAGCCATCGCAGCCACCGCGTCCTGATCCCGCCGACGATGCCCGAGGGA
>JBQTJP010000305.1:0-12071 GCA_052386995.1 Armatimonadota bacterium
GGGTAGGCCAGCGTGTAGATGCTCTTGCCGCCCTTCGCCGGCCCCTTGAGGACCGGCTCGAGCTCAGCCGTCTCGCGTTCGGTGACATACTCCATCGGGGGAAGCACGCCGGGCGGAAATGTCTTGAGGATATCCGTCACGAGTTTCTCCATATAGTCCAGCAGGGCTTCGACCCCCGGCAGCGCCTTTTGGGCCTCGGCGAGCGTTGGCTTTCCCACCACGCCTTCGATGTACGCCTTCACTTCAATGGGCCCGGCCCCGATATGGCCGTACCAGTTGATTGGCCGGCGCAGCAGGTTGCCGGCCCGATCGACGTGGCCTTCGGGCAGGAAGCCGAACGGCTTGTTGTCCACCGCCCACTCTTGCTTCATCAACTCGGGGAAGAGCGCCAGGCACCAGGACGTCTCGACCTCATCCGCGTGGATGAACGGCGTCTCGTACGGACCGCCCTGAGCTTTCAGCTTGAAGTGGTCGGGGACCGCGTGGTACCAGTTGAGGTTCACGATGAGCGCCGGCACGCGATAACGCTTGCCGAACTGGTGGATCGCGACCGGGATCACGAACTCCTGCCCGTGACCGTTCAACAAGATTTGCTTGCGGAATCCCATATTCCAGAAGCCCGCGATCATCGCGCGCAGAAATCCACAAAAGACGTCCTCGGGGATCACAACCGTGCTCGGCATACCGAGATGGTGATACGGGTGGGAGCCGAACCAGAGCGGCTCTGAGATCGTGCAGCCGGTGCGCTCGGCGACCGCTTCCGCCATCCGGGTGACCAGAAAGATGTCCTCGCCGATCGGCGCGTTGGGTCCGTGGGCCTCGGTCGCGCCCAGCGGGACGATCAGGACATCGTTCTTCGCCAGACGCTCCTCGATGTCGCGCATCGTCATCGTCTGTAGGTAGATCCCGGTGCGTTTCTCCATGTGCCCGCCTTTCGGCGGAAGCTGCCACCTGCTCATCCGTGACCCTCCCGATCGCTCGTGATGCGTTCGTCCAGCACATGCATGCGGTCCGGTGTCAACGCCAGAAAGACTTCACCGGCAAACATCCGGTCGCCGGGGGCCGGGTGATCCACGATCCACTCCATCCCCAGCGCATCGACCCAGTACCGTGCCAGGCCGCCCAGAAACGCGCTCGTCTTGACCCGTCCTCGCAGCAACGGCCGGCCGTCGGGCCCAGCCCGCGCGCTCAGCGAGATCGTCTCTGGCCGTATGACCAGGGTCGCCCCGCCGACCGCCGCGGCGCTCGGCACGGCGAGCGTCACGTCGCCGAGGCGCACCTGACCCGACGCCACCACCTGCACCGGCGCAAAATTGGCCAGTCCCACGAAGTCGGCCACGAAGCGGTCTGCGGGCGTGTAGTAGATCTCGCGCGGGGTGCCCACCTGGACGATGCGGCCGCGGTTCATCACCGCGATGCGGTCGGAGATCGAGAGCGCCTCTTCTTGATCATGCGTGACGTAAATGGTCGTCTTACCGAGCGTCTGCTGGAGCGCGCGGATCTCGGTGCGCACGCGGACCCGCAGTTTGGCGTCGAGATTGGAAAGCGGCTCGTCGAGGAGCAGCACCTCCGGCTCGACGACCAGCGCCCTGGCCAGCGCGACACGCTGCTGCTGCCCGCCGGAGAGTTGCATGGGGAACTTCTCTTCCTGTCCCGCCAGGCCTACCAGATCAACGACCGCGCCGATGCGCCGTCGGGCATCGGTGGCGGGCACCCCGCGCATGCGCAGCCCGTAGCCGACATTCTCACGGACCGTCATGTGCGGGAAAAGCGCATACTCCTGGAAGACCATGGCCGTGTTGCGGCGGTGGGCGGGGACAGTTGTGACGGGCACGTCGCGCACCCAAATCTCGCCGGCGTCGGGATGGTAGAAGCCCGCGATCATTCGCAAGGTCGTCGTCTTCCCGCATCCGGAGGGCCCGAGGAGAGTGACGAAGGCGCCCTCTGGCACGTCCAGTGAAACGTTGTCCACTGCGAGCGTGGCGCCCAGACGTTTGGAGACGTTCTCGAGCCTGACGTGAGGTTCAGCGTTGGGTCCAGTCATGCCGCCACGTGGGGTTCTGGGGGTCTGCGACCGTTCCCTCCGACACCAGCCCAGTGAGGATCTCGAGCGTCACCGCTTCGAGGGAGCTGACGACGAGATCGGCCCGGCCAAGGTCGTGGTGTCGGGTGAAGACGGTGGGTACGACCACACACTTCAGGCCGGCGGCCTTGGCCGCGGCGACGCCGGGGTGTGAATCCTCGAGGGCCACAGACCGGTGCGCCTCGACCCTCAAACGAGAGACGGCGGCGAGGAAGATGTCGGGGGCGGGTTTTGCGCGTGTCACATCGTCTCGCGTGACTATCGCGTCGAACACGTGATGGAGATCCAGGCGTTCAACAACCCGGAACACGTAGGCACCGTCGGAGTTTGACGCCAGCCCCCGCGGAACGCCGGCTCGTCTCAGCTGATCGATCAGGTGCACGACGCCAGGGGCCGGCTTCAAGTATTCCTCAAACAGTGCCGTCAGACGGCGGCGGCGGACCTCCCGCTCGGCATCCACGTCGGCGTTGCGCTCCCGCAGCGGCGCGTCGAGATCGACATCACGTCGTCCCACCACGGCCGCCCAGTCGCGGACCGTGAGCTCCAGCCCGTGGCGCGCGTAGACCTCCTTCCAGCTCAAGTAGTCGGGCGTTTCGGAGTCGAGGATCAGGCCGTCCAGGTCGAAAACGACCGCCTGCAGATTTCCTGACATCAGTGGCTCAGGCCATGGCTACGCCATGGGCATCGAGCGGATCGTCCTGCCGACGGCCGCCCCGGCTGCGCCCACGGAGACGAAGGTGATCAGCAGCAGCATCGTGGTCAGCGCCGCCGCGGCGCCCCAGATGTTGTTGCCGATCATGTTGAGAATGGCGAACGTCGCGACGATGTGTCCCGGGGTCACCAGGAACACGACGATGCTGACGTTCGTGATCGCCCGGATGAATGACACGGTGAAAGCGCCCACAAACGCGCGGCGCAGCAGCGGCAGATAGATGTCCACCAGCACGCGCAGGCCGCTCGCGCCCAGGTTTGTCGCGGCCTCCTCGATGGCCCGCTCGATTTGCTTGAGCGTGGCCACCGCCGCCTGATAGCCCATGGGCAGATGCCAGAAGGCGAGCGCGATGGCCAGGATCCAGATCGTGCCCACGAGCTCCAGCGGCGGACGGTTGAAGGCCAGCACGAAGCCGACGCCCACGAAGACCCCGGGCAGCGCACCCGGCAGCACGGCGAGGAAATCGAGCACCTGACGCAGCGGCAGGCTGCGGGAGGTCAGGAACGCGACGACCACGGCGACGACGCCGGTGATCACGCCGGCGAGCGCGGCGACCTGCACGCTCGTCCACAACGTGGCGAGCCGGTCGCTCGCCAGCAACCAGTGTGCGGTCGTGAGCGACCAGTCCCGTCCCCAGGACACCGTGAACGCACCCGCGATCACGCCCACATAGACGAGGAGGATCATGATGCTCATCAGCGCGCAGAACCCGAAGGCCACCCACTTGAGCGTCGGATGCGTCGGCGGCCGCTCGATGCGCGATCCCCGCCCGGTCACGGTGACATATGCGCGGCGGCTTACCCAATACCGTTCGAGCAAGAACAGGAGCGTCGTGGGGACGATGAGCATGGCAACGACCAGGGCGGCGCCTTTCAGATCCGCGAGGCCCTCCATCCGGTACCACGCCTCCGTCGCCAGCAGCGGGTAGCTGCCGGCGATCACCACGGCGTTGCCAAAGTCGGCAAGGACCGAGATCGCCACCACGAGCATCGCGCCGGCGATGCCGGGTCGCGCGAGTGCGAACGACACCGTGCGTGCCACGGTCCACTCGTCCGCGCCGAGATTGCGGGCCGCATGCTCGAGGCTCGGGTTCACGGCCTCCAGCACGCCGATGATGATGAGCATTGCCAGCGGAAAGAACGCGACGGTCTGGACCAGCCACAAACCGTGCCAGCCGAAGATGTTGGCATCGAGGCCGAACAGGGTCTTTGTGATCAGTCCCTGCCGGCCGAACATCAGAATGTAGGCAAACGCGACCATGAACGGTGGGGCGAACAAGGGCAGCACGGCAATGCTCCGGAACACCCGGCGGCCGGGGACATCGGGCCGCGTGAGGGCGAAGGCGAAGATCAGCCCCGCCACGGTGGCCGTGACCGTGGAGATGACCATCATGATCAGGCTGTTGCGCGCGGCGAGCAGCCAGCGCGTGCTGGCGGGAATGGCCAGGTAATCCGCGAGCGTGGGGTACACGAGCACGCGGATCGTCGGATAGAGGACGAACACGCCGAGTGTGACCGCCGCCGCCGCGTAGGCCGCAAGCACTCCCGGATCGACGGCACGCGCTCGCGCGCCGCTCCAGCGGATCACGGCCACAGGCCTACCACCGCGGAAAGGTGCCGGATGCAGGGAGCGGCCCGGGCTTCATCAGAAAGTCCGGGCCGCGACGTCCAGAATGCGCAACGTGGTGTCCTACCGACGGATCTCGCGGGTCCAGCGCTCGCGCACGCGCGTCTGGTTGTCGATCGCCCACCCGCGATCATACTTGACGAACTTCAGCGCCTCGAACGGCGTCGCGCCCATGGGCACAGGGACGTCCGCGCGCACCGGGTAGCGGAAGCCAAACTTGCCGTTGATGTCCTGCGGGGTCTTGCTCATCAGAAAGTCAACGTAGGCCCTGGCCCCATCAGGGTTCGGCGCCCCCTTGAGAATTGAGACCGCGCCGATCTCGAAGGCCGTGTCGGGCGGCACGATGGTTTCCAGGGGCTGCTGCGCCGCCAGGCGGGCGCCGATGCCCTCGTGCGCCCACATCATCCCGACGATCCCTTCGCCCCGCGCGAGCAACGTGATCGTCCCCGGCGCGGTCGGCGTGTACTGCGACGCGTTGGTGTTGAGCGCGCGCAGATAGGCCCAGGCTCGGTCTTCGCTCAGCCGGAAGATCTGGGCCGCGACGAAGATGTAGCCGCCTCCGGTCGTGATTGGACTGGGCATGATGAAGTGCCCGCGAAACTCGGGCTTCACAAGATCGTCCCAGGTGGCCGGCTTGGCGATCCGGCGCGGCGCCATCTCACGATCCCACCGGTCGGTGTTGATAATGATCCCCAGCGCTCCGAGATACCAGCCGTGCCAGAAGCCGTCGGGGTCGATATAGGCAGGGTTGACCCTGGCCTCCGCGGCAGCGGGCGACTTGTACGCCTGCAGCAGGCCTTCGCGCGCAAGCGGCGCATGGAAGTCTGCCGAGCCGCCGACGAAGATGTCGGCGCGCGGGCGATCCTTCTCGGCGCGAATCCGGGCCGCGAGCGTCCCGGCCGCGGCCACGCTGAGCGCCTCCACCTGGATTCCGGTGCGCCTGGTGAACTCTCGGTGGACCAGCGTGGTCTCGAGATCCGGCAGGGCCGAATACACGACGATCCTGGCCGGCTGCGCCTGCGTGACACTGATCCCCGTCAGGACCAGCGCCAGCAGCACGATCATAATCACCACTCGCCTCATGATGCCTCCTCCTCATGCGGGAACTCGTTAGTCGTAGGCGGTTCACGTTCGCTGACTTCCCCCCACCCCCTTCAAAGCCGTCTTGACGAATCGGCGTCCGCCGGCACGTCACGCGCCGGCGTCAGGATGAACCGTTCGATCACATCCCGCAGCCCGTCATCCTCATTGCTCGGCGCGACAAACGCGGCTCGCGCGCGCAGTCCCTCAGGGGCGTTCGCCATCGCCACGCCAAGGCCGGCAAGGCGGATCATCGCCAGGTCATTGAGATTGTCGCCGACGGCGATGACTTCCGCCGGGGCGATCCCCAGCCGGTCGGCCATGGCCTCGAGCGCGGTCCCCTTGTTGACTCCAGGCGGCAGAATCTCCAGGTAGTCATCTTGAGAGAAGACATGATTGACCGGGTACGGCAGGCGGTCGATCTGCTCGGCGACGGCGGCCAGCGGCGCACGATCGCCGATGATCAAAATCTTCATCGCATCGACCGCGAGCCAGTCGGCCAGGTCGCCTACGGCCTCGGTGCGCACGCTGTCTTTGCGCTCGTAGATCTCCGTCGTCTCGTTCATCACCGGGACATAGACGCGGTCGCCCACGTAGAGGTGCGGCTGCACGGCGGGATGGTCCCGGAGGATGCGCAGCACGTCATGAGCCTGCTGGCGCGGAAGTGGTGTCTGGACCCATACCTCATCGCGGATGAAATCGTAGACCATGGCGCCGTTGTACAGGATGACGGGTGGATCTGCGCCCACCCCTTCAACGAACTGACGGGCGGACGGCCAGATGCGGCCCGTCGCCAGGCACACCCGGACACCGCGCGCCTGGGCCGCCGCCACCGCCGCACGCACGGGCGGGGTGATCTGGCGCCGTCCATTCACCAGGGTGCCGTCGATATCGGTGATGAGCAGGCGGTAGCGCACTCAGGAGTCCTCGAGAGGGAGCCGCACGGACTGGCCCGACCGCGCGGCCCGGTATGTCGCTTCGACGAGCTCGGTCGCTCGATAGCCGTCGCTGGCGCTGACGGCGGGCGGCCGCTCGCCGAGCGCCGCGTCGATGAAGAGGCGATCCTCTTCGACGTAGCCCCACTTCTGCTCAAAGGGCATGTGGAAGCAGTCGATGGCCTCGACCTGATCGCGCATCCCGGGGCTGAACCAGGCCCGCTCGAGTTCCTCCGTCACGACGGTGCTGTGCGTTCCGTAGATCTCGACGCGCTCGTAAGGAAACAGCCAGGAGGTGTGCGCGACACTGGTCACCGACGCGACCACACCGCTTTTGAACGTGAAGAGCATCACGAAGCCGTCGGGTTCACTGTAGACGCTCTGGCGCGCCTGCCCGGTCACCGTCGCGACATCACCGAAGAGAAACCGTCCCATGTCGAATAGATGCACGGGTGTCTCATACAGATAGCCGCCGGTTACCGACGGGTCGCCGGTCCACGGCGGCTGCTGTAGCTCGCCCCGATTGTGCTTCATCTGCGCGAGGCGCGGGACGAGCCGGCCGTCCTCGACCCGCTCCCGGGCGAAGCGGTAGACATTGGCGAAGCGCCTGTTGAAGCCGATCTGGTACATGCCGCGCGCGCGTGATGCAGCGTCACGAATCGTCCGCGCGCCGTCAAGAGATGTGGCCATCGGCTTCTCGGAGAAGACGTGCAGCCCCGCTGCGAGGGCGGCGGTCACGGGCTCGACATGCTGGGCGTTGGGGGTGCAGACGTAGACCGCCTGCGCGCCGGCATCCATGAGCGTTGAAAGGCCATCGAATGCCCGTGTGTCCACTTCGGCCGCCAGGCGCGACGCGGCCGCGGGAACCACGTCGGCGATGCCGACCAAGTCGACGCGCCGATCACGCTTCAGGTTGAGGGCGTGAATTCTGCCGATAAATCCCGCGCCCAGGAGCCCTACCTTCAGGCTCACGCGACCACCCGACGCATCCCTTCGAGTCCGCGGCGCGCCAGCTCCATAGGATCCCAGGTCCAGTATTCGGGGCGGAACAGTTCGAGCGAGTACGCTCCCGTGTAGCCGGCCGCCTGCAGCCGGTCAATCAGCGCCCGCAGGGGAATGACGCCCTCTCCGGGCAGGAGGCGCTGCGCGTCGGTGAGCCCGGCCGGCTCGCCCCCGGGCGCATCGTCGAGGTGAACGATGAAGATTCGTGAAGGATCAATGCCGTCCAGGTCCTCGGGCCTTGACCCCCCGATGTAGAAATGAAACGCGTCGATCACCAGGCCCACCCGCGGGTCCCCCACGTCTTCGACGATGCCGCGCGCGGCCCGAAGCGTGCTGACCGAGCATGATGAAAATCCCAGGAACTCAAAGCCAAGGCGCACGCCAAACCCCTGCGCCGCCGCGACGATTCTGCGGAGCGCGTCCGCCGAGCGCCGCCGCACCTCGATCTCGGAGGGCCCCGCGCTCCGAGGCGCGCCCGAGGGCGTGGACGGGCTCGCGACTGCCGGGAGAAAACTCGGGACCGCAACGATGTAGGGGCAGTCTAAGGCCTCTGCCCATTCGAAGAGGGTACGGCAGCGACCCAGGACCTCCTCAAAGCTTCCACCGTCGCGCAGCGTCGAGTCCTCCAGCGCGTTCACGCTCAGCGCAGCGACGCCCGTCTGTCGCAGCAGGCCGCGCAGCGACGCCAGACTTCGTCCAGCAGAGAGGTAGCGCGCGATCTTGCTGTCCCGCAGCTCGACAAACTGATACCCGGCCTGCGCAGCGGCGCGGATGTCGGTGGCGATGTCGACCTGCTCCCCGGTCGTGGCGCCGTTCAATCCAAATTGCGCCACCTATGAGCGCACCATGATCTTGCCGTCTTCGCGACGGGTGGCCTTCTGTACGGCCTCGACACCGCGATCGAGCGGAAACCGGCTGGTGATGATCTGCGTCATATCGATGCGGCCTGCGGCCATGAGCCGGATCACCGAGGGAAAGTTCCCGTATCCGGAGTGTCCCTGCGCGCCGTAGACCTGCGCCGCGTGTGTCTGGAGATGCTCCAGGTACATCGGGACGCGTTCGGCCGCGCGGCCGATCATCACGATCTTTCCACCGACGGCGAGCGTCTCTTCCATTTCGGGGATCGTTCGCGGTGGCGCGCCCGCTGCTTCGATGTGCATGTCCGCGCCCTCGCCCTTGGTCGCCTCTAAGACGACCTCACGGGGGCGGGTGCCCTGCCGCTGGAGATCAACGGGGTTGTACACAACATCGGCGCCGACCTTGCGCGCGAGCTCCTGCCGGAGGGGAGAGACTTCAAACGCGATAACGCGGCCGGCACCGGCGGCCCGGGCGAGCGCGATGGCCGCGAATCCGATCGGCCCGGTGCCGAAGACCGTGACGTATCCGCCGGGTTTGAAGCCGCCCGCACGGGTGAACATCGCGTTGTACGACACGCTGGTCGGCTCGCACAGCGCCCCGGCTTCGTAAGCGCGGTCCTTGCTGCCGTAGACCTCGGCGAGTTCGTTGATCTTCCAGCAGTACTTGGCCCCGACGACGATCGACTCGGCCTGTGCCCCGTCGATCGTGAACCCGATCTCTTCCAGGCGAAGACACTGGTTGGGATAGCCGTTCCGGCAGGGGATGCATTCGCCGCACCAGATCATCTCCTCGACCGTCACCAGGTCCCCGACGCGCAAATCGCGGACCTCGCGGCCGACTTCGACGATCTCGCCGGAAAACTCGTGGCCGATGACGACCGGGAACTTTGTCAGCCCCGGATACAGCATGTAGCCGTCGCGGTCGGTTTCGTAGAAGTGGACGTCCGATCCACAAATCCCGCAGGCGCGCGGCCGAATACGCACCGACCCGGGCTGCAGCGCAGCTTCGGGCACATCGGCGACGCTGACTTTGGGATGGCGCCAGACGCTGCTCCCGGTGACCGCCTTGCCGGAGGCGCGCTCGAACTCGCTGGGCGTATAACCCTCCCGCGGCTCCCACTTCGCCTCGACCAGCAGCCCTCTCATGCACCGATCCCTCCTAGGGTCTTCTGTGAGATTTCGTCGAAAGCGCGGCGCAGACCTTGGAGGCAATCGCAAAAGGGGAACCCTTCCATTCCTATAGAATGAAGGGTGCATTCAGCTCGGGAGGCATGCCGTGTGAAAGAGCTGGTGGCGCGACCCACTGACTATTACGTGCTGGACGAGCTGCTCAGCGACGACGAGCGCATGGTGCGCGACACCGTACGCCGCTTCGTCGACCGTGAGGTGCTCCCGCACATCGGCGGATGGTGGCTGCGCGGCGAGTTTCCGCGCCACCTGATCCCTGCGCTGGGCAGCCTTGGGGTGCTCGGGGCCAACCTGCCCGCCGAGTACGGTGCCGCCGGAGTGAACAACATCGCCTACGGGCTAATTTTACAAGAGCTCGAACGCGGCGATTCAGGGATTCGCTCGTTCGCTTCGGTGCAGGGCGCCCTGGTCATGTATCCCATTCACCGGTTCGGCAGCGAAGCCCAGCGCCGGCGGTGGCTGCCACTGCTCGCCCGCGCAGAAGCCGTCGGCTGCTTCGGGTTGACCGAACACACGGCGGGCTCCGATCCCGCCGCGATGCAGACACGGGCCAGGCGAAGCGGCGACGGGTGGACCCTCTCGGGCACGAAGATGTGGATCACCAACGGCTCGATGGCCGATGTCGCCGTCATCTGGGCCAAAGACGACGAGGACGAGATTCGCGGCTTTCTGGTTGAGCGCGGCGCCCCCGGATTCGCGGCTCACGAGGTGAAGACCAAAGCCAGCATGCGCGCCTCGGACACTTCCGAACTCGTGCTCGACGGCGTCAGGGTCGCAGCCGACGCGCGGCTTCCGGAGGCGAAGGGCCTGAGCGCACCGCTCGCCTGCCTCACCCAGGCGCGCTACGGTATCTCGTGGAGCGTGCTCGGGGCTGCGACAGCCTGCTTCGAAGAGGCGCTCGCGTACGCCCGCGACCGCATCGCGTTCGGCCGGCCGATCGCGGCCACCCAGATCATTCAGGCGCGGCTGGTCGATATGCTCAGCGACATCACCAAGGCGCAGTTGCTCGCCTACCGCCTCGGCCAGCTAAAGGATCAAGGCAAAATGCGCCACACTCAGGTATCGCTGGCGAAGCGGAACAACGTACGGGCCGCTCTGGAGATTGCCCGCGCCGCCCGTTCGATCCTGGGCGCCGCGGGCATCACCCTCGAGTTTCACGCCATGCGCCACGCCGCGAATCTCGAGACGGTCGACACGTATGAAGGCACGTACGACATCCACACGCTCATCCTCGGCCGCGACCTTACCGGCTTCAACGCGTTTGGCGCGTAGCGGCGCCGGCGTGCGGCCTCGGCGCGCTTACCAGACCAGAGGGTGCCCTCTGCCCGACTCAGACCGGGACGGCAGCGCCTGTCCGGCGTCGGGTGCGCAGTCTCGCCCTGTGAAGGTCCCGAAGCCGACCACGGCATTGACCTCGGTCCGGCCCGTCGTCGTCCCCAGCGCGGCAAACGAGACCGTAAACGTCACTCGGGAGCTATCCTGACTGACCGTAGCCGAGCCGGTGACGGCGAGCCCGGCGTCCCGCACGGGATAGGTCCCATCCAGGTTTCTGGAGGTCAGGTCGATGAAGCGATCGAGCCCCTGCGCCCCGCCGCACGGCGCGACAAAGAGGATTCCGGTCGCGCGGTTGAGGTCGGTGTTGAAGCCCACGCCGCCGCTGAACTGTGTCCCTGTAGGGACCGAGCCCGCCGGTGGAAGGGCCGGATCAGGGTTTACCCAGAGGCGCACCTGAAGCTCGGAACTCCCGCGGACCGTTCGGATCTCGATGATATCGTAGGTGGGCGCGGCGCCGGCGTCGCCGCCTGGGTCGGCATGCACGCTCGTGCCCTGGTCCTGTGGGGTCCCCGGCGTGCCGCCGATCAACTGGCCGCATGCCGTTGTGAATAGCACAATCGCTACGAGAACCACGGTCGTCCTGAGCTGCACGGGCATCATCCCCTCCGGTCTGAATTTGCCGTGTGGCGTTTTACCCAGATACTACGTGGGGGGATGGGAGGAAGTTCACGCTGCGACGACGTGTGGTCTCTTGCTTGCCGGGAGGGTGAGCGCGAGCGTCTCTGAAAACAGAGAAACGGCGGTGTCAGACCCGCCGTCTCTCTGGGAGCAAGCGCAGGGCGGCTACTTGCCCTTCTTTTTGGCTTTCTTTGCCTTCTTGGCCACCATCCCCGCCTCCTTCCCTCCTGGAAGATAGACGGCCTACCTGCCGTCGTTTTTCCGTTCGCCACAATATATAGCATATCCTCCTCCGAGCTCACACAATTTATAGCGTGGCGATCGGCGGCTCTTCGGGCAAGTCTCTGAAACGTGGGAAGGGGGATAGTACTTCTCGGAGAATCCCCCCGCGATGCTGTCGCCCGCCGGACCCTCATCGATGCGCCTCCTGCTGCTCCTCGCCGCGGCGGCCGTGCTTACGATCTCAGGCGCGGCAGCCCTGGGGCAACCCTCTGTCTCTGACATCCGGGGTCACTGGGCCGAGGCCAGGATCAACGACTTGCTCGGGAGAGCCGTCATCAGCCTCGGCGCCGAACGCGCATTCCGCCCCAACGAGTCCATCTCGCGTGCGCAGTTCGTCGCGTGGCTCGTCGCCG
>JBQTJP010000306.1:0-2570 GCA_052386995.1 Armatimonadota bacterium
GCCCTCGTGAAAGCCAAGGACGGCGTGTACTTCGATCCCGGCCACGGCCGGCTGATGAAGGAATGGGTGGCTCTTCAGCCGGGAGCCCAGACCCGGTTGTTAAGCCTGGCCGAAGAAGAAGCCGAAGTGACGAGCGGGCCGCGACCTTTCTGGGGGGGACGGCCGGGCGTATACTGAAGGGACCAATGAAGATCGACATCAGCAGTTCGCACACCCTTGAAGTCGGCTACGACGAGTTCTGCGGGGCACTCGCGGCGCGCGACCTGAAACCGCTGTGGAAGATATCGAAGCAACTGATGCCGGATGTGCCGCTTCCCACAACCCAGGCGTGGCTGTGGAAATGGGACGATATCCTCCCGCTGGCAAAGCGGGCGGGTGAGATCGTCACCCTCGAACGTGGCGGCGACCGGCGCGTGCTCGCCTTCGCAAACCCCGGTCTGAAGGGTCTGCCGTTCACCAGCACTACGCTGTGGGGCGCGATTCAATATCTCGGCCCACGGGAATCTGCGCCCGCCCACCGGCACACGCCGTCTGCGATCCGCTTCGTGATGACCGGGTCGGGTGCGTACACCACCGTGAACGGCGACGCCGTTCATATGGAGCCGGGCGATCTGATCCTGACCCCGATCTGGAACTGGCACGACCACAACAACAGCAGCGATGAGCCGATGGTGTGGTTTGACGGCCTGGACCTGCCGCTGGTCACCACGCTGGAGTCGATCTTTTTCGAGAATCACCCCGACCTGCAGCAGCCGGTGGAGGGCCATGACATGTCGGAACAGACCTTCACCGGCGTCGGGCTGCGCGAGATCGGGGCGGCGTCGCCGCCGGCACATTCATCGCTGCTGCGCTACAGGTGGAGCGAGACGGATCGCGCGCTCGAGGCACTCCACCGGGCGCGTGGAGGGCCATTTGTCAGCCTGGAGTACGTCAACCCGCTGACTGGCGGTCCTGCGGTGGCCACGTTCGCCTGCGAGATGCACCGCTTCTACCCGGGCGGGCGCACGACCACGCAACGCAAGACCGGCAGTTCGATTTACGTTGTCTTCCGCGGCAACGGCCGGACCGTCATCAATGGACAGATCTTCGAGTGGGCTCCCGGCGACATATTCGTGACCCCGTCGTGGGCCACGGTGGATCACGAGGCGCACGAGACCGCCGACCTGTTCGCCATCAGCGATCGTCCCGTCATGCAGGCACTGCATCTATACAGGGAGGAAGCCCTCGCAGTACCTCAAGACGTCCACGGTTGCTTTCAGCCTGCGTAAGCTCTCCGACACCGAGCCGCCTTGACACGAACATATGTTCGATATTAGGCTGTAGGCATTCGGATGAGTGCAACCCTTCAACCTCAGATGCTTCCTTTCGACCCCACGGACGACGGGCACCCGGACGGGGGCGAGAGCCTCGTCAGCCCCAGGTTGTTTCAAGCCACAGGTCGCCGGGTCACACCTCACGCGGAGTGGGTTGAGGTTCAGGTCAAGTCCGTCATCAACCGCGTCCATGGAATGGGATTCGACTGGTCGATTAACCCGTATAGAGGATGCGCTCATGCATGCCCTTATTGCGCAGATGGTGATACGCCGATTCTCATGGGGAACGGGACGACGAAACCGCTGGACGACATCCACATTGGTGATGTGATCTGCGGGACTTTCCAAGTTGGGCACTACCGTCGCTATGTGAAGACGCGGGTGCTGGCCCATTGGAGTGTGAAGAAGCCAGCGCATCGGATCTGTCTCAATGATGGTACGGAGCTCGTTGCAAGCGGAGATCACCGTTTCCTCACCGATCGTGGCTGGAAATTCGTAACAGGTACCGAGCACGGCAGCTCTCGCCGGCCGCATCTGACCACTGGCAACAAACTCATCGGCGTCGGTGTCTTCGCAAAACCTCCATCCAAGGATGCGGATTACAAGCGTGGCTACCTGTGTGGGATGATCCGCGGAGATGGACTATTGACGTCCTACCCGTACCAACGTGCTGGCCGCACAGACAAACTGTACCCATTTCGGCTGGCGCTGGTCGATGACGAGGCGCTGCACCAGACGCAGGAGTACCTTCAAGGCTTCTCGATTCCCACGACCCGCCGCCCTTTTAACGGCGGTTCAGCGTCAATGATCCCGATGCAGGCGATCCACGCCTCGGCTCGCGCTCACGTGGAGAATATTCAACGCATCATCGAATGGCCTTCGGAACCATCCCTTAACTGGTACAAGGGATTTCTGGCAGGCATCTACGACGCCGAGGGCAGTTACGGCCAGAGTGTGTTACGCATCACGAACACCGATCCCGTCCTAGTCGATTGGATCACGTGGGGTCTTCGAAAACTTGGCTTCACGTTTGCCGTCGAGTCCCGTGCGAACGGCCGTCCGAAGCCGCTCCATTCTATCCGGCCGCTTGGAGGTCTTCGTGAGGATCTTCGTTTCTTCCACAGCGTCGACCCGGCCATTGAACGGAAGCGCAACATCGTTGGTATGGCCCTCAAATCCGATGCGCCGCTTGGCGTCGCCTCAATCGAACCCATTGGCGTGCGCGAGCTCTTTGACATCACCACCGGCACCGGGGAC
>JBQTJP010000307.1:0-11018 GCA_052386995.1 Armatimonadota bacterium
GCCTCCCGGGTCTGCGCTGCTAGGGATTCCAGGCGTGTCACCTGCTGACGCAGGCTCTCGAGTTCCTCGAGGAGGTGGGCGTCCATCTTGAGATCGCTCATGTCCGATGTCTACCCAAGAGGCCGTGCCCCGATACCCGTGATGTCGCTCGGCATTCCCGCACTTCGAGAGCAGCGTCGTCCTTCCCCTGCCTGTGGAGGGCGGTGTCAGGTTGTCGTCCTGATGGCCTTGGGTGGTGATTAGAGGGCGGGCGGAGTTCTGGACAGACGGTCGCGGGCTGCGGTATCGAGATCGCCGTGGGCCTCCCTGGAGTCCGCGACCAGGCGCGCAAAGCCTTTCTGATCGAGAACGAGGAGCTCGACGGGCGTCGCGGCGGTCACCGTCGCCGTGCGGCGCATCTCGCGCAGCAGGCCGATTTCGCCGAAGTATTCTCCCGGACCCAGCCGGGCCACGTCGATCGGCTTCCCCTCCGGTCCCGCCCGGGTGACCGCGACCTCCCCTTGGGCGATGACGTAGAAGTTTTCTGCGGGCTCGCCCTCGCGGACGATAGTCGCGCCGCGTGGCAGGCTGGCAACCTTGAGAAGGGCGGTCGCCTCCGCGAGCACTGGCGCGGTAACGCGTGGGAGCGCGCGCCTGAGCCACTCATCGTAGACCACGCGAAGTTGCACGAAAAAGGCAATCATGAGCGGCGTGGTTTCGATCAGGTTATAGAGGAAGTGCAGATCGGGGCGTGTTACGGGAAGGCCGCCGCCGATCAGCCCGCCACGGCCGAGCAGGCCCGGCGTGCCCGCTACGCCGGTGGTCAAATAGGTAACGAACACGACGATGTGCTCGGCTTCATGCCATCCCGCCAGCACCAGCGTGGCCCACAACCATCGGTTGGACCGGAATCGCGTAAGCAGCACAGCCACCGCGGCGAGGACCCACGTGTTCCACACGAAGTGGACCCATTCGATGTCGAGAGCGCCGAAAATCCCTCGTGCCGCCACCCCGTGGAGCCCGAGGGCATGGATCTGGATCACCTGGGCGAGGTGCTCCAGAACATGACCGCCCTGTGTCACAACGAGCAGATAGAAAAGGGCGAGCCACTGATAGTGCCGATAGGTCCATACGGTCTCGGACGTGAGCACCGGAAGCCACGGCAGCACAGCGAAAAGGCCGATGACCCACACCGGCCAGCCCGCGACAATCGCGAGGAGCGTGCCAGCCACCGAAGCCGCGGCCGTGATCACCAGAATCCGGCGTGGCACGCTGTGCACTGTAATCGCCCTGCGTAACGCGGCGTGCATGGTCATGACACTACGTCCGAGCGAGAACTTTTGCATCTCTGACCAGCAGGGATGCGATCCGCTTCGCGGCCCGGCGCGCGCTGTCCCCAGGAGGCTGCCGGTAGGCGACTGGAGTGCGCAGTAACTCTCTGAACGTACGGGCCAGGCGCTCGGGGGTCGCATCCGCAAAGTCCAGGCGATGGCGAGCGCCATAGTGCGCGAGCCGGTAGTCCACGTAGTGATTCTGCTCCCAGTGGCGGCGGAGCGGTACATGAGCAAAGGGCCGCCGCGTGGCGACGAGCTCCATCGTGGTGCTCAGACCGCCCTGGACGACCGCCGCATCGGCGCAGGCCAGATGCTCGAACAGGTTGTGGACATAGGGGCGTTTCTCAAGGCCCTCGGCGTCTGGGATCTCGCGGGGGTCGATGCGGGGGCCTGTCACCATCACCATCCGCGCGTCCGGCACTTCCTCGCGGATGAGCGGCACCGACTCCGCGACATGCCGCAGAAGATCACGTCCCACAGCAGTTCCGCCGACTGCGGCCATAAGGAGTGGGTATCCCCCACCGTAGCCCAGGCGCGCCCGCAGCGCCTCGGTGTCCTGGTAGGCCTCGGGGGCAAACGGCACGATGTAGCCTACCGGCTCGAACCAGCGCCGCGCCCAGTCGCGGATGTTGGGCAGCCCCGGCCCGAACGGAGCATCCGGGAGCTCCTCGTAGTCCCCGATGTAGAGTGACAGGTCGCGCACGTAGGGGAAGCGGGCGCGCTGCTCGATCATTTCCGCGTTGTAGTCGGCGCAGAGCTCGATCTCGCGTGGGTCGTTTTCCGGATCGACCGGGAGAAAGCCGATGACATCGGTCATGAACACGAAGGGCGCGCACTTCAGTTCAGGATTCTCGTGCAGGAAGTAATCGACCTCCCATGCCTCGTCACCAATCCAGATGTCATAGGGTGTCTCCCGCGTGATGTCGTGGAAGAGCATGAAGTTGGCACAGAAGATCTCGTCCATGCACCGGAAGGCATAGAACGCGTGGAGGTCGTGCTGCGATGATTCCTCCTCCCAGTGCGCGGATTCGAGCGCCTGCAGATGGCTCATTGGATGCATGCGCTCCCCGGCCGCTTCGAGCACCTGCGTCGCCGGATGCTGCGCCCACCAGTGGATCTCCAGGTCGGGGATAATGGCACGCAACTCGCGGGCCACCGCGATATCCCGCTGCACGTGGCCGAGGCCGATCGATGACGAGATGAACAGCGCACGGCGCGGTCGCTGAAGCGCGCGTTCCCAAACGATGCGCCGTGGTTTTGGCGGCGCGACCGAGTCCACGAACTCTTTCATCAACATATTCACCACCACCGGATGTCTGGCATTGGGGACGTGGCCGACTCCGCCCTGAAGGTGCACGAGCGCTCCTCCGGTAAGCTCGGCCATCCGTTCGGCGCGGGCCGGTGACTGGCACCTGTCCAGATCGCCGTAAAGAATCAGGACAGGGCAGCGCAGCCGCCTGCACAGTTCCTCAGCTTCGTCTTTCGTTGTCGGGAAGAGTCGCGTCTCATTGCGGCGGATCAAGGGCTCTCCATCGGTTGCGAGACCCCACTCGATTGCGTCGTCCCACACTTTTGTAGAATGCGGTTCTGGGATGAACTCTTGTGTGTGGAATTCGACGTAGCCTCGCCAGTTGCGGCGCCAGTAATGCTTGTTGTGCTTGGCCCAGCCTTCGTCGGTGTCAAGCACATCAGTGAACGAGTACTGCAGCCAGTGCGGATGCGGCGCGGCGAGCGGCAGGCCCGGCGCAATGGCGACCAGACCAAGTGTCCGCTCAGGGTACGCTGCTGCGAATACGACGGCCCACTTGATTCCCGTGCAGAGCGCGGCTACGGTAGCCTGAGTCGTATCCGTCTGCTCCATGACCTCCAGGGCATCCGCCACGTATTCGCTATCGGCATAGGCCGCGGTCGATGTAGGACGATCGGACCGGCCGTTCCCTCGTGGATCGAACGTCACCACGCGGTAGTGGCGGGCAAGATACGGGATCTGCCCCTTCCAAAGACCCGAGTGAACGATGGGTGAGGTCGGCATCAAGAGCACCGTTGTGTCACCGGCGCCGTGCACCTCGTAATAGACGCGCACGCCATCGCGAACTACATAGCCCGTCTGGTCGGGCTGGCGCGCCCTCACCGGGCCGCCCTCAGACGTTCCGCTGATGGCACGCGCGGAGTATCGAGCCCTGCCAGGAACTCACGGATCAGCAGATTCACCCTGACAGGATCACGGATCATGGGAAAGTGCCCGCCGCCTACAACCGTCACGAGGTTGGCCTGCGGAAGCAGGCGCAGGAGTTCCTCCGCGTACACGTACCTGACGCGGGCATCCTTGGTGCCGTGAATGAGCAGGACGGGACAACGCACTGCATCCACTTCAGGCCGCGCATCGATGACCGACCAGCCGTGCTCTCCCGTGGCGACAAGAGTCTGCACGTCGGTGGCGTGCGTATACTCGCACCCGTCATCGTACGGCTTGGTCGAGTGCGGCTCGGGGAATGAAACTGTCCAGAATTCCTGCACCCAGCCGTCAAAGTCCCCGAGCATCCGCGCTCGGCGCTGCTGCAACGCCATTTCCTGTGACAGCGTGCTCGAATGTGGATAAAGCGATCCGCCGATAAGGACCACGCTCGCGACGCGGAGAGGATGTCGTGCAGCGAGGATGATAGCCGGCCGGGCGCCACCTGAGATGGCCACGATGGAGAAACGGTCGATGCTAAGGTCGTCAACCACAGCAAGAGCATCGCCTACCAGAGCTTCCTTGCCGTAGTCGGTAGCGGGGCGATCCGACTTTCCGGCGCCGCGGGGATCGTAGACAACCGTCCGGTAATGGTGCGCCAGGAAGGGCACCTGCATTTTCCAGGCCCGGCCGTGCACGACCTGGGCGCCCGGCACGAAGAGGACCGCCGGGTCGCCGTCGCCGCAGGCTTCGTAATAGATCCGCACGCCGGCGTTTACGGCATAGCCCGTGCGATCGGGAAGCCGCGCCCTCACCGAGTCACCCTCGCGCCTGCCGGCACCGGTTGCCGGGCGCCGTGGCGGCTCAAGAACTCGCGCAGCATGAGGTTCATCCTGACCGGGTCGCGGCCCGCAGGAAAGGATCCACGAGTCTCGATTGTCGCCAGACCGGCGTAGGGCAACGTGGCTAGAGCCTTCAGGGATTGCTCGTACGGGACGACCCGGTCGTGCCGCCCGTGGATCAGCAACACGGGGCAGCGCACTTGAGGAAGCAGAGGGCGCACGTCCGCATCGGCCCAGCACTCTTCGGCCGCGGTCACGATGATGCGTGGGTCGGTCTGATGAGCCCAGGCCCAGTAGTCGTCGTGCAGCACGGTCGAGTGTGGCTCTGGGAAGGCGTCGACCCAGATGAGATGGCGGAGGGTTTCATCGTACTCGGCGATGTAGCGGCGCTTCCACACTTCCCACTCTCCCGGCGCGACCTTGGGCGCGCCTGAGAAACGTGGGCAGAAGAGCACCATGGCGCCCACGCGACGGGGCTGGCGGACCGCTAGAACAACGGCCGGCCGCGAGGCGGACCCCTCGGTCACGAGTGCGCACTGCGTGATCCCTAGCTCATCCAGCACAGCAATGGCGTCCCCCACGAGCTGCTCCATTAAGTACCCCGCCGTCGGCCGGTCCGAGCGGCCATTGCCGCGTCCGTCATAAACCACAGTCCGGTAATGACGCGCCAGGAAAGGGACCTGCATCTTCCAGATGCGGCTGTGGACGATCTGGTGCGGCGCGATGAAGAGAACAGTCTGGGGCCCTGCGCCGTGGACCTCGTAGTAGATCCGCACACCGTCGTTGACGGCGTATCCCGCCTCGTCAGGTTCGCGAGCCCGCATTATGACTGCCTCCCGCGAACCTCTCCACTGCCAATCGTCACGGATCCACGGCGGGTTGGTACACGATCAAACCCGGCTTTCATGGAGACGCTATGGACGGCGAGGCGTCGGCGGGGCATCAATGGGTTTCACCTCCCTCACGAACCTTACGAAGTGAAGCACACGGTCAGTCTCCACGATGTGATACGGGCGCGCGGGGCCCGGCGAGTTGGCAGAACCCAGTTCCAGGGAGTAATACACCACATCCTGGGCGATGTTGGCCCGGACGATCCGCACAATCTGTACATCCCGCGCTGCGTTGCCGCTGGCGAAGATAGCGACGATCGAGTGCCGCGCGAAATCCACGCCGGGATTCGGAAAGCCCGGAGCCGTGCACGAGGCCCCGGGCTTACCCACTTCACCACCCCTGTGGTCGCTCACATGCTGCTCCCAGGCGTCCAGTGTGCGAACCACGAACTCGCCGCCACTGTGACACGTCCAACCACCCTTGCTGATCGTGGCAAACCGCAAGATCTCGTTCGCCGGGACCGCACTTACCGGCTGAGCCAAGGCCATAGGGCCGGCCAGCCCAACCAGCACGGATAGAGTAATCAGGACCTTCGCTATGTCCCTGTACATTGGCGCCTCCTTTGTCCAAGCCGCCAAGCCTGGCGTGAACGCTCGGCGTCTCAACGGTTCACCGCAGCCAGCACAGCTTTCAACTGGTTGGCTACCGCGAGGGAGTCGGCTCGAACGGACGCTAGGCCCAACATGCAAATGGTGGCGACCGCGGTATTAAAGGCGGTGGTCACGCCCTGCGTCGCGGTCTCGGGGATCGTGACCCCAAGGGCGGCCGCGGCCTTCAAGTCGGGCATGATCCCGTCCCCCTGCCCCTGGCAGGGGTTGCCGGCCTCCCGCCTGAACATCGCCCCGCGCTGCCCCTGCAGGCAGTTGATGACGCGCCGCATGTGCGCGTGGCCAATCGGCACTGTCGAGGCCCGGCTGGCCTGCTCCGCATGCAAGATCGCCGTGGCCAGTTGTGTTCTGATCCGGGCCATGACCGGGCCGCTCAGTTTCTGCGCCGGAGCCGCGGGCGGAAATGCAAAGACCGCCGCCGCGATAATCGCACCTGCCAGCAGCATCCCCGTTCCCGACGGAGTATGTGTACGTGTCTTCAATGCCGACCTTGAGGAGCAGATCCTCACGCAGTCGTCGATGGCGTTAGCCTCGTCCGGTTCTCGCGCGCACATGGACGTCCTCCTAGGCATCTGGGCGGGAGTATCCTTCCCGCCGTTCCCAAATTGCGTTTACGATGAGCCAGCGGTCGTCGAACTTCGCGAGGTGCAGATACTCGACGTACAGGTAGGCGATGACCGTCGCGCAGGCTATGTGGCCGTACACATCGCGGATGGTGATGTGGACCCAACGTTCGCCCTCCGGCGTCCTCGCCGTCCCTGCTCCCTCCCCAGTTTTGGCGACCATGACCCGTCCGTCCAGGTGGCTGAGCGCCCACGATCCATCCTTTGGGTCCCGCGCGACGTTCCGCTTCGCCAGGTCCGGGTGGAGGCATCTCTCCATCCGTTGCGCATCAGCCGTATACCAGGCCTGGTAGTAGTCGCGGCAGGCCTGGGTGATGGCCTCTACGTCCTCAGCTGAGGCCGAGACCCCTAGAGGAGTCCCCGCTGCAGCCTCTCTAAGCGAACCTGAGTCCGGCCTGCCCATCGAATCACACCCCTTTGAAGGGCCGGGAATCCCGGCCCCCCGGACACTACCGGCCATTGTCCTTCGGTAGCAGCACGAACAGCTGCACATGGGTCACTGTCCCGAACGGCCCGGGATCGGTCGCGTATGTCTTGCCGTCGCTGTGCCAGGCGATCGCCAGGCCCGCCGCAAGCTGCTCACCGCTCAACTGCAAGCACGGCTTAAAGGAGAGCCTGTAGTTAGCCTTCCCGTCCGCGCGCGCCGTGAAAGTGTTTTGCGACCCGTTGCGGGCGCCGAGCGGCAGGTCGAGCGTCCCGGTGAAAGGTGTCGGGGGCGGCATGGGGAGGAAGAAGTACCACATCGTGTAGACGCCCTTAGGCACCAGGCCTTCGAAGCGAGCCGTCACCGTGCCCTGGCCACGCTCGCAGCTATACGTCCCGCTGCCCTTCGCTGCCAGCCACTGGCCCAGGGTGATACCCAGCGCCCGGCCCTTCGGGTACGGGCCCAGGTCTTTCGCGTCGAAGGGGTTGTGCTTGATAGAGCTTGCCGCGGCATAGAGAGGTGCGGCCATGTCCTTGTCGGCCGCCGTCACGCGGTACACCTTTCCTGGCTCCGTGGATCTTTTTATGTAGATATCCTGCTCAGGCAGCTTGGCCTGCAGGTGATTGACGAACTGGAGCTTGATGGCCATACCGGCTGACGCCTGGGACGCGAGAAGCGCGGCAGCCAGTACAATGGCGAGAACGAATGCCACCTTTGACATCTTCTGTCCCTTCCTCCGGGCCCATGACATCGGCGGACCCAGGTTGTGTACTTGAGAATAGGGCGGAAGGGGCTGGACGTCATCGGAAGGATTTCCGACGCCCGGCACTTTCTTGCCGGGATCAGGCCTCGGCGGGTACCAGGCCGTGCTGGACGGCCCAGACAGCAATCTGGGCCCGTGAGTTGACCCCGAGCTTGTCCATGATGTGCTCAATGTGGCTGACCGCGGTGCGCTCGGTTACCCCGAGGGTGCCGGCGATCGCCCGATTGGACAGCCCCCGGGCGACCAGCGCGGCGACCTGCTGCTCGCGTCCGGTCAGGGGTACAACGGCGCGGGGCTTCCGCGCCTCGTCGCCGGCCGCCTCTGCCTGAGCGGCCTCTACAAGCGCCGATCTCCCCATGCGCCGCCCTTCGTCCCACAGCGTCCCGAAGCGGCGTCCGAGGGCGCTCCGAAGCGACCGGATCTGGACATCATAGGGTCCCTGTTCCACCGAGTCCCGGGGAGCCCCCAGCGTCGTCCGCAGGGTTTCCGCGCCGCCAAGCAGGCGCGTCGCCATCTCGGGATTGCGCCGCGCGGCCGCTACCGCCGCCAGTCCTTCGACCGCCTGCGCGATTCCGCGATCATCCTCGATACCCCGGTAGAGCGCAAGACTCCTGTCGAGGAACTCTGCGGCCCGGGGGATCTCGCCGGAGCGGAGCACCAGTTGCCCGAGGTGCCACGTGGCCCAGGCGATCGCCCAGCGATAGTCTTGTTCCTCGAACAGTTGCAGGCTCTGTTCCAAGAGGGTCCGGGCTTCACCATCATCTCCCCGCGCGCGCGCATCCAACGCCAGGTCGTAGAGCGCCCAGGCGACCCCCCGCTTGTTGCCGATCTTTTCGTATATGGCCTCGCTTTTTCGATGGAGATTTTCGGCCCGGGCATAGTCACCCTGTGTACGGGCAACGTGCCCGAGGAACGCCGTGGCTGCTGCCTCGACCCGTGTGTCCCTCGTTTCCTGAGCCAAGGCCCGCGCCTGATCGAATCGCGAGAGAGCCAGGTCGAGTTGACCACGACTCCAGGCCAGCGCCCCGGCAGGCACGAGGAGAGGCAACTTCGCGGGCTCCGGTGCGTACAGATCGGCTCCGAGGATCCTGTCCATCCATGCCGACCCTTCGCTCAGGTAGCCGCGCATATAGCAGTGATAGCCCAATCCACTGCCGGCCGCAAATGCGATATGTCCGTCCCTCTTGCCGATCGCCAACTCAATCGCGGCCTGCACGTTGTCTCGCTCAAGACCCATGGCCGCGATGCTGGGCTCCTCGTCGACGGTGAGCACTGCCTGTTCCGTCCGTCGAGCAATTTCCGCAAAGTAGCGCGCGTGCCGCTCGCGCAACTGCTCTAGCTCCCCCGCGGTCTTGAGCTGTTCGATCGCGTACTCACGGATGGCCTCCAGCATGCCGAACCTCACGCCGCCGTCAGGCTGGGCCGTCTGACGGATGAGGCTCTTGTCGACAAGTGAGGCCAAGCCCTCGAGGATATCCAGACCCGCTTCGCCATCACATACTGCCGCCGCGGCGTCCAGCGTCCACCCTCCCACGAACACTCCAAGGCGGCGCAACAGCATGCGTTCATTATCCGCCAGCAGGCCGTCCGACCACGCGATGGCCGCGCGCAGTGTTCGCTGCCGGGCGGGCAGGTCGCGCGGCCCGCTGGTCAGCACTTCGAGCTGGTGCTGCAGTCGCAAGAGGATTTCCTTCGGGGAGAGGACCTTTACGCGCGGCGCGCACAATTCGATCGCGAGCGGCAGCCCATCGAGCCGGATGCAGATCTCCGCTACGGCCGCTGCGCTCTCAGCCGTCATAGAGAAATCCGCCCGCACGGCACGGGCACGCTCCAGAAAGAGCGCCACCGCCGGTACCTTCGCCAGGTCGTTGGGTCTGGCGGCCTGCGCCCGATCCGGCATCGCCAGAGGCGGAACCGCGAATTCGCGCTCCCAGGTGAGCCGGAGCCGCTCGCGGCTCGTGACCAGCACCTTTAGTTGAGGGGCGGCCTCGAGGATCTGCCCCACCTGCGGCGCCGCTTCCACCACCTGCTCGAAGTTGTCCAGGATAAGGAGGAACGCACGGCCGGAGAGGTGCTCCGCCACGCGGTCCGCAAGAAAGCCCGACCCCGCCTCGCGCAATCCCAACGCACTCGCAATTGCGTAAAGCACGAGGCCGGCATCGGTAATCGAAGAGAGATCGACGATTACCATTCCTTCAAAGTGCGGCTCAACGGACCCCGCGATCTCCAGGCCGAGCCGCGTCTTGCCGATACCCGGCGGGCCCGTCAGGGTGAGCAGGCGGACGTCAGGCCGGAGCAGAAGGCTGCGAATAGCCGCGACCTCCTGGTCGCGACCGATAACCGGCGCAGGACCGGTCAGCGCAGCAGTACCCTGCTGTCCCTCCTTGCGGGCCAGAAACCGTCGAACCTGGGTCAGGACGTCATAAACCGCGTCGGCCGAGCGAAGCGGCGGGAAGTCGGCCGGCAGTCCCGGCACGATGGCCTGAAAGATGCGCAACGCGCTCAGATCCTTGAGCCGGTGACTTCCCAGGTCTCTTAGCTCCACAGCGGGTGGTAAGGCCTCGCCGAGCAACTCCCGTGTCGCCTGCGACAGCAGGATCTGCCTGCCGTGTCCTGCCGCGCAGATTCGTGCAGCGCGGTGCACGTCGATCCCCACGTAACCTCCGTTCACCGCCGTCGGCTCTCCCGTGTGCAGCGCCATTCGGACGTTGACCTCAACACCGTCAGGCCAGTCGTGCTCGACGATCGTGCGTTGCGCCGCCACGGCGCCCTGTAATGCGTTGCTCGCTCGAGAGAAGACGGCGAAAAACCCGTCGCCCTCCACCTCAACCTGGTGGCCACCGAATTCCGCGAAGGTATTCCTCAGGAGACGCCGGTAGGTGTCCAGCAGGGAAGCGAATCGGTCGCCGAGTTGCTGGAGGAGCCGTGTTGACCCCTCGATGTCGGCGAACAGCAGAGTAACGGTTCCGGTTGGTAGAGCCCTCATGGGAAGGGCTTTCGTCGCTTCAAAGGAACTCCTCAGCAACCCGTTTCACATGATTCCCTACGACGCGATCATCATCGGCGCAGGACACAATGGCCTTGTGGCCGCGGCATATCTTTCGATTGCGGGGCTCCGCGTCCTGGTCCTGGAACGGCGTGATGTGGTTGGCGGAGCCTGTGTCACCGAGGAGGTTTGGCCCGGATACAAGGTGTCCACGGCCGCGTACCTCTGCGGTCTGTTGCAGCCCAGGATCATCAGCGATCTGGAGCTCCACCGTTTCGGATACGAGATTCTTCCCAAGGATCCCGCCTTCTTCAGCCCCCATCAGGGCGGAGGGGGGTTCTTCGTCTGGGCCGATCCGCGCCGCACCGCGGAGGAGATCGCGCGCTTCTCCAGGA
>JBQTJP010000308.1:0-28211 GCA_052386995.1 Armatimonadota bacterium
GCCGACAAACCGCGCGATGCGGCTGGTGATCGTGCCGTCGGCCCGTCCGGGAAACGCGCGGTTCATGTTGCCCCCATCCAGGTGCGATTCCCTGCGCGCGGCCTGAAATGCGGGGACATTGAGGACCGGGATGACAATCAAGCGGCCGGCGATGAGCGACTGCGCTTCCAGATCTTCCACCAGGTGCTTGAGGCCCACCGGGCCCTCGTACTCGTTGCCATGTGTGCCGCCGATGGCGACCACCGTCTTGCCGGGTCTGGCGTTGCAAATGACACACAGAGGGATGCGGACGCGCCCCCACGTGCCGTCCAACGTGAAGGGCACATGGTAGAGCCGCTTGCCCGGCGACTCCCAATCGATGTGCGCGGGTGGCGTCATCTGCAGGATCATGTCGCGTCACTCCTTCGGACACAGTGAAAGCCGGCGGCATGCGAGCCGTGCCCCCGGCCCCGTCGACTTCGTTGAAGCGGCTTCGGTACGGGGGGCTTCGTGCGCAGCAGATCGAATCCTGCAGCATGGCGCTTGAGGTAGGGGTCGGGCGGGCATGCATCAACCCTCCGCTTGATATTCCGAATGGCATGTGGGTGGCGCAACGACATGTGCGCGCCGAAGGGCTCGACATGGATTTGTTCGCCACCGTGCTCTATCTGAAGGATGGCGACCACCGCGCGGCGCTGATCGACCTGGATCTCTGTTTTCTTCAAAATGCACAGGCTGCGGCCATTCGCAAAATGGTCGGGGAGGCGGCGCGCATCCCTCAGGAAAACGTTCTCCCCTTTTGCACCCACAGCCATGCCGGACCACTCACCATTGACTCCTATCGCGGCGAGGGGGAGGATCGCGTCTCCAACTACATCCAGTCACTCCCTCACCTGATTGCCGGCGCGGCGGTGGAAGCGGCGAAATCACCGCAACCCGTTCGAGTGGCTGCTGGCCTGGGTCAGTCCGACATCGGGGTGAATCGTGATTTGCGTCTTCCGGATGGGCGCTTCGTCGTAGGCTGCAATCCCGATGGGTTCAGCGACCCCGAAGTTGGAGTCATACGCATCGACACGCTCAGCGGCGCGCCGCTGGCATGCATCGTCAACTACGCCTGTCATCCCACCGTGCTGGGGCCGGGGAACAAACTGATCAGTCCCGATTATCCAGGAAGCACTCGACAGATCGTTGAGCAGGTTACCGGCGCGACCTGCTTCTTTCTTCAGGGAGCGGCGGGAAACGTCGGGCCGGTTGAGACATTTGTTGCCGACGCGGCCGTCGCGCGGCGATTGGGCACACGGCTGGGACTGGAAGCCGCACGCGTGCACATGGGAATCGATACACGACCGGTCCAGAGGCGCCTGCGAAATGTTATCGAATCGGGGGCGGCGCTGGCCGAGTACGAAGAGGTACCGGTGGACGGCCCAGCTCCACGTCTGGTCCTGGCCAACGCGTTTGCGGAATTGCCCACGCGCTCTCCAATGGCCGAGGTCTATGAGAAGGCGCCTGAGCAACTCGGGGAATGGAAGGCGAAGCTGAACGATCTGATCAACGAGGGCGCCGGGCCGGACGCTGTCGCCGCGGCGCTCCAGCGCGTCACGCGGATGCAACTCAGAGCTGATCGTCTGGTGCGCTACAAGGGCAAGAAGGCGCTCTCCGTCGAGATACACGCCGTCCGTCTGGGGGACGCCGCCATCGCCGCCATTGCAGGGGAGCCCTATAGCGAAATCGGAGCCGCGGTCAAGCGCCTCTCGCCCTTTCCCCAAAAGACACTCTTCGCAGGCTATGTCGGCGGCGACATGATGTACATTCCGACGGCAGAGGTCTTTTCCCACCAACCACCGCCGATGGAAGTCGACAATTCACCATATGCTCCTGAGGCAGCTCAGGTGGCCATCGATCGTCTGGTTCACCTGCTCGGGGACTGCAGCGGTGCTCACTAAGATGGGAGGATGGATCGTCAGCCCGTCGAAGGCACAATGACCTCGCGCAAGACAATCGAGGCGTCGTGAGGAGGAATGACAGCCATGTTGCGAACCCGCCGAATGCTCTGGGCAATGGCATTGCTTGTGGGCCTGGCGCTCGCGCTCGCGGTGCCGTCACGATCCGCGCCGGCGCAACCGAAGCGGGGCGGCACACTGACCGTCGGGATCAACGCCGACGCTGCCACCCTCAATCCGTTCGTGTTCAGATTCAACGTCGAGCGCAACGTCCTTCACATGACCCATGAGACCTTCGTCAACTACGATCTGCAAACGCTCAAACTGGCGAACACCGGCGCGCTCGAGTCGTGGCAGGCCTCGCGCGACGGGTTGACCTACACGCTGCGCCTCCACGCGAATCTCAAATTCCATGATGGCTCACCGGCCACGGCAGAGGATGCTAAGTGGTCGCTGGAAAAGGCGGCAGAGCCGACCTCGGGCCGCACCTTCGCCCTCCTCACGCTCATGGACCGCGTCGAGGTCGTCGACCCGCGCACGGTCAGGGTCATCATGAAGAGCCCGGACAATATCTTCAGCGACACGCTGGTTGACGTGTGGCTCAGCAAGAGGGGCACGCCCGATGCAGAGCTCGCCACCAAGCCTAACGGGACCGGGCCGTTCAAGCTCGTGCGGTGGGATCGTGCCCAGGGTTTCGAGTTCGAGCGCAACCCCGACTATCACTTTCAGGGGAAACCGTACCTCGACAAGCTGATCTTCCGAATCATTCCCGATGGCACGGTTCGGCAACTGCAGCTCTTCAACGCGCAGATCGACTTCGCCGACGCCCTTCCCATCGCCACCGTCGCGCAATTCAAGCTCAACCGGAACCTTGACGTCTATGAGCTCCGCGGCACCAATGTGGCGGGGTTAATATACTTCTGTCTGAGCAATGTCACCCCGCCTTTCAACGATAAGCGGGTGCGCCAAGCGGCCAGTCTTGCGATCGACCGGCACAAGATCAAGACGCTGCTCTTTGGCCTGCTCGATCCACGCAGCTGGTCGATTCCAAAAGGCACACCGTTCTTCGCAAACGACCAGGTCGACTACTCGCGACGAAACGTGGCAAAGGCCAAGCAGCTGCTCGCCGAGGCCGGCAATCCGAGCCCCGAGTTTGACCTCACCTACCACGCAACGGGGTTTGCCGAAGAAATCATCGCGCAGGTCACCGAGCAGTCGCTGAAAGACGTAGGGTTCCGCGTGAACATCCGGCCGGTCGAGATTGGCCAGTATGTCGCCCAGATACTGACGCCGCCGTTCCGGTTTCAGGGCGGGCTCACCAGCATCGTGCCGAAGCCCAACGAGTACGACCAGCTCAATCACCCATACGGTAAGCTTAACGGCCAGGCGCTGCAGTACAACCGCGTGAATCCCGCCTTCTACGAGAAGCTGCAGGCGGCCCGCGGAATCTCGGATCCCGCCCGGTACAAAGCCGCCATTCAAGAACTGCAGAAGATCGCCAGTGAGGATCAGCCAGCCATTATCATCGGCGGGGCGAGGCACATTCCCCTGCATGCCTCCTATAAATATGTGAAAGGCTTCGTCATTCACCCGCAGCAGCGGTTCTTCTTCACCGACGTCTGGCTGGATAAGTAATCCGCGGACGATTCAGGTTCGGGTGAACTGGTGGGGGTCGAGCGCGTCCCGCAATCCGTCGCCGATCAGGTTCAAGCTCAAGACGGTGATGAAGACCGCGGCGCCCGCGGCCACCGGGTAGAGCGGCGCCAGGGCCATGACGTTGCGGCCCGTGTTGAGCATCATTCCCCATGAGGGCGCGGGAGGCCGGACGCCCAGCCCAAGGAAACTGAGCCCCGCCTCGGTCAGCACCGCCGTAGCGAACGTCAGCGTGAACTGCACTGTCAGTGGCGGAAGGCAGTTGGGCAGGATCGTGAGCGCCAGAATGCGTGTATCGCTCGCGCCCATCGCACGTGATGCTTCGACGAAATCGCGCTGCTTGAAGACCAGCACGCTCGCCCGGACCAGGCGCGCGAAGATCGGCACCGACACCAGGCCGATGGCGAGAATGATGTTCCGGATGCTCGGGCCGAGCACCGAGACCGCCGCGAGCGCCAGCAGCAAAGCCGGAAAGGCCAACAGGCCGTCCATGGCCCGCATGATGATGCTGTCGAGCCTGCCGCCGAAGTAGCCGCTCACCAGCCCCAGCGGGAGGCCAACGGCCACCGCAACCGAGGTCGCCCCCAGACCGACCCCGAGCGAGATGCGTCCCGCATAGAGAATGCGGCTGAGCACGTCGCGTCCGATCTCGTCGGTGCCGAGCAGGAACTCCCCTCCAGGCGGACTGAGGGCCGGGCCGGCAAGGCGATCGTACGGGTAGGGTGCAATGACCGGCGCGAGGCCGGTGAGTATGAGTAGTGCCACGAACAGGCCGAGGCCGAGCACGGTCGCGTGGTCGCGCAGAAATCGGCGCATCCGGCGCAGCCTGTTGGATGTTACGACCGTATTCCTCACATCGTCACTCATAGTGGACGCGCGGATCGAGGAGCACATAGGAGACATCGACGAGCAAGTTGATTGTGACGAACATCAGCGCGATGTAGAGCACCGCTCCCTGGACGACCTGGTAGTCGCGGAAGGATATCGACGTCACCATCTGCCACCCAAGCCCCGGCCAGGCAAAGATCTGCTCGGTGACCACGAGCCCGCCGATCAGCGCGCCGACGTTCGTGCCCAGCACCGTGATGAGCGAGATCAGTGAGTTCTTGAGGGCGTGTCTGTAGATGACGCCGCGTTCGGGCAGGCCTTTCGCCCGCGCCGTGCGGATGTAGTCGAGGTTGAGCACCTCCAGCATTCCCGACCTTAGAAATCGCACCAGGCTTGCCGCCTGTATAAAGCCTATGGTGACGACGGGCAGCACGAGGAAGCGAAGATGCCCAGCGGCATCGTTCCCGAAAGACACGTAGCCGCCAGCGGGCAACCACCTGAGGCGGAGAGAGAACAACAGCATCAATAAGATCGCGAGCCAGTAGCTCGGCGTGCTGAACCCGAGCATCGCGATCACCCGCGCCAGTTGATCGACGCGACTCCCGGCCCGCACGGCAGCGGCGATACCCAGCGGCACGGCCAGCATGAGCGCGAAGAGCACTCCGGCCAGCACGAGCTCGAGGGTCGCGGGAATCTTTGGCTTGAGGATGTCCACGACCCGGCGATGACCTTCGAGCCTCGAGATACCCAAGTCTCCCCGCAGCACTCCTCCCATCCAGATGAGGTACTGCGTGAACAGTGGGCGGTCCAGACCCCACTCGTGCCGCAGCGCGGCGAGGGCTTCGGGCGTCGCATCTACGCCGAGGGCGAGCTGCGCCGGGTCGCCAGGTACGATGCGAAATGTGAAGAAGACGACGGTCCCCACGATGAAAAGCACCGGGAACAATTGCAGCAACCGTCTGGCGATGTAATGCGTGGGAATCATCGCGGGCTCCCACTTTCGGAGACAGCAAAGAGTTTTCCTGGCATCGACGCGCGCCCTGCACGTCGATGGGGAGGAAACGCACCTGCGGCAGTGAGTGCATTGTATTTCCCACAGATGGCTTGTCAAGCCATCCGCGCGAAATGCAATACATAGACCCACACTCCCACTAATACGAATCGACCGGTACTGGGGCCAACCTGCTTTCGCCCCATCTTCAGGGAACTCACCACACCCACTCATCGCCATGGAAGAGGTTGCACGGCAGAGCCCGATTCGAAGTCGCAACTAGATTGAGCAGATAACCTCAGCACTCTGTGGGTCTGGTATCAGAAGGGAACGAGCTGAGTAGCCACTACCAGCATCAAATAGGGTCGTGAACAATGTTGCTCGAACGCCCTCCCAAGCAACCCATAGCAATGAGTCACTCCTTCGCGGTGTTAACCCCGCAGGTAGTCATACCAGACCTGCCCCACCGGCAGCGTGAAGTCGGCCACCCAATAGAATCCGGCCACCACATCTACCACCGGAAGCCTATAGACCGGAGCCTGAGCGTTGGGACGAAGTTCCAGCGTGGCCGGTCCTGTCCAGACCTCATGGACGACAACCTGCTCGAGCGTTCGGGCGGTAATTTGTTTGATCGCCGGCGACCCATCGACGTGCGGGATGATCTTCAAGTTCACGTTGGTCGCAAAGGCGGCGACGCGCCCGAGGTCCTCGGTTCTGGCCCGTTGCTGTTTGTACGGGAGGGTTGCGGTGATGATCTCAATGGTGTTACGGCGCACGCGTCCCACGAAGAGATCGCCGCAGATCTCGATGCTGGGCTCGCCGGACTTCTTTGGCTGCCCGTACACCTCACGCCCGGTAGACACCGGCCCATCGCCTTCGAGGTACAGGTACGGGGAGTATGCGCCGCGCTCTTCCCGACGCGTCAGCGACACAGAGGCGGGGAGCCGACATTCGACCTGCACGGCCGACTCGTGGTACCGTCCAAACCACTCGGCATCGTTCATCCGGTAGATATGCACGATCGCGTAGTCGCTGACCGGCTCCAGCGGCTCGGGCAGGGTGGCACGGATTGCCTCGGGGCGCGTCCTGTAGATCACGGTGATGATCTCGACATTGCGAAATGTGATGGGGAATCGCGGCACCAGGGGATTGTCGATGGGTGTAGAGAAGGCCCCGGACACCTCGTCACGCCCGGCCACGGCGCGCACCTCCGCCAGACCCCGACTGCAGGTGTAACTCCTGGAGCGCGGCGAGTGTGCCTTCGATGACGCGTCCCGCCGCTTCAGGTGCGTAGGGCGTCGTGTCGACTTCATATCCCTTGCGCGGATACTCTTCCGGCACGGGAAGATACCCTGCCCAGGCGCCGGCGTAGCCACCGAACCACGTGTGGGCAAACGGCGACTTCGACTTGATCGCGAGCGCGATCTCAGCAAACGGTTCGCACGGAATGGCGGCCAGCACCGCGGGACCGATCTGCAACAGGTGCAGCTCCACCGGGAAGTCGCGCCGACCGCCGAACGTTCGTGCGCGCGTGAGCGCCATGTTCGCCCGCTTCGTCCGAAACGTGGCGTCCTCCACTTCGGCCGGCGAGGCCTCGCGGTTGATTGCATCCTGCAGGCGCCCGCGTTGCTCCTTCAGCGCGGCCTCGGCGTCGGCCACGGATGGTTGGGGCAGTAGGGGGAGGCTCAGTGTTTTGACGCGCGTCTGCACGACCGGCGCCGATTCCGCCAAGGGCAGCGCCGTCCACTTTCCCAGCGGCGCGCCGGACTCCCAGATCCGCTCGTGCCGGAACTCCACGGGCGGCACGTGCAACCCGAAGTAGACCCGTCCGGCCTCGCATCCGATCAGCGCACCGAGCTTCCGAATGACGCGCGGATCATCGGTGAATCCTTCGGGCCCGGGTCCGACGTTGCCCGTCGCGCCCTGGACGAAGATGCAGGTGGCGCCGGTCAACTGCTCCACGGTGCGCTTGAGATGGCCGGGCCAGTCGGCGCTGAAGTGCCGGTTGGTCGGGCCCATGGTGGTCGGGTGCATGGTGTAGCCGACGATCGCGGCAGACGGTGCGCCATCCACTCCATCGATTCGCAGCACGAACACGTGGGGATCGATGACGCCGGTCGGGTTGACGCCGGTGGCGATCCGGCCGTCCGGAGCGTTTTCGCGGCGGTTTTTGGCCACACGGCTTTCGCCGGTTCCCACACCGATCCGCGCGGGCCGCAGGTCGGCCAGCGCCGCGCGCGCGGCCAGCGCGGCCAGCTCGGGCAGCGATGCGTAGTAATCTGCGAGCGCCTCTTTTCCCTGATCCGCCCAGTCCCAGTTGCTGGGCGGCGGCCCGGCGTGGTTGTGCGTGAGCGACACTCGGACCGCCTCGGGCGCCACGCCCAGCACCTCCGCGACCGCCGTCCGGATGGCATCCGCCTCCGGTTGGGTCAGGATCACCAGATCCACGTCCACGAGTCCGGCGCGCGCTTCGCCGTCGTCTACGACGAGCACCGTGGCCCACAGATCGGTCTCGACTCCGTCGGCGAAAACGTGCGTCTGCGCGCCCCAGCCGGCATGAGGCACCGTCAGCGGCGGCGTGATCGTCACCCGTCCGGTCCCGGCGGAAAATGCACGGCGGCTCATCGTCCCATCCAGCCTCCATCGATGACCAGTGTGTGGCCGTGAATGTAGCGGGCCGCATCTGAAGCGAGGAACCGCACGGCCGGCGCCACCTCATCTGTGGTGCCCCAGCGTCCCGCGGGAATCCGCTCGGTGATCTGCCGATACCGCGCCGGATCGGCTTTTAGCGGCACGCCCAGCTCGGTGCCGTCGATGTAGCCGGGCGCCACCGTGTTCACGTTGACACCCCGCGCGGCGCACTCGTTGGCGAGGGCTCGGGCGAGATTCGCCAGGCCCGCTTTGGCGCTGGCATATGCCGGAACCATCAGGCCGCCCTGGTACGCCAGCACGGATGACGTGAAGATGATCTTTCCGCGTCCCCGTTCCAGCATCGGGCGTCCGAACCCCTGCGCCAGCAGGAACGCGGCCTTCAGGTGCACGTTCATGACCGCGTCCCAGTCCACGGCGGGGAACTCGGTCAGCGGATGGCGCCTCTGGAACCCGGCGTTGTGGACCAGGATATCAATCCGACCAAAGCGGGTGAGGATCTCATTGACGAGGGCAGGGATACCGTCGACCGCAACCAGATCGTAATGGACGACATCGTAGCGCCGGCCCAGTGCGCGAATGACCGCGGCAACCGGCGGCTCCTCCCGTGTGCGGTGAACGGAAATCACGTCTGCCCCGCCCCTCGCGAGCTCGACGGCGATGGCGGCGCCGATCCCGCGGCTCGCGCCGGTAATCACAGCGCGCTGGCCATCAAGACGGAAGTGGCTGTCCACGCCGCGTCCTCCTCCGCACCTGCCGCGCTCACAGCTTGTAGACGGAGAATCCCCCGTCGACAACCAGTTCCTGGCCGGTGATGTAGGCCGCCGCCGGAGACGCGAGGAAGGCGACCACGGTGGCGACCTCGTCCGGTTCTGCCAGGCGGTGCTGCGGGATCTCCTGCAATACTTCGCGCTGCTGGATATGTCCCTTCTCGAACGCTTCACGTACCAACGGCGTGGACACATACCCCGGCGCGATGGCAACCACCCGGATGTTGTGCGGCGCCCACTCGACGGCCAGCGATCGCGTCAGGGCCGCAACGCCTGCTTTCGAGACCGCGTAAGGCATCCGCCTGGGCCAGCCAAACCGGGAAGCCAGCGACGAGATGTTGATGATAACTCCTCCACCTTGCCGGATCATCTGCCGGCCAACGGTCTGACAACAGTACACGGTCCCGTGCAGATTCACATTCAGCACGCGCAGGTAGTCTTCGGGCCGCAGGTCTACTGCCGCGCAATTGAACTGAATGCCGGCCGCGTTGACCAGGACATCGATGCGCTGCAGGTCTGCGAGGATGTGCTGCACCGTCGATTCAACCTGGAGCGGTTCTGTCACATCAAGGAGGTACGTCCGGGCTGCCTCCCCGCGATTGTCAATGACGTGTGCCGTCTGACGGGCAGCATCCAGATCCAGGTCCGCGACGGCGACAGCATAGCCGTTAGCTGCCAGGCGGGCCGCCACAGCTCCACCGATTCCCCCGCCGCCGCCCGTCACCATGGCCACCGCGCGCGCGCCACTCATGACGTCACCGTGTACCGTTCGACGGCAGTCCAGTCCAACTGCAGCCCCAGCCCCGGGCCTTGCGGCGCGCGCAGAACACCGGAAATCGGGCGCGCGGGATCGCGAACGATGCGGTGAAAGTTGCTGATGTCGCCGACCGTGGTGACGCATTCAACGGCTTCGACGCCCGCGAGGGCCGCGGCCAGATGAACGTGGACTTCCGGAAAGTAGTGGGGAATCACTCTCAGCCCCCATGTCACACCCAGCGCGTGGACCTTCATCCATTCACTGATCCCGCCCACGACTGTCGCATCCGGCCGCAAGATCGCTCCGCCGGCGACAAGATCGCGGAACGCCCCCCGCTCGTGGAGCGTTTCTCCGGCCGCGATGGGTATCGCGGATTCTGCTGCCAGCGCGCGCAGGCCCGCACGGTCTTCGGCCGGCAGAGGCTCCTCGATGAAAGCCACATCCAGGTCCGACAGAGCACGAGCGTGATCGGCCGCGACCGTGTGATCGGTCCAGGCGCCGTTCACGTCGAGGGCGATCCCCACATCCGGCCCAAGCGCTCGACGCACCGCCCGCACCCGTTCGAGATCGTCGGCGAACGGGGCGGCTCCTCCCATCATCTTGACCACGCGAAACCCCTGCTCGCGAAGCAAGGCGGCCTCACGCACATCGTCTTCGGGGCGCCGGCCCGGCGTATAGTACATCCCCGCCATGAGCACCGGCACATCCGTGCGGTATCCCCCCAGCAGCCTGTGCAGGGGAAGCCCGGCGACTTGGCCTTTGATATCCCACAGGGCGATGTCGATCGCGCTGACCGCGCGCCTCGTGACCCCACGGTTGGCGGGAGGCGATCCGTTGGCGGTCATACGCTCCCATAGCCGCTCGACCTCCAGCGGATCCTCGCCTTCGAGGACCGGCCGCAGTCGACGCACCGCGCTCGCCAGATCCGCGCCGCGGGTGAAGCTCCACCCTACCCCGCGCAGTCCGGCATCGGTGTCGAGCATGACGAGAAGGTATTCGCGCTCGGCGATGCGCAGGCCGCCGCCCACGATCACCGGAGTCTCCATCGGGATCCGCAGGGTGGCCGCCCCGACGGTCTGGATGCGCACCGCGCGTCTCCTGTGCGTGTCAGTGTGCGATGCCGAGCAGCGAAAGGCTGTCGCGGTGAATGATCGCCTCGAGCGCGTCCTGCGGCACCTGGGGTAAACCGCTGACCGCCACGAGCTGATTGACCTTGCGGAGATGGTCGATGGTCTCCGCCGGCGTCGTGATTGGGAAGTCCGAGCCGAGCAGGAGCTTGTGCAGCACGTTCCATTCGGTGGCCAGACGCATCGCGTGATAGTACGACCAGGGCCGGTAGAACAGCGCGGAGACGTCCGCATAGACATGCGGGTGCTTGCGGATGACCGTGATCGTGTCCGCCTGCCAGGGATGCCCCATGTGTGCCATCACAATCCGCACCTCGGGGAATGCCGTGGCGATCTCATCCATCAGGAGGGGGTGGGCGTAGCGGATGGGAGCATCCCGGATGGGCGACGTGCCCTGATGGAACAGCATCGGCAACCCGAGCGCCTGGGCGCGAGCGTAGATGCTGCGCGCCTCCGGACACAGCGGATCGAAGTTTTGATAGTTGGGCCCGAGCTTGATCCCGCGCAGCCCAAGATGGTGCACGCCGCGTTCGATCTCGTCGAGCGCCTTAGGGGCCAGGGGATGGACGGAGAGAAACCCGATGAGCTTATCGGGCTGACTGCGCACGAACTCCGCGGTGAGATCATTGACATTGGCCGTAGGGTCTGACGCCAGTCCCGTTGCGGCGAACGGCGTCTGATTCGGACCGGGAGCAATCAGGAAGACGATCGCGCGATCCACCGGGGCCATCGCGTCGAGGAAGTCCGACCACGTGCAGGTCGCGCGGACGGGTCGGTCGGGCCGCCACATCGTATTGACGACGTCCTCGTCCGGCGGCACCGCCGTCCGGTGCGTCGGCGTATGCGTATGGACGTCGATGATCACGATACGACCACGGTACCGAGTGGTTCAGTGACAAGGCGATGCGTTCCTCTCTACCGAACTGTGCTCCCCGGGTTGGTCGGAAAGTCCCGTTGCCGGAGGGGTTGCCGATGAGTACGCGGTTGTTACTCCAAGAGTTGACGCGTGAGGAGGCACGCACCGCCGCGCCCGAGGCGCTTGCGGTGTTCCCTGTGGGAGCCACTGAGCAGCACGGGCCGCACCTCCCGGTGTACACTGATTCCTTCACCGTGGAGCACATTGCGCGCGCGGCAGCGGCGGAGGCGGCCACACAGATCCCCGTGCTGGTCACGCCGACGATGCCCTTTGGCTCATCGCACCATCACCTGCCGTTCGGCGGCACGATGTCGCTGGATACCGAAACCTACTTTCGCGTGATCTACGATCTCGCCGAGTCGCTCATCACCGGGGGATTTCGAAGGATATTTATCTTGAACGGCCATGGCGGCAATCACGAGTTGATCCAGCTCGTCGCGCGCGACCTGGCGCTCCATCATCCCGCAAATGTGGCTGCGGCCTCTTACTGGACGGTCGCATGGGACGCCCTGATCGAGGTGCAGGCGCACGCCTTCGGCCGGTTCCCAGGCCATGCCGGCGTCTACGAGACGTCGCACATGCTCGCGCTGCGTCCGGATCTGGTCCGCACGCCGCTGCCTCACCGCGACGTGGCCGGGGGGACCGACCCGCGCGCCCTCATGCGGCCGTACCGCGGTGAGGTGCACGGATTTTGGCAGGGCATCAACGGCTTCACCGACAGCCCGGATCGCGCCGATGCCGACCGGGGCCGCACGTATCTGGCCGCGGCCGCGGGCGCCGTCGCGAAGGCTTTCGTGGAGTTCTACCAGGTGGGACTGACGCGATGAAGATCACGCGGATCGAGACCATCCCCGTCCAGGTCCCGATCAATCCCCAGCGTGCGATCAAGGGAGGCCGGGGAGCGCACACGACATCGCCGTTCCTGCTGGTGAAAGTGCATACCGATGCCGGGATCATGGGTCTGGGCGAAGTCTCGTGCACGCCCGGCTGGAGCGGCGAAGATCAGGTCACCGCACATCACTTCATCACCAATTTCCTCGCGCCGCTGGTGATCGGTGAAGACCCTCGCGAAATCGAGCGGCTCACGCTCAAACTGCAGCGCGGCGTCGCGGAGAATCCGTTCACCAGATCGGCGCTGGAGATGGCGCTGTGGGATATCCTCGGCAAGTCGGCGGGCCTGCCGGTCTACCGGCTGCTGGGTGGGCCGGTGAGGTCGTTCGTGCCGACGAAGTTTTCGGTCTCTGGACAGAAACCGCCGGTGGCCGCCGAGATCGCGGCCTGGGCCGTGGCTCAGGGATTCCGCGCGATGAAGGTCAAGGTGGGTGTGGAGCCCGAGGAAGATGTCGCGCGCGTGCGTGCGGTGCGGGAGGCCGTGGGTCCCGATGTGCGCCTGGGTGTCGACGCCAACGGCGGCTGGTCGCCGCGCGTGGCAATTCAGACCATACGGCGCCTCGTCGAGTTCAACATCTATTTTGCCGAGCAGCCCGTCCCGGCGCTCGATGTCGCCTGGATGGCCGACGTGCGCGCAAATGTGCCGGTGCCGGTGATGGCCGACGAGAGCGTGTACACTTTACAGGATGCGATGGCGGTGGTCCGGGCGGGCGCCGCGGACATCCTCTCCGTGTACGTCGGCAAAGGCGGAGGCATCGGCCCGGCACGCAAAATCGCCGCGGTCGCCGAAGCCGCGGGCCTGACGTGCACGGTCGGGAGCAATCTGGAGCTCGGCGTCGCCAGCGCCGCGATGATCCATCTCGCTATGGCCACACCGGGGATCGGTGCCGAAGAGTTTCCCTGCGACATCCTGGGGCCGTTCTTCTATGAAGGCGATCTGCTCGCAGAACCCCTGCCGATCAAGGGCGGCGAGGCACGACCTTTGGAGAAGCCGGGCCTGGGAGTTGAGCTAAACGAAGAGATGATCGAGCGCTACAGGGTGCATTCCTGACTGGGTGAAGTTAGTGACCTTCGGGGACTGGGAACCAGTCCTTTAGCCTTCGTGGAGCACCAATCGGCTCGGGGCGTTGGGCGAGATCAAGAAACAAGGCGATCTCTTCACCGCTGACAAGAGCAGCTGAGCGACACCAGATACCCGGCCAACGCTCTCTATGCAAACGCAGACCAACCGGCTGTGTCTGTGTATGTCCAGTGCCTTCGGGATAACTCGGCGGGAAACCAAGTCCTTCTATTCCATCAGATGTACGGACATCGACTAGGTTCGGTTGATCAATTTGGAGTTCATACAGGTCAGCTTGATACTCTTCGGAGATCTCCCATGGCTCGACGGCTTCGCCTTCGAACCTGTGCCAAAGATTAGCCACTGCCACTTTAATTGAGCAGGACGTGTAAAGAACGGGGAAGGAGTTTGGAGGATTCCACCGGCCGCCGAATCTCATCGCGAAAGAACCGTCCAAAGGATCCATCGCCCTGTGCGGTACGTAGCGATAGACGAAACCGGCGTAGGCAGGACAGGCTCGAGGCGCCCATTTATGCTGTTGTGGCATAGGTCGTCAGATTCTCTAGGTATTGGACAATACTCTCTCCCTCTCTACTGAAAAGCAACTCCAGTGGCCTTCGTCCGTCCAGCCCCCTTGCGGGTCTCCTTAATACGGCAGGGAGAAGGCCGGGCCTAACGTACGTCTCAAGCTGGTTAAGTAACGCTACGTTGAGGTCAATCACCCCACGGACATCGGGCGAAATGCCTCCACCGCGAACCCACTTGCGGATAGATTCTGCCGTCACGTCCAGGAGTCGCGCTAGTTCGTGCTGGTTCAGCCCGAATCCAGCCCGCAGACGCTCCAGCTTCGACAAATAAACATCCTGATTGGATTCCTGGAATAGGTCTTGCAGGATTCGGACGTAAATGTAGTTCACGAGTTCCGGCCGAATCTTTGGCCTCTTCCAATCCACTTTCTTAGATGGCGGGGAGAGTTTCTCAATTGCTTCTCCCGAAAGGTGGTCGAAATCCATGGCCAGTTCAGTGACCTCTATGAGCCCATGGGCAAGCGCGTTGCGTGCGCGATGAGCGACCTCCAGGGCCACTAAGCTGCGAGCGTCATCTTCAAAGTCGGTCCAACGTGAGAAAATGGAAGTGATAACGGCTTCGTGCAGGTACAGGACGAGATACTGCTTCATATGCTCTGCTACATAACGATCGAGTTCGTTTAAGGCGGAATGTACGACGTGCAAGCCTACTTGTGCAAACGTCTGGGCCGCACCTGGGCTTCTTCCCTCGTAGAGGTTTCGACAAGACAGAGTCTGGGAATGCTGACGGCGGCCCCAGGCCTTAACCTCGGCTATGCTTCCTGTTAGGAGCAGGCTCATCTCTTTGCTTATACTAACTGCTACTCAACTGATTGTAAACCAGGGCTCAACTGGACGGTTTCGACGGGTCTGCCTTCAGGGCTCCCCCATGGCCACAATCAAAGTAGTCAGGACTCGACGCGCTCGATGCGGAGCGGGTGCGGTCCTTCGGTGCGCACTCGCCGGCAGGCCTGCGCGAACTCTTTCCAGTCGTACTTCCAGTCACCGGGAATGCGTGCGAACAGGCTGCAGTGCGTGGGGACGCCTTCCCATCCACGCAACACGACGCCCCGCCCGTACACCACGCAGATTTCCCCGGCCGGCTTCGGGTTGGTGACGCCGCCGCCTGGGTCGAAGAAATAGAAGATCTCGCCCGGCAGCGGAATCTGCGTCATGTTCTCGGCCGGTGCGTCCAGGGGATCGATGAGCACGAAAATCTCCGCCCCCGAGAACTGCCCGTGGAGCGGCTTGCGTTCCACCGGCAGCGCGCCCCAGACTTTCCGGCACACGTCGGGCGCTTCGTCCTCGAGCATCTCGGCCACGACGGACTCACCGCTGGCCGGAAACGTTAGGCGGATCTGTCGGCGCGCAGAGGGCATCGTTGGTCCTCCTCGATATACTACTCGTCGACCTGCCAGGCACGTACGGTATCTGAGTCGAGCGCAACGCCAAGCCCGGGGCCCTCGGGCGGATAGAGCATTCCCCGCTCGATGCGCGGTGAAGGAGAGGCGATGTCGCGCGCGTAGCGCAGGGGGCCAAAGGTTTCGCAGGCGTAGGGCAGGTCCGGCACTGCGACGCCCAGGTGCGCCGCCGCCGCGGTGCCCACTCCCAGCTCGGCCTGGCTGCCGATGATGCACGGGATGTCGAGCGCCCCGGCAAAGGCGAAGATCTCCGCCGCGGCTCTGAGCCCCCCGGCCTCGACGATGTACACGTTGAACACGTCCGCCGCATCCGCGCGCGCCACCGCGTAGGCGTCGCGCAGCGTTTGCACGCTTTCGTCGGCCATGATCGAGACGCCCGTCTGCTGCCGCAGCAGCCGCAATCCGTCGAGATTGTCGCGTCCCAGCGGCTGCTCGATCCACGCGATCTTCGCCTGGGCGGCCAGCGCACGGATGGCGGCCGCGGCTTCGGGGACGGTTCGCCACGCCATATTGGCGTCCAGCCTCAGGGGCACATCGGATCCCACGGCTTTCGCCACCGCCCGCACGGCGTCGACATCGTCGGTGAGCGCCCGGCCGACTTTCAGTTTGATCGCCCGAAACCCCGCGGCGATCCCCGCCGCCGCGTCGTCGGCCATCTCCCGCGAGGACTTCTGATAGATCCCCCAGGCCAGCGGCACCGCATCGCGCGCGCGCCCTCCCAACAATTGATAGACAGGTACGCCGAAGTGCCGCCCCGCGAGATCGAGCAGCGCCATCTCGAACGCCGCACGAATGTACGGCGCGCTCAGCTCGGCGGCGAGCACTTCGTCGATGGCACGCAACGCCTGCGGCAGCGCCAGCGGATCCAGGCCGACCAGGCGTGGGGCCACGAGCCTGCGCGCGGCGTGGCAGAGCGTGAAGCCGATGCGCGGGTAGGTAATCGAAATCTCGCCCAGGCCCGACAGGCCCGCATCGGTCTCGATTCGCACAAGGCCGAACTCCGAGGCGCTGACCGGACCGGTTGCGGTTGTGCCCGAGCGGACGACCTCCTTGCGGGGAGCCCTGATGGGGATGACTTCGACGCGCGAGATCTTCACACAAGGCCTCGCGCGTGCGCACTCTTCATGCCGGCACCCGCCATCGGTTGATCACATCCCAGTTGGGTGTGACCCCAAGACCCGGGGCCTCGGGGGGATAGAAGAGCCCGCCTTCGAGCCGCAGCGGCTCCTGTATGATCGATTCGTCGTACCGCAGCGGGCCGACTAAGTCACAGGTGAACGGGAGGTTCGCGCATGCGACGGCCAGGTGCGCGGCCGCGGCGGAGGCGATCTGGAGCTCGCCCATGGTGCCGATCAGGCAGGGTATGCCCGCGGCCTCGCCGATGGCGATGATCTGCTGCGCGCGCAGCAGGCCGCCCGACTCGCTGACGTACACGTTGAAGGCATCGGCCGCCCGCGTCTGAATGGCTGTGATCGCGTCACGCGGGGACTGGATCGATTCATCGAGGATGATCGGGATGTTGACCACCGCGCGCACGTCCGCGTGTCCGGCGAAATCGTGTGCCGCAAGCGGCTGCTCGACCATCTGGATATCACTTGGCTCGATCTGCCGGATGGCGGCGATGGCCTGTTTGAGCGACCGATAGTATTCGTTCGCGTCGACGCGGATCGGGATAGTCGACCCCAGCCGCTTCCGGGTGGCTGCGCACGCGCGCGCGTCGATATCACCAGGGCGCCCGATCTTGAGCCGTACGCTGCGGATGCCGTGCCTGTTCACATAGTGGGCCGCTTCGGCCGCGGTCTCGCCGGGCTCCATGAAGCCCATCGTCCAGTTGAGCGGAACGCCCGGCCGGGCTTTGCCCCCCATCAGGCGATAGATCGGCAGGCGCGCGGCCTTGCCCGCGATGTCCCACAGGGCCATATCGATTCCCGATTTGGCCTGCCGCCCGCCGGTGAGCACGCGATCCATCCGGTCGATCAATGCGGGGATCGTGAGAGGATCTTCGCCGATCAGCGCCGGCGCCAGGTAGGCGTTGACGTCGTACGCATGCGACGGACCGAGCCGGTAGTGCGCGAGGGCGCTGGAGATCTCTCCGTACCCCGTGATCCCGGCATCGGTCTCGATGGTGACGAGAGCAAAGTCAGAGTGCGTCAGCACCGCGTTGGCCGCGGCAAACCGGTGCGCGCGTGGGGCGCGGATGGGAAACGCCTCGATGCGGGTGATCTTCATCCAGGAAGGTTTTCGTCCCGCCGATGGTGCACCCTTCATAGAGCATCGCCGACGGTATCTTTCCGCGTGGACGCGTGATCAGATGACGTATGATCTGTTGCTCAAAGGCGGGACCCTGATCGATCCCGCACAGGGTATGCACGCCCAACGCGATGTCGCGTTCGCCGGCGGCACTGTAGCCGCGGTCGGCGCCGATCTGCCGCGGGCGGGCGCGGGGGAGGTCGTCGACTGTACGGGCAGGATCGTCGCCCCCGGCATGATCGATCTCCACGTGCATGTCTTCTGGGGGGTCAGCCACTACGGCATCGAGCCCGATCCCTACTGCGTGGCGAGAGGCGTCACCACTGCCGTCGACGCCGGGTCCGCGGGGGCCGATACCTTCCCGGGCTTTCGGAAGTATGTCATCGATGTCAGCGCGACCCGCTTGCTCGCGCAGCTCAACATCTCATCACAAGGGATGGTGACCCGCGAGGTCGGCGAGCTCGACAACATCCAGCATGCCAGCGTGTCAAAGGCTGTCGCCATGATCGAGAAGCACCGCGACGTGATCCTCGGCGTCAAGGTGCGACTGTCCCGTCACAGCATCGTCAGCGAAGCCGCGGGCATCCGTCCGCTGCACCTGGCGCGGGAGGCGGCCGATGCCGTCGGCCTCCCGATCATGGTGCATCCCCAGACGGCGTGGTGTGATTCCCTCGATGACATCCTGGCCGTCATGCGCGGCCGCGACATCCTCACTCACTGCTTTCATGGGATGACCCACGGTATCCTCAACGACGACGGCACAGTCCGCCGGTCGGTGCGCGAGGCGATGGAGCGGGGCGTCGTCTTCGACGTCGGCCACGGCCAGGGGAGCTTTAAATGGGACGTCGCAGAGGCCGCGCTTCGGCAGGGCGCGCAGCCGCAGACGATCTCCAGCGACGTCCACGCCTATAATATCGACGGTCCGGTCTTCGACCTGGCGACCACCGTCAGCAAGTTTCTCCACCTCGGACTCTCGCTCGATGACGCCATTCGCAAAGTGACGGCCACGCCCGCCGAGGTCATGCGGATGACCGACAAGATCGGCACGCTACGCGCCGGCGCGTGGGGTGATGCGGTCGTCTTCGATCTTCAGGAAGGCCGATTCGAACTGCACGACGCGCACGAACAGGTGCGCATCGGTCGACACCGGCTCGTCCCGACGGCCGTCGTACGAGGCGGGCGCCTCTATCGAGAGGCCGTCCATGCAGCGCATCACGCGCGATAGGCTCACGCCGGTCTTCGACCGCCGCACGCCGCCCGTGGCGTCGGTGCGCGCCGGCGAGCGGTTCATCGTCGAGACCGAGGACTCGCGCGGCGGGCTCACTCGTACGCCGGACACCACGACCCCTGAATATCTGATCGCTCTGCGCACACGCGGCTACCACGGGAACCCGGTCACCGGCCCGATCTACGTCGACGGGGCCCGTCCCGGTGACACGCTGGCCGTGCACATTCATCAGCAGGAGTGCGACGCGCTCGGGTACCAGGGATACTGGCCCTGGCTCTTTCACCTCGAAGACTTCTTCGACACGCCGAGCACGGTGCTGCGCGAGATCCGTGACGGCAAGGTCATCATCAGCGATGAGATCCAGATTCCCGTGCGGCCGATGATCGGCACCATCGGGGTCGCGCCGGCTCTGGAAGCGATCCTGTCCGGGGGCATGGGGCGTCACGGGGGGAACCTCGACGCTGAGGAAGTGTCCGCGGGAAGCACCATCTTCCTGCCGGTCTACGTCGAGGGCGCCCTGCTCGCGCTGGGCGATTGCCACGCGATCCAGAGCGACGGCGAGATCAACGAAGTCGAAATGCGCAGCGTCGTCACGCTGAGCTGCGATGTCATCGCGGGCCGCAGCCCCGTGATGTCGTGGCCCCGCATCGAGACGCCCGATGCGCTCGTGACCGTGGCCGTAGCCAGCCCGCTCGAGGAGGCGCTGCGACTGGCACTGCGCGACATGATCCTCTGGATGGAGGAGCGTACCGGCATGAGTAAGCACGACGCGTATCTGCTCGTCGGGATCGCCGGCCACGCGCGGCCGGGTCAGGCGCAGGTGCCACTGTACTCGATGCGGTGCCTGATGCCGAAGGCATACCTGCCGAAGGACTCGTGACGACGACGGGGTACGCGCTCAGCGCTTCAGCCACACGTCCACGAAGTGCGTATGCTGCCGGATGTCCGGCTTGAAGCCTTGAACTGACGGCGCCGCCCCATACAGGATCGGCCGCTCGTTCAGGATGAACCCCGGCGCTTCCCACTGCGCGATCAACTGCGCGTGGTAGTAGACTCGCTTCCGCGCCTCCTGACCGACATTCGCGCGGCCCTGTTCCAACTGCTTTTCGAACAGGTCGTGACGCCAGCCGATGGCCCTTCCATTGACGCGCTTTCCGGAGAACTGTTCGCCCAGCATCGCGTCGGGGTCGTAGCGCGGGATCACGCCTGTCAGGCCCAGCTGGAAATCGCGCTGGACCAGCACCTGGTTGACCCAGATGCCGATCTCCTGGGGGATGAGGTCGATCTTGATGCCGATCTCGGCCATGTTCGCCTGGAACACCTGCGCCAGCGTGAAGAACTCCGCGCGGCTGGTCAGGTGCTTGAGCTGCAGCGAGAACCCGCTGCCCTGACCGGCTTCGGACATGAGCTTCCGCGCCCGGCTCACGTCGCGTTCGTTGAAGGAGACCGACTCCGGGTTGAATGCCCAGTGTTTGGGTGGGATGGCGTTGGACTTGAGCGTGCCCTTGCCAAAGGTGACTTGAAGAAGCGCCTTGCGGTCGATGGCAAAGTTCATGGCCTGCCGGACCTTAGCGTTGTTCAACGGTGGACGATCGGCGCGCGTCAGCATGTAGTAGCTGGAGGGAGATACACCGGGCGGGATGCTGTGGACCACGATCTTGCCGCCCCGCTCCACGTCTTGGACCCTCGGCAGGGGAACCGTGTCGGTGAACTCGACCCCACCGGTCTCTAAGAGGACGATCTTCTGATTCTCGTCCGGTGTCGGCATGAAGACCAGCTCATCGAGGTAGGGCCGGCCCGCGAGCCAGTAGCCGGGAAACTTCTTCAGACGGACGTGGCGAAGACGTACCCATTCGACGAATTGGAACGGGCCTGAGCCGACGGGATTCCGGGCGTCGAAGTTCCTGGGGACGATCTTCATGTCCGCGATGTCCATCAGGAACGCCGCGTTCGGCCCCTTGAGCCTGAACCGGATACTCTGCGGGTCCAGCACGTCCGTGGACGCGATCTGCTCGACGATCGAGCGAGTCTGCCCCAGGCCGTCGGGGCCCTGGATACGCTCGGCGGTGGACTTCACAGCGTCGGCCGTGATAGGGCTGCCGTCGTGGAAACGCAGGCCGCGGCGAAGCCGGAAGACATACGTGCTGGCGTCAGGAGATTCCCAGGACTCGGCCAGCGCACCGCGGGGGCCTTCGGTAAAGTCGTCATCGAGCAATCCGTCGAACAGCGCGTCCTTCACATCGAAGTCGAATAACGTGCGGGACTGATGCGGGTCAAGCGTGGTAGGCTCCGCGCCCAGCGTGGTGCGCAGAACCCCGCCGGTGCTCGGCCGCGCAGGCGCTTGTGCGGGACTCGGCGCGGGGGCGCCGGAGGCAGGCACGGCGAACCGGAGCAGGCTCCCTGACGCGGCCAGAGCCGCCGCTCCCGCGACGAACTCTCTCCGCGTCATCCGTGAAGTGCGTCGACGTGTCGCGATGACCCACCTCCCGCCGGTGTGCGTCCATTTATTCTCGGACATTCCTGTCCCGCAAGCATCGTGTGCGCTCCTAGGGACGCGCGGCAAGGTCGGCGGATCTCAAGACTCCCTCTGCCCGCAGACGCCGGCCGCGCAGCCGCGGGTCGAGGGCGTCACGCAGGCCGTCGCCCAGCAGGTTCAGGCCGAGCACGGCGACGAGGATCGCCCCGCCCGCGGCCACGGAGTACCAGGGTGTTTGATCCAGATACTTCCTTCCGGTGTCCAGCATCGCGCCCCATGACGGCGTCGGCGGCAGGACGCCCAATCCGAGAAACGATAGCGCCGCCTCGGTCAGGATGGCATTGGCGAAGCTCACGGAGATCTGCACCAGGAGCGGCGAGAGATGGTTTGGCAACAGGATACGGACCAGGAGGTACCGGTCTGTGGCACCGCAGGCCCGGGCGGCCTCGACGAACTCGCGCTGTTTGAGCGATAGCGCGCTCGCCTGCGCCAGCCGGGCGAACGATGGGATGGACACGATCCCGATGGCGATGGCGGCGTTGACCAGGCTGGGTCCGAGGGTGGCGATCAAGGCCATGGCCAGGATGATCGCCGGGAATGCCAGCAGGCCATCGACGCCGCGCATGATCAGGATTGCCGGAAGACCTCCATAGTAGCCTGCCAGCAGCCCGAGCCCCGTGCCGACGGTGGCCGCGATTCCCACGGCGATCGCGCCGACTTCCAACGACGCACGCGCGCCGAAGATGATCCGGCTGAGGACGTCGCGCCCGAGTTCATCCGTGCCCAGCAGATGCTGCGCCGAAGGGAGCTGGAGGCGCTCGCTGACCCGCACCGCCAGCGGATCATACGGCGCGAGCACAGGAGCGAGGACGGCAGCCGCCAGGACCAACACGAACAGGACGACACCGGCCAGGGCGGCCCGATCCCGCGTGAGCGCGACCAGCGGATTCACGTGTATCTAATCCGCGGGTCCAGGGCGGCGTAGGCGACGTCGACCAGGAGATTGACGGTGACGAAGCCGGTAGCGATGAGCAGTACCGCTCCCTGCACGACGGCGTAGTCCCGGTGAATGATCGATTGGACCATGAGCCAGCCGACGCCCGGCCACGAGAAGATCTGCTCGACGACCACAAGGCCCCCGAGCAGATTCCCGAACTCCAAGCCCACGACGGTGACGAACGGGATGAGCGCATTCTTCAGCGCGTGCCGCAGCACGACCGCGCGGTGGGCCAGACCCTTCGCGTGAGCCGTCCGGATGTAGTCCTGCGCGATGATGTCCAGGAGGCTCGAGCGCAGGAAGCGCATCTGGACCGCCGCCAGTGTCAGGGCCACGGACAACGCCGGAAGTGCCGCGAATCGCAGGTTTGCCAGCGGATGGTCGCTGAGCGGGACATGGCCCGCCGGTGGAAACCAGCGCCACTGGACCGCGAGCATCAGGATCAGCAACACCGCCAGCCAGTAGCGGGGAACGCAGAAGCCCACCATGGCGGCCAGGCGCGTGAGGTGGTCCAGCCATGACCCGCGTCTCAGCGCGCTGAGGATGCCCGCGGGGATCGAGAGCAAGAGGCTCAGCGTAATGCCGAGTGCGGCCAGTTCGAGGGTCGCCGGAAACTTCTCGATCACGAGGGAGAACACGCCCTGGCGATTCACCTGAGACTCGCCCAGATCGCCGTGGACCGCGCGCCCCAGCCAGATCAGGTACTGGATGTAGAGGGGCCTGTCCAGACCCATCGCGCGGCGAAGGCGCGCGACCGACTCGGGATCGGCCGATTCTCCAAGACGTGCGACGGCGGCATCGCCCGGGATGATGCGGAACACGAAGAAGACAATGGCGGAGACCACGAGCAGGACCGGGAGCAACTGCAGGAGGCGACGAGTGATGTACGCCGTCATCGGCGGCGCAGAACGAGCGGCATCGCGCGCTGCGTGGACACGGTCATCAGCAGTCTACCGGCACGGCCGCGAGCATGACAAGACGGCCTGCGTCGCGGAGACTCTCGGCAGGTGAAAGCCCGCGCCAGATCGAACTCGGACCCGATTCAAACGAGGGGGAAGACATATGAGCCGTCTGGACCCAGAACAGAAGTTGCTGGATGATCTTCTGTTTGGCCGGATATCACGGCGCCAGCTGCTGAAGCGCGCGGCGGCCCTGGGCCTGAGTCTCGCGGCCATTGAGCGGCTGATTGGGACGAGCACCCCGTTTGTCACCGCGGCACCGGCCCCGACGCCGGCACCGGCTCCTGCCGGACCTCCCAAGCCCGGCGGCACATCAGTCTGGGCGGCCGAGAGCGACCCGATTTCGATGAATCCGATCACGAACTCGGCATTTCAGTCGACCCAGGGGTTCGAGCACAGTTACGAGAGTCTCACGGGGTACGATTCGCGCATGCGGATCATCCCGTCATTGGCCGAGCGCTGGGAAACGCCGGACGAGAACACCTACATCTTTCACCTGCGGCGCGGCGTGAAGTTTCACGACGGCTCCGACTTCACGGCCGACGACGTCAAGTACACGTTCGACATCGTCCTCGACCCACGGGGGCCGGCGATCTGGCGTCCCAACTTCGATCAGGTCGACCGCGTCGACGTAATCGACCGAAACACTGTGCGCTTTTCGACGAAGACGCCCTTCCCACCGCTGCTCGGCGCGTTTGCAATTCTACGCAGCTCGGCGATCCTCAAGCGGGGTGCGATGACCGGCAACCTGGCTACCCAGATTAACGGGACCGGTGCATACCGGATGCTCGAGTATGTCTCCAAGAGCCACGTTGAGCTGGCGAAGAACCCGGACTACTGGGGCAAACCGCTTCCGTACATCGACAGGGTGACGTTCAAGGTACTGGAGGAAGAGGACGCGCGCGTCGCGGGTCTGCGTTCCCGCACGCTGGATTACGCGTTCCTCACGCCCGTTGGGGAACAGCGATTGCGGAGTCAACGGAATATCATTCTCACGAAGAGCCCGCGGATCTTCCTGTTCGTCATGGTCCCCAATATGCTGCGGAAGCCGTGGAGCGATATTCGCGTGCGCCAGGCGATCAACATGACGATTGACCGCCAGGAGATGATCGACAAGGCGCTGTCTGGATCGGGCACAATCTCCGGCCCGATCGCAACGGGCTTCGGCAACTGGTTCATTCCTCCCGAGGAGCTGAGCCGCCGGTGGTACCGGCGCGATCCGGACAAGGCGAAGCAATTGCTCAAGGAAGCCGGCGTGCCGGACGGGCAGCAGATGGACATGCTCGTCACTCCCTTCGGGGGGGCGGGATTCTACACCGCGGCCGCCGTCGTGCTCAAGGACCAGCTGGCCAGGATCGGGATCACCGTCAACATCCGGCAAGTCGAGACCGGCGTCTTTATCAGGGAAGCGGGCCCGCCCAATTTCAACTACGATATGCAGGCCAACGCTTTCACGCCGCGGCACGACCCGGATGGGTTCCTGTGGGCCCGGTTCTACTCGAAGAACCCGTTTGCCGCAGGCTACAACAATCCGAAAGTGGACGACCTGCTGCTGCGCGCTCGGACCACCGTCAACCCCGTGCAGCGAAAGTTCCTGTACGATGAGGCGCAGCGCCGTCTGCTCGTTGACTTCCCGATGTTCTGGATCGCGGTCGACAACATCGTCGAAGGCACACAGAGCTACCTGAAGGGCTACAGTCAGAGCCCATTTACGCGCCGTGACTGGGGTCTGAAGAACGCATGGCTGGATAAGTAGCCAGACCTCGACAGGAGAGGCACGATGGGGAGATATCTCCTTCGCCGTCTCGTCCTGTTGATCCCCACCCTGCTGGGCATCTCGGCGTTGGTCCTGATGCTCATGCGCCTGCTGCCCGGCGACGCCGTGGACATTCTGGTCGGACCCGAGCTCGTGCTCGGACCCGAGCAACGCAAGGCGCTCTACCGGCTGTTCGGCCTGGACGCCCCGATCCACATCCACTACGTCAACTGGCTCTTCGAGGTCGTGCGTGGCAACCTCGGCCTCTCGGTGCGGACGGCCCAGCCGATCACGCAGGTCATCATGCAGCGGCTGCCGATCACTATCGAGCTGGCGCTGCTGGCATCGGCCCTCGCCTGGCTGGTCGCCATCCCGCTCGGGGTGCTTTCGGCGGTTCGTCGCAACGGCGCGCTGGACTTCGTGGCGCACATCTCCGGGCTCATCGGGTTGTCGGTGCCGAACTTCTGGCTCGCCACGATGCTGCTCCTGGTTTCCTCGCTCTATCTGGGATGGCAGCCCTCCCTGATCTGGATCAGCCCGTTCAAAGATCTGCTCGCCAACCTCCAGCAGATGCTCCTGCCCGTGTTGTCGTTGAGCGCGGTGTTGATGGCCGTCGTCATGCGGATGATGCGGTCGTCGATGCTCGAGGTGCTGGGACAAGACTACATCCGCACGGCGCGGTCCAAGGGCCTCCGGGAGCAGGTGGTGCTGGCCCGGCACGCGTTCAAGAATGCCGCGATCCCGGTCATTACGGTCCAGGGCATTCAGGTGGGCTATCTCCTCGGCGGCGCGGTGGTCATCGAGCAGATCTTCGGTATGCCCGGGATCGGCTGGATGATCCTCAACGGCATCTACCAGCGCGACTACCCGGTGGTGCAGGGCGGCGTGCTCTTCGTGGCGGTGGCCTTCGTCCTGGTCAACCTGCTGGTCGATCTCGTCTACGCGTACCTCGATCCCCGGATCCGGTATGACTGAGCGCGGCTGAGACGATGGCGACAGGGGCGCAAGTCGTCAAGGGCGCGTGGACGCCGCACAGGCCGCGCAACCCCTTTGCCGAGGTAGCCGTCCATCTGGTCCGGCATCCGGTAGGTCTCGCCGGCATCGCGCTCGTGCTGATCTTCGTCGTGCTGGCCATCGCGGCACCGCTCATCGCGCCGTTCGATCCGCTCGCGCAGCCCTCCAAGAGGCTCCTCCCACCGGGCGGCCCGCATCTCCTCGGCACCGATGAGTTCGGCCGCGACGTGCTCAGCCGCATCATCTATGGATCACGCGTGTCGTTCCAGGTGGGCGTCATCTCAGTCGGCATCGCGCTGTTCATCGGCGGCGCGCTGGGATTGATCTCCGCCTATTACCTTGGGCTGGTCGACAGCCTGGTCATGCGGGTGGTCGACATCATGTTCGCCTTTCCGACGGTCATCCTTATTATTGCCATCTCCGGTGTGCTGGGGGCGAGCATGACGACGGCGATGATTGCCATTGGGATCGTCTACTCACCGATCTTCGCCCGCATCGTGCGCGGCCCCACGCTAGTAGTGATGCAGCAGCAGTACGTCGAAGGCGCCCGGGCCTTCGGCGCGGGATGGCTGCGCATCATGCTTCGCTACGTGCTGCCGAACATCGCCGCCCCGGTGATCATCCAGACCACGCTTTCCTTTTCGACGGCCATCCTGAGCGAGGCCACACTGTCATTCTTAGGATTGGGAACACAACCGCCCGACCCATCGTGGGGGACCATGTTGGGCTCGGGCCGAAAGTTTATGGAGCTGGCGCCCTGGGTGGCAGTCTATCCCGGGCTCGCGATCGCGCTCGTCGTCCTTGGCCTAAATCTCATGGGTGATGCGCTCCGCGATGCGCTGGACCCGCGATTGCGCCGCGGGATAACCTGACCACGCAGGTTGCGTGGAGTGCCCGACCGAAACATCAATAAGCCATGGTACAGACAGAGCGCGGCTGTCTGGTCATGACCGACCTGACCGGCTACACCGGGTATCTCACCGGTGCGGAGCTGAACCACGCCGAAGGGGTGCTCGCCGACCTTCTCGAGACCGTAATCGGCGCCCTTCGCCCCGTGCTCAAGCTGGCCAAACTCGAGGGCGACGCCGCCTTCGCTTACGCGCCCGCAGGCAAGATCGATGGCCCGATGCTGCTCGACGTCGTTGAGCAGTGCTACTTTAGCTTTCAGCGGCGGCGGCGTGATGTGCGCCAGGCGACGACGTGCCAATGCAATGCGTGCGCCCAGATCGCCTCACTCAACCTGAAGGTGTTTGTGCACGACGGCGAGTTCGTCCGCCACCGCATCGCTGGCCGCGAGGAACTCGCAGGCGCCGATGTCATCCTCGTGCACCGGCTCTTGAAGAACACCGTGGCCGAAAGATTCGGCCTCCAGGGGTATGCGCTGCTCACCGATGCCTGTCTTCGGGCAGCAGGCATTGATCCGGTCGTGCTGGGCATGCGGGAGCATCGAGAAACATACGAGCACATCGGCGAGGTGCCAGTTTTCGTACACGACCTCCAGACGCGGTGGTCAGACGAGCAGGAACGACGTCGCGTGTTTATCGCCCCCGAGAAGTCAGACGGCGAGATATCGTTTGACCTTCAGAGCCCCCCGGCACTGGTCTGGGACTACCTGACCTCTCCCGCCAAGCGCCTGCGCTGGCAGCCAGTCGACGGTCTCGAGGAGCACATGACCCGCGGCCGGCGTGGACCTGGGACGACGAATCGCTGCGCGCACGGAAACCAAGTCGTCGTCGAGGAGGTCTTGGACTGGCGGCCCTTTGACTACTTCACCGTGCGCTTCGTGCCTATGGGGTTTCCCATCGACGAAACCGCGGAGCTGATACCGACAGAGGGCGGTACGCGGGTGAGCTTGCGGCAAAAGATCCCTCGCAGCAAGAAGGCGCGCGAGGGATGGTCGATGATGCGTGAGCAGTACGATGCCATGATGCGGGACGCGTTCGCCAGCCTGGCCACGCTGATCGCCCAGGAGATTCCGGCGGA
>JBQTJP010000309.1:0-15343 GCA_052386995.1 Armatimonadota bacterium
ACGTCCGGCGTCTGTCGCGTCGGGCTTCTCGGTCTCGGCACGGTCGGCGCGGTGGTGGCCGATCTCCTGGTGCATCGGCGGGACGAGATCGCAGCGCGTGCGGGACAGGCGGTCCATCTCCAGCGGGCCGCCGTGGCGCACCCGGAGCGCCCGCGCGAAGTGCCGCTGCCCGACGGCGTGCTGGCTGGCGACGCGCGTGCGGTCGTCGAAGACCCTTCTGTCGATATCGTTGTGGAGCTCATCGGCGGCATCGAGCCAGCCCGAACCTACATCCACACCGCCCTCGCGAGAGGCAAGGCCGTCGTGACGGCCAACAAACAGTTGATGTCGGCGCGGGGCGATGAGCTGCGGGCCGCGGCGGCGGCCGCGGGCGTCGACCTCTTCTTCGAGGCCAGTGTGGGCGGGGGTATTCCGGTCATCAAGACGATCCAGGAGGCCCTGGCCGGCAACCGCATCCATCAGGTCATGGGGATCGTCAACGGCACGACAAACTTCATCCTCACCCGCATGGCGCACGACGGCGTCGGTTTCGCTGAGGCCCTCGCCGAGGCGCAGCGCCGCGGGTACGCCGAAGCGGATCCCAGCGATGATGTCGACGGCCATGATGCCGCGGCAAAACTGGCCATTCTGGCGTCGGTGGCCTTCAACAGCCGGGTGTCGGGCGCGGATGTGTACCGTGAAGGGATCGGCGCGGTCACGCCGAGGATCATCGGCTACGCGCGCGAGCTCGGCTACGCCGTCAAGCTGCTCGCGATCGCGCGCCAGGTCGACGGCGCCATCGAGGCCCGCGTCCACCCCGCGCTCCTTCCGGTCGGGCACCCGCTCGCCACGGTCATGGACGAACTGAACGCGGTCCTCATCGAAGGCGACCCCGTGGGCCTGGTGGTACTCGAGGGACGCGGGGCAGGCGGCGGGCCAACGGCCAGCGCCGTGATCGGCGATCTCATCGACGCTGTCAGGAACCGCAGTGCCGGGGCCGCGGGGCGGCTGGGGTTCATCGCGGGCGTGCGCCTGCCGATCCGGGAGATGACCGACGCCGTCCTGGAGTACTGTATCTCCCTCGAAGTCATTGATCGGCCCGGTGTATTCGCACGCGTCGCCGCGGCCTTCGGCGACGAGCAGGTCAGCATCGCCTCCATCGTGCAGAAGAGCCGCGGTCCCACGGCCGATGTCGTACTGGTCACGCACGAGACTCCCGAGGCCGCACTGGTGCGCGTCATCGCCAGGCTGCGCGCCCTCGACGTCGTTGCGGCGGTGCCGGCCGTGCTGCGCATCGCCGCGTAGGTGACTCCGCCGGTGCGGGGGTGGGCAGGCGTCATCGACGCGTACCGGACCTTCCTGCCGCCGGTCGGGCGAGTCGTGACGCTCCACGAAGGAGGCACGCCGCTGGTGCCTTCGGACGCGCTCACTCGCAGAGTCGGCAGGCCCGTGTGGCTGAAGCTCGAAGGCAGCAATCCCACGGGGTCGTTCAAAGATCGGGGCATGACCGTGGCGATCAGCCGCGCGGCGACGGATGGTGCCCGGGGGGTGATCTGCGCGTCGACAGGGAACACCGCGGCCTCTGCGGCGGCGTACGGCGCGCGCGCGGGGCTACGTTGCGTGATCGTGCTGCCCGCAGCCGCGGGCGCCGTGGCACGGGGCAAGCTCGTTCAGGCGGGCGCGCACGGGGCGCAGGTCATTGCTGTCGACACTGGCTTCGAACAGGCGCTGGATCTGGCCCGCGCGGCGTCTGCGGCGTGCGGACTCGTCCTGGTCAATTCGCTCAATCCGATGCGCCTGGAGGGGCAGACGACGGCGGTCTATGAGATCTGCGACGCGCTCGGGCGCGCTCCGGACACGCTCGTCCTGCCGGTAGGCAACGGAGGCAATATCACGGCGTACTGGATGGGATTCGGTCGCTACCAGGCCGCCGGCCGCATCGAGCGCCCTCCGCGCCTCATCGGCGTGCAGGCGGAAGGCGCGAATCCCCTGGTGCGCGGCGCGCCCGTCGAACGGCCGCACACCCTGGCGTCGGCGATACGCATCGGCCGTCCGGCAAACTGGAACGGCGCCGTCGGCGCGGCGGCGCAGTCAGGCGGCAGATTCGTGGCGGTGTCCGACACCGAGATCGGCGAGGCGCAGGCGGCGCTCGGCGCTGAGGGGATCTTCGTCGAGCCGGCCTCGGCCGCCGCCGTCGCCGGGGCGTGGCGGCTCGACGCCGCCTCACAGGGAAAGGGAGACGTGGTCTGCGTGCTGACAGGGCACGGGCTCAAAGACCCCGATGCCGTGCCGCAGCGGGATCCGATCAGGATCCCCGCGTCCCTCGAGGCGCTTCGCGACGCGATCGGGAGTCACCCGTGATGCGACCGGACGCGGAACGACTGCACGGCGCCGCGGGGATGCTGGGAGGCGCGATGTGGGAGTGATCGTCCAGAAGTACGGCGGCAGTTCGGTGGCCACGACCGAGCGGATGCGCCACGTGGCATCCCGCGTCACCGCCACGCGACGGAATGGCACCGACGTCGTGGTCGTCGTCTCGGCGCCTGGCGATACGACCGATGATCTGATCACGCGGGCCCACGAGATCACCGCGCGCCCCCCGGCCCGGGAGCTGGACATGCTCATGGCCGTGGGCGAGCAGATCTCGATCGCGCTGCTCTCCATGGCGATCCAGGAGCTGGGACTGGAGGCCATCTCGCTGACCGGCGGCCAGGTCCGCATCCTGACCGACGGCATTCACACGAAGGCGCGCATCCTCGAAGTCGACCGCCGGCGCATTGACGCCGAGCTCGGACGTGGGCGGGTCGTGGTCGTCGCCGGCTTTCAAGGTGTCACTCCAGACCACGAGATCACCACCCTGGGACGCGGGGGATCGGACGTCACCGCGGTGGCGCTCGCCGCGGCGCTCGGCGCGAGCAGCTGCGAGATCTACACCGACGTGCACGGCGTCTTCACCGCCGATCCCAGGATTGTGCCTGAGGCCCGGCAATTAGACCTGCTGTCGTACGATGAAATGCTTGAGATGGCCAGTAGCGGCGCGGTCGTTCTTCAGACTCGATCGGTGGAGTACGCGAAGTTCCACGGCGTGAGGCTCCATGTCCGATCAACCTGGAGTGAAGCGCCCGGCACCATCGTGGAGGAGGTCCCTGAGATGGAACACGTTCGCCTGGTGACGGGCGTCACGCACGACCTGAATGTCGCGCGCATGACGATCCGCGACTTGCCGGACGTCCCGGGCGTCGCCCACCGCATCTTCTCGGCCCTGGCGGCCCGGCACATCAACGTTGACATGATCGTCCAGACGGCCAGCCGCGGCGATCGCGCGGACATCTCGTTCACGGTCACGAAGGCCGAGGCGCAGGTCGCTGAGGAGACGACACGCCAGGTCGGCCGGGAGATCGGCGGCGGCGACGTCGCGGCCGCCCAGGGCGTGGCCAAGGTCTCGATCGTCGGAGCGGGGATGGCCAGCAACCCTGGGGTTGCATCGACGATGTTCGGGGCGCTGGCGGGTGAAGGCGTCAACATCCAGATGATTAGCACCTCCGAGATCAAGGTGTCCTGCATCATCCCGGCCGAGGACACCGAGCGGGCGGTCCGCGCCGTGCATCGCGCCTTCAATTTGAACTCCATCCGGTAGGGCTCCGGAGCAGCAATGACCTACGAGCGGCGCGGCGCAGGCGCCGGCAAACGCGCGCTCCCGCGGACGGCCGGCGTGCACCGGTCGCGCGCCTCTGCGGACGAGCCCCGCGGCCCCGATGTCCTGGCGCGCCAATACGCCTGCACGCGGGACGCCGCGGCCCGCGCAGCGTTGGTCGAACTCTGCGCGCCGCTCGTGCTCGGTACCGCGTCGGCGTATGCCACCCAGGGCCTGCGTGACGATCTGGTCCAGGAAGGGTTTCTGGGCCTGCTGCGGGCGATCGACCGCTACGATCCTGCCCGGGGGACGCCGTTTCTCGCCTTCGCCCGTCACTTCGTCAGAGGCGGTATCAGTCACTACGTGCGCGATCACCGCTGGATCCTGCGGCCACCGCGCTCGGCCGAGCGGCCGCTGCGTACGCTCTCGCTCGATGCCGCGCAGGGCCGCGACCGCGACGCTCTATCACCGATGGCGCACAGCCTGGTCCGGCGCGAGGACACTATGTCGGACGACCGGATCGTGCTGATCGACGCACTCGCCACGCTCGGACACGTGCAGCGGACGGTGGTCTTCTACAGCCACTTCGTGGGGCTGACGCAAGTCGAGGTCGCGCGCCGCGTCGGCATCTCGCAGAAGCACGTCTCTCGGCTGCTTGCCTGCGCGCTGCTCCGGCTGCGGAGTGTGTTGTCTACCCCGCGTCCTCCTCGTAGCGCTCCTTGAGGCCCTGCACCACCGACGGATCCGCCAGCATGGTCGTGTCGCCGAGGACGCGGCCTTCGGCGATGTCGCGCAGCAGCCGCCGCATGATCTTGCCGCTGCGCGTCTTGGGCAGCTCGGCGGTGAACAGGATGCGGTCCGGCTTGGCGATGGCGCCGATCTTCTCGGCGACGTGATTGCGCAGCTCCTCGACGGTGGCGTCGTCGCTTCCGATCCCCTCCTTGAGTGTCACAAAGGCCGCCAGTGCCTGCCCCTTGATGTCGTGGCTCATCCCGATGACCGCGGACTCGTCGGCAGATAGATCGCCACGCGATCGCCGCGCTGCACGCCCATGGAGAGCAGGGCGTTGGCGCACCGGTTCACTTCGCGGGACAGATCCCAGTAAGTCAGGACGCGGGACTCGCCGGGCTCACCCTCCCAGATGATGGCCGCCTTGTTTCGCCGCGGCGTGGACAGGTGCCGGTCCAGGCAGTTGTACGCCATGTTGGTCCGCCCGCCGACGAACCACTTCGCAAAGGGCAGGTCCCATTCCAGGACCTTGTTCCACTTCCGAAACCAGTGGAGCTCGTCCGCCGCCTTGGCTCAGAACCCCTCGGGATCGCGTTGGGCGGCTTCGTAGATGCCCTCATCGGCGATGACGGCGTTGGCGCGGAACGCCTCGGGCGGGGCAAAATTGCGTCGCTCAACCAGGAGGGTCTCGATCGGGCGGTTCGACATGCATCGCCTCCGTGCGGCACGGGTTTGATAGAAATGTTCCCGCCTCGTGCTGGTGAATCCTACGGGTTCGGGCAGGAAGACCACCTGGCGGGCCGAAAGTCGGGCCCATGAGCCCCACCAGCATGACGGAGATCACGCGTCTCTCTGCGGCGGCGCTCGCCGTCCAGATTCGCGGGAGCCGTCTGCGCTGCGCGGACGCGGTCGAAGCCTATCTCGCGCGCATCGCGGTCATTGACGACCGTGTGGGCGCCTATGCGCGCGTGGTCGCCGAGCGGGCCCGGGCTCAGGCGGAAGTGCTGGACGCAGAGATCATCGGCGGCCGCCTGCGCGGTCCCCTGCACGGTGTGCCGGTCGCGATCAAAGACCTGATGGCGGTCGAAGGCGTCCCAATGAGCGCGGGATCGTCGTTTCTCGTCGAGCCGTCGCGGGAGACCGCCACCGTCGTGCGGAAGCTCGAAGCCGCGGGCGCGATCGTGCTGGGGACCACGACGCTCCACGAGTTCGCGCTCGGGATGACGAGCGTCAATCCGCACGGGCGGTTCCCCCGAAATCCCTGGGACCTCGACCGGATCGCGGGCGGATCGAGCGGCGGCTCGGCGGCCGCGGTTGCCGCGGGGCTGGCAGCGGGCGCCATCGGATCGGACACCGGCGGCTCGATCCGGATTCCCGGCGCGCTGTGCGGGATCGTAGGACTCAAGCCGACGTTCGGCCGTGTCAGCCGCCATGGCGTGCTTCCACTTGCCGCCTCCTTCGACACGGTCGGCCCTATGGTGCGCACGGTTGAAGACGCGGCCATTTTCCTCGAGGCGATGGCCGGAAGCGATGAGGCCGACCCGCATTCGGCGCCGGCACCGGTCCCGCGGTATGCCCAGGAGATGATGCATCCACCAACGGGGCTTCGCATCGGGCGGCTGGCCGGGCCTGCGTTCGAGGATGACCTCGACCCGGCGGTCTCGCGTGCGCTCGATGACGCGACGCGCGTGATGGAGTCGAGCGGCGCCTCGGTTCGTCCGGTCACAGTGAAGAGCTTCGAAGCGGGTCACCGCGCGCAGGTGACGCTGCTCCTCGCCGAGGCCGCGACGTTCCATCGCGGAACGTTTCCAGGCCACGACGGTGACTATGGCCTCGATGTCCGCCGGCTGCTCGACCAGGGAGCCGCCACGCCCCCGGGCGAGCTCGACGCGGCCCGCGCGGCGATGGGCGAGCTGCAGGTCGAAGTGAGCGCGCTGCTGACGAGTTATCAGGTCCTGCTGGGTCCGGCGATGCAGGGCGGCGCTCCGCGGATTGGCCATGTGGATCCGTCCGGTGAGCGCTGGCCGGAAATCCGCCGCGTGCTTGGCCGGTTTTCGCGTCTCTACAATGCCACCGGCTTGCCCGCCATCGTGATCCCCGCCGATCTGGATGTCGATGGCCTGCCCGTCGCGGTGCAGCTCGCGGCCGGGCCATTTCAGGAAGGGTTGCTGCTCGCCGCCGCGCGGCGTCTGGAGCAGGCGATCGGCTGGTCGCCGCCGGAACTCCCGCGTGGAGTATAGCCTCGAGCGCAACACTGGAGCATAACAGGAGAAGACTTCACTCGGCGAGAAATCGCCCTTCGACTTCGCATCAGGTGAGGCCATGTTCAAAGTGCTCGTGTGGGCCCGGCGCCGAGAGGACCTGACGCCGCAGGCATTCCGCGACTACTGGCTCGGCACGCACGCGCCGCTGGTCAAGTCATCGTACGAAGGCCTGCGCCGCTACATCGTGCATCCGGCCGTGGGCGCGCCGCGCGGCGAGCCGCTCTTCGATGGGATCGCCGAGATGGTCTTTGACAGCCGCGACGCATTCGTTGCCGCGGCGCGCTCTGACGGAGGCCGAGCGGCCGCCGCCGACCTTACAAGCTTCACGCGAGAGTCCGGCGCGATCTTCGTCGAGGAGCACGCGATCGTCGGATGACGGTAGCGCAGGTGTCATACCCGGCGAATCCATGAACACGATCCGCACGCTCGCACTCGTGACCAGTCTTGCGACCTTTGTGCTGCTGGTGGTCGGCGCGACCGTCAGCGCCACCGGCGCGGGCCTCGCATGCCCCGACTGGCCGCTGTGCAACGGACGGCTGATCCCCTCGCTCGATAGGCTCGTGCTCATCGAGTACGGTCACCGGCTCCTCGCCTCCGCTGTGGGCGGGATGATGCTCGCGCTGACACTGCTGGTCTGGCGACGCGCGCGCGGGCAGACCGGACTGGTCAAACTGATGGTGCTGTTGCTCGTCCTCCTTGGCGCGCAGGTAGGACTCGGAGGGGCGACGGTGCTGTCCGCGTTGAAGCCCGTTGTCGTCGGGACTCATCTGGCGGCCGCGATGGCGTTCCTGGGCCTCCTTGCGATGTTCACGGCCCGGACGTACTGGGAGACCGACTTTCCGCAAGAACGCCCGCCGGTACCGGCGGGCCTGCGGCGCACGGCCCATGTGGCCCTCGGTCTGGCGTTTCTCCAGATCACCGTCGGCGGGTTCGTGAGCGCGTTCGGAGCCGGGCTGGCCTGTCCGGACTTCCCGCTGTGCAATGGCCGCGTGCTGCCTACGGCACAGCCTGTCATTCTGATCCACACCTTTCACCGGCTCGTGGCGTTCGCGCTTGTGGTCGCGATTGCGGTGCTGGCCGCACGCGCGCGCGCGAGCCGCGACCGGATCATTCGCGCCGCGGCCGCGGCCGCCGTGCTCCTCGTGATCGTGCAGGTGACCCTGGGAGCGCTGAACGTCTGGACGCGGTTGGACGCGACGGTGCGCATCGCCCACCTGGCCGGCGCGGCGGCGCTGCTGGGCACGCTGGCGGTGTTCATGGTGCGCGTGCGGGGGCAGGAAGCCGCTACCGGCACGCCTGCGGTCGTGGCCGGCGGGCTCGGTTGGGCGTCAGACTACCTCTCGCTCACCAAACCGCGGATCATCGTGCTGCTCCTGGTGACGACGATCACCACCATGGTGGTCGCCGCCGGTGGCGCCGGTTTCGGCGCGGCGCTGGCCGTCTACACGCTGCTCGGCGGGGCGATGGCCGCCGGCGCCGCCAACGCCATCAACTGCTACTGGGATCGCGACATCGACGCCGTCATGCGCCGCACGCGCGGGCGGCCGCTGCCGTCCGGCCGCGTCACGCCGCGTCGGGCGCTGGCCTTTGGAATTGGACTGGGGGTGGCTGCCGTCCTGGTCCTGGGACTGCGCGTGAACTGGTTGAGCGCGCTGCTGGCAGGCTCGGGTATCGCGTTCTACGTGGGAGTCTACACGGTCTGGCTGAAGCGGAGCACGCCGCAGAATATCGTCATCGGCGGCGCGGCGGGCGCGATTCCCCCGCTCGTCGGGTGGGCGGCGGTCACCAACAGCGTCGGCCTGCCGGCCGTGGTCATGTTTGCGATCATCTTTCTGTGGACGCCGCCGCATTTCTGGGCCCTGGCCCTCAACCGCGAGGACGAGTACCGCGCGGCCGGTGTGCCGATGCTGCCAGTGGTGCGGGGCACGGCCCAAACGCTCAAGCAGATGGTGTGGTACACGATCGCGCTTTTCGCCGCGACGCTGGGCCTGGCGGCGCTCGGCGTTGTGGGGCCTGTCTACTTGGCGTCGGCGGTGATCCTGGCCATCCCCTGGATCATCCTGGTGGCACGCCTGGTGCGCCGGACCACGGCCGGGACGGCGTGGGCCTTCTTCGAATACTCGATCGTGTATCTGGGTCTGCTCTTTGCGGCGATGGCGATCGATCGGCTTCTCGCCTGAGGCCTACGGTCGGGGAAAATGAGGCGCACGAAGATAGACGCGGCCGCCGGCAATCCACGCGGATCTGCCTTCGAACGTGACGGCTTCGGCCCGTTGGACCAACAGCAGCTCGTCGGTTGAGGCGAGGGCCTTCTTGATCCGCCGCATATTCGTCGTCGCAATCACCGCAATAGTCGTAGAGGGTTTCGTCTTCACGTCTCATCCCCTGGAGGAATGATTAGGTGCCACACGCGTGTGCGGGCGCCTACCGCGAGCGGAAAACGTTGACCGCGTCGGGGGCGACGCCGAAGAACAGGACCACCGCAAGCAGCAGTGGCAAGACGACGGCGTAGACCAGGCTCAGCCGCTCGTAGCGCAGGTGCATGAAGTAGCCCATGATGAGGGCCGCCTTCATCAGAGCCAGGGTGAGGAGCGAGATGGCCAGCAATACCTTGGGAACCCGCACGAGGACGATGGCGACCTCGAGGACCGTGATCACCAGCAGCCAAAACCAGGTCACCAGGTAGGTGCGGTACCCTCCCTCGTGCTGCTCGTCCGCCACGTCGCCCTCCCCGCCTCGACCCGTTACAGCAGGTACAGAAAGGTGAAGATGAAGACCCACACCAGGTCGACGAAGTGCCAGTACAGCCCGGCGATCTCCACGCTTTCAGGCTTGATGCTTCCGCGCGCCCACCGCACATACGTCGCAAGGAGATAGATCACGCCGCCGGTGACGTGCCCGCCGTGAAAGCCCGTGATGATGAAGAACGTCGCGGAGAACTGCGGGATGCCCCAGGGATTGGCAAACAGGCGCGCACCCTCGTGGATGAAGTGTGTCCACTCGTAGACCTGCGCCCCCAGGAAGAAGAGGCCGCCCAACACGGTGAGCAGCAAAAATCGCAGCACCCGCACATGATCGGCGCGGCGCGCCGCGCCCACGGCAACCGCCATTGTCGCGCTGCTGCAGATCAGGATGAAGGTCATCATGCTAACCAGCCCGATGGTGAAGATCTCGAACTGGACGGGCCACCGGCCGAGCGACAGGCGCATCACGGCGTAGCCCGCCAGCAGCCCCGCAAACGTCAGCGTATCGGAGACGAGGAACAGCCACATCATGAGCTTGGGCCAGCCTACCGCGAATGGCGACTGCCCGCCGCTCCATTCCGGGGCCAGCGTCGGCTGCTCCGTGATGATCTCGGAAGCTGTCATGCGCGTCCCTTCACAGCCAGAAAAGGAGGATGAAGAGATAGAGCCAGAGGCCGTCCACAAAATGCCAGTAGGTCGCCACCGGACCCACGATCGTCGCCGCGGTCTCGGCGTCGGCGCTCTGCCGGACCTTCCACAGCGCGTAGATCAATCCCCCGACGCCGCCCACGAGATGCAGGGCGTGCGTCCCGGTGAACAGATAAAAGAACGCGCTGTGTGGATTCGTCGCCATGTAGATCCCGGCGGCGACGAGCTGACGCCAGGCAATCACTTGACCCACCAGAAACGCGATGCCCAGCGCTGTCGTCGAGGCCAGGGCGGTCTTCACCTCATCGAGCGAATCCCACCGCGCGCTGGCCCGTGTCCACTCCATCGCCACGCTGCTCATCAGGAGCACCGCGGTGTTGATCCAGAGCATCAGCGGGATGGGGCCGACGCTCCAGTCCGCGGCGTGCCGGCGGGACAGGTACGCGATCGTGAAAGCCCCAAACAGGATGCCGACCGCGCCGACCAGCAGCCAGACACCTATCCGCGCCGGATTCACCGGAGGCCGCGCGGGCGTGGCGCCACCGCCGGGTGAGCCGGGGCCACCCCATCCCGGCGCCCCTCGCCCGGGACCCGATGGGCCGCGTGTCCCTTGCGGCTCTACTGGTGGCCGTTTGAGTGTCTGCGTCTCAGGTGGCATCGACGTCCTTCGGTCGTTCACCGGCGGCGATCGGCGACGGCGTCACCGGGACCGTCTGCGGGATATAGTCATCCTTCGCGCCGGGTACGCTGTAGTCGTAGGGCCACCGGTGGACCTCCGGGAGCGCATGGCCCCAGTTGCCATGAGGGGGCGGGGACTCGGCCTGCCACTCGAGCGTCGTCGCGTGCCAGGGGTTGCGCTCCGCCTTAGGACCGCGGAACGCGCTCCAGAGGAAGTTGTACGCAAAGAGGAGCTGCGCGATCCCCAGCCCGAACGCGGCGACCGAGATCATGGCGTTCAGCGGTCCTAAGTCACGGAGGTGGGCGTAGATCGTCGGCGAGTAAATGCGGCGCATCATGCCGGCGATGCCCGCGAAGTGCATCGGAAAGAACGTGGCGTAGATGCCCACGAACGTCAGCCAGAAGTGGATCCTGCCCAACCGCTCGTTCATCATCCGGCCGAACATCTTGGGGAACCAATGGTACGTGCCCGCGAAGACCCCGAACAGCGCGGCGCTGGCCATCACGAAGTGAAAGTGGGCCACGACGAAGAACGTGTCCTGGAGATAGATGTCCTGGGCCGGCGAGCCCAGGAAGATCCCGGTCAGGCCCCCTGTGACGAACAGCGAGACGAAGCCGATCGCGAACAGCATCGCCGATGTGAACTGGATGCGCGCCCGCCACAACGTCGCCAGCCAGTTGAAGACCTTCACCGCCGAGGGTACGGCGATAATCAGGGTCGTGACCATGAACGCCATGCCGACCAGCGGGTGCATCCCGCTGGTGTACATGTGGTGTCCCCAGACCAAGAAGCTCAGGAAGGCGATGGCGCAGAGCGAGCCGACCATGAAGACGTATCCGAACACCGGCTTCCGCCCATGGGTGGCCAGGACCTCTGAGACGATGCCCATCGGCGGCAGGATGAGCACGTAGACCTCCGGGTGGCCGAGAAACCAGAACAGGTGTTGCCACAGCAGCGGATTTCCCCCCGTATGCGAGAGCAGCTGGCCTCCCACGACCAGGCCAGAAGGGACGTAGAAGCTCGTGCCCGCCAGGCGGTCGAACAGGAGCAGGAGCACCGCCGCGAACAGCACCGGGAACGAGAGGAGCATGAGGATCGCGGTGACAAAGAGCCCCCAAATCGTCAGCGGCATGCGCATCAGCGACATGCCGCGGGTCCGCATGTTCAGGATCGTTGTGATGTAGTTCAATGATCCAAAGAGGAAGGCCACGATCAAGATGGCGAGGCTGATCAGCCACAGAGTCTGTCCGAGGCCCGATCCGGGCGCCGCACCCGGGACGGCACTCAACGGGGGATAGGACGTCCACCCGCCCCCGGCCGCGCCCCCGGCCACCAGAAACGACGCGAGCAGCACGACGATCGCCGGAGGATAGAGCCAGTACGACACCATGTTCAACCAGGGAAACGCCATGTCGCGCGCGCCGATCTGCAGCGGGATCAGGAAGTTGCCGAATCCACCCGAGAGGATCGTCGTCAGCACGAAGAAGATCATGATCGTGCCGTGCATTGTGATCACGGCCAGATAGAAGTCAGGCTTCATCACACCCGACGAGGAGAAGCCGCCGGGAAACAGGAACTGCGCCCAATACCACTTCGCCCCGGGCCAGCCCAACTGCATCCGGATGAGCATCGCGAGGAACCCACCGACCCCGGCCATGATCAACGAGGTGATCATGTACTGGATGCCGATGATCTTGTGGTCCTGACTGAAGATGTAGCGCTGCACGAAGCTGAGATGATGCTCGGCGTGCGCATGTTCGTGCGTAACAGCCATCGGCACGCTCCTCCCGCGCAGCGATGGAGCCGCGCGGCTTGAGCCTACTTCCTTTGCTGACCCAGCCAGGCGTCGAACGCCTGCTGGGATTCTACTCTTACCTTACCGCGCATGACGTAGTGTCCAACCCCGCAGAGCTCCGCGCACGCGATTTCGTAGTCCCCGGCGCGGGTCGGGACAAACCAGGTCTCTATGGTCATACCGGGCACGGCGTCCTGCTTCGTGCGAAACTGTGGGATGAAGAAGCTGTGGAGGACATCCTTGGCCCGCAGCCGCACGCGCACCGGCCGGTCCACGACCACGTGCAACTCGCGGGCGACCACGTCGTCGGCGCCGGCACGGTCGGCGGGATCCAGTCCCATCGGATTGTCACGCAGGTTGATGCGCGCCGGATCGACGCGCCCGAAGACTCCGTCGGGCCCCGGATAGCGCACGACCCAGGCGAACTGCTCACCACGGACGTCGACGACCAGCGCGTCTGGTGGCGGCGCGCCATGGATCCGGGCGAACACGACGGCCCCCATCGAGATGAGGATCACCAGGGCAATCGCCGGGACGATGGTGTACGTTAGTTCCAGCGTCCGGTTCTCGTGCCAATGGGCCGCGCGCTCGGTGCCGCGTGCCGGGTATCGCCAGATCAGCCAGGCGAGCAGCACATGGACGCCCACGTAGACCAGACCGGTGAGGACGAGGGTGATGTTGAAGAGACTGTCCACGGCCACGCCGTGAACCGATGCCACCGGCGGTAACCACCACCGGCGCATCGAATACAGCGTGAGCCCGCCCCCGCCGAGGATCACCAGGACGGCGATCAGCAGCGCATAGATCTGTCCGGTCCGGCGATCGTCGGGACCCTGCGTCATGCGAAGCCGCCGTGCGGCATGTGACGTGTCCAGCGCATCGTGCGCAGGAGTGATTTGCCATCGCACGGGTCGAGTCCTCCGCGACGCACGCGTCCCGTTGAGGATGACCGGGACTCGGGTGTACACTGAAGCGTGCGCGGCGGGTTCGTGGCGTGCGGAGGTCACCGGTGCAGGCGATCCAGGTGCTGAAGGCGTTCTTCGCGCAGCAGCGCGAGGTCGCGGCCGCCTATCTGTACGGCCGCTACTCCGATGGTCCGAGCTTCGCCGACACCGATATCGAGCTCGCGCTCGTGCTCGCAGAGACGGCCGGCGAGGACGAGATCCGAGAATATCTGGAAGGGATCTCGGGCGCCAACCCGCTCGGCAGTGAGCCGGGCATCCTGATGCCGTTCGCCCTCAACACCCACGTGCTTCCGGTCGTCTACGAGGTGCTCACGGGAGGAACGCTCCTGGTCGAGAACGATGCTCGGACGCGCGAGGCATTCGTGGGACAGGCGAACGCCCGCATGGCGGCCGAGCGCGGTGCCCTGATGGACGAGGCGAAGGAATCGATCATGCAGGCCCGGTCGCTGGGCCTGGCGGTCACACCGGCGAGCGGGTACATGGTCCCGCAGCCGCCCAAATATCTGGATCCGATCCGGATTGGGTGGCGGCTGGGCCGGGTCATCGCCTCGGCCGCGGTGCTGGAGGCCACGACGCGGGATCCCGAGGCGACCGCACGGGATCCAGAGCGGCTCGGTCAGGCGATCGGGTGGTTCAGCAACGCGGCGGGCGCGGCCACAGGCATCGCCAAGGCCATGCTGAACATGTTTGACATGGAACGGCCCCCGCGCCGGTGGCAGGTCTTCTTGCCCATCGCCGATGCCGGGCTGATCACGATGGATCTCGCGCTGCACCTGGGCGCGCTGGTGGAGATGCGCTGGCAGCTCCTGACCACCGGCGGCATGGTCTCCGCCGACCGCCTGCTCGTCGGCGTGCGGGCAGGTGTTCCGCATCTCATCGCCTTCGCGCGCCAGGCCGCCTGGTATTGCGACATGCCGGGCGGACGCGGGGACGCCAAGGTCCACTGACCTCTCAAAGTCTCCTGACCTCCCCAGGAAGAGCCGCGATGGGGCGCGAAGATCAGGGGCGTCCGTCCGGTGCCTGAGGGAAGCGCATGACCGAACCGCTGCGCGTCGAGATTCAACCGACGCCCAATGTGAACGCACTGAAGTTCGTCCTCAATCGGCGACTCACCGAGGGCCGGAGCCAGACGTTCCGGTCTCCGGAAGACGCGGCCAACCACTCGTTGGCCTCTGGGCTCTTTTCGATCCCGGGTGTCGTGCAGGTCTTCTTTCTCAACGATTTTGTGACGGTCACGCGCGACCCCGCCAAAGCGTGGGAGGAGATCGCCGGCCCCGCCGAAGCCGCGATCAAAGAGCACTTCGGCACATGACGCTGTGGGGGGAGACATATGGGCCAGAAGCTGTTTGAGGTTGCGGGGGAGTGCCCGATGCCGGGGCTGCCGACCGGTGGAGATATCGCGCGGGTCGGCGAGCGACTGGAGCAGGCGCGCCGGCGCGCTCCTCAAGTCGTCCGGACGGCGGTGCAGGGTCCCGCGGCCTTCAAAGACAGGGTGTACGTTCTGGAAGGGCGCTTTGTCGTGTGGGCGGATGACGGCGAGCGTGCGGTCACGGCCATCGGGACTCTGCTAGACGGCGCGAAGATCTCCTACCGGAGCCTGCACCTGTCAGGGCGAGCGCTGACCGACGCCGACGCGCCGCGGCCAAAGGCGGCGGCGTCCCCGCCGAAGAGCGCGCCGTCACGCAAGCCGGCCGCCGCGCGAGGCACGGCCGCTGCGCGAGGCAAGAAGAAACCCGTTCGTCAGCGGGCTCGTCCGCGACGGCGACGCTGAGCCGGTTTAGACCTCGGCGTCGACCCAGGCAGGGTTTTCCAGTAGCTGCTTGAGGTCGCCCAGAAACATGGCCGCCTCCGCGCCGTCAGTCACGCGGTGATCGGCCGAGAGCGTCACCTGCATGATCGTGGCCAC
>JBQTJP010000310.1:0-3219 GCA_052386995.1 Armatimonadota bacterium
GAACGCGTCGTGCTCTTCTCGAAGCGGCCGGGGACGGTCACCCGGATCTATGACGTCCCGTTCCCCCATCCGCGTGATCCTTTCGAGCTGCGCGGAGCGTCGGAGTTCGCCGACCTCCATGCCTTCATCTGGCGGACGCTCAGTGAGGAGTTCCGCGCGGATGCTGCAGAGGCCAGAGGCGCGGCCGCGAAGAGGACCGGACCGTAACGGTGGAGCGGGTCCCCACCGCCCGCATGCCGTCCGGCCGCCGGGCCCCGGCCATGACCACAGGCGCGCGCGTGCTGCTTGGGCGGATCGCACTCATCGCCGGTCTGGTACTCGCATGGGAGGCCGCAACGGGCGGCCTTGGACTCGGGTGGAAGGTGTTCGAGACGGCCATCGTCGCCCGCCCGTCGCTGATCGCGCAGGACATTCTCGTCTACGCGGGCTCCGGGTTCCTGGAGCGGGATCTACAGGCGACGCTGTCCGCCGCGTTCCTCGGGCTGTTCTTCGGCGTGGTCGGTGGGATCTCGGTAGGGCTCCTTTTTGGCTACCTGACGACGGTGGCCGCCGTCTTCGAGCCGATCATGGTCGCCCTGAACTCCCTGCCCCGGATCACCGTGGCCCCCATCCTGATCCTCTGGTTCGGCCTGGATCTGAGGTCCAAGGTCGTGTTGAGCTTATTCACCGTGTTCTTCGTGATCTTCTTCAACACGTTCCTGGGTGTGCGGAACGTTGACCCCGAACTCGTGAGGGCGGTCCGGGTCATGGGAGGTGGTCCTCGGGACGTGGCCCGAATGGTCGTTATCCCTTCGGTGGCGAGCTGGATCTTCGCGGCGCTCCGCACGAGCGTGAGCTTCGCGCTCACGGGCGCCGTGGTCGGCGAGTTCGTCGGGTCGACACGTGGGCTGGGCTACCGGATGCTGCTGGCCGCCGGCACGCTGCATACCGAGCGGGTCTTTGCCATCATGCTGATCTTGATGGTGGTCGGCGTGTCGCTGGTCGAGATCTCCCGGCGTGTGGAGCGGTATCTCCTGCGGTGGAGACCGCCACAGGCGCAGATGGGCTGAGATGCTGGCCCCCTACCGCATCCTGGACCTCACCGATCGGACCGGGTGGCTGTGCGGTCGCATTCTGGGGGACCTGGGCGCGGACGTGGTTAAGGTCGATCCACCCGGTGGTGATCCGGGTCGGCGACTGGGTGGCTTCTACAAAGACGATCCGGACCCGGCCAAAAACCTCGCCTGGTTCGCCTACAATGCCAACAAGCGGGGCGTGACCCTTTCCCTCGAGACGGCTGGCGGACGAGAGCTGTTGCGCCGGCTGGCGCAACGGGCCGATTTCCTGATCGAGTCGTATCCGCCCGGCTTTCTGGAGGCGCGGGCTCTCGGCTACCGAGCCTTGCGCGAACTCAACCCCCGCCTCATTGCGACGTCGATTACGCCCTTCGGACAGACCGGACCCTATGCCCACTACCGCGGATCGGACCTCGTGGCGATGGCCATGAGCGGACTCATGTCGCTGGTCGGAGAACCCGGCCGTCCGCCTCTGCGCGTCTCCCTTCCGCAGGCGGCGATGTGGGCCGGCGTGTACGCCGCCGGCGGGACGCTCGTCGCGCACTACTACCGTCAGACGACGGGCCGCGGCCAGCACGTCGATGTCTCGATGCAGGCCAGCCTGCTCTGGGCCCTGGCCAATGCCCCGGCGCACTGGAGCCTCTTGCGGGAAGACCTTCATCGCGGTGGGAACTACATGGTCGGCCGCAGTATTACCGGCGCCCGGATGCGCGCCATCTACCGGTGCGAGGACGGCTACATCAACTTCATCATCTACGGCGGGGAGGCCGGGAGGCGCTCCAACGAAGCGATGGTGCGGTGGATGGAGGAGTCAGGCGAGGCGCCGGAGTGGCTCAGGGGTAAGGATTGGGCTGCGTTCAATGTGGCCACAAGTCCTCAGGATGAGATCGATGCGATCGAAGTACCTTTTGCCGCGTTTCTTGCGAAGCGTACAAAGGCCGAGTTCTCGACCGAGTCCGCAAAACGCGGCATACTTGGCTATCCGGTGGCTGATGCCCGGGATATCCGGGAAGACCCCCAGCTCGCGGCGCGGGGGTTCTGGCAACAGGTGGAGCACCCCGAGCTCGGCGCGACCCTGTCATATCCGGGGCCGTTTGTCAGGTTCCTGGGGGCGGCCTGCGCGATCCGCCGCCGCGCCCCGAGGGTCGGTGAGCACAACGAGGAGGTCTACCGCGGCGAGCTGGGGCTGTCGCGGCGCGAAATGGAGACGTTGAGGCAGGAGGCGGTCATCTGAACGCTCAGGTGAACGCTCGGGCCACGGCGGTCTCGTCCGGCCCGCCCGCAATGGACGGGGTCCGGGTTGTCGAGTTCGCCGTGTTCGCGGCCGGGCCGATGGTCGGCAAGCATCTGGGCGAGCACGGCGCCACCGTGATCCACGTCGAGTCGCGCAGTCGCCCCGACGGCTTCCGCGTCCACTACCCGCCCTACAAGGACAACCGCCCGGGCCTCAATCGGACGGGGTCTTTCGCGATCTTCAACGACAGCAAGCTCGGGGTCACGCTGAACCTGAAGCATGCCCAGGGCGTGGCGCTCGCGATGCGTCTGGTGGCCTGGGCCGACGTGCTGATCGAGAATTTTGTCCCGGGCGTCATGGAGCGTAACGGATTGGGATACGAGGCGGTAGCGCGGGTCAATCCATCGATCGTCTACCTGAGCACGTGCAACATGGGCCAGACCGGCCCGAAGGCCAGCCAGCGCGGCTTCGGCTCGCAACTGACCTCACAGAGCGGGTTCACGTCTCTGACAGGCTATGCCGGCGGCGAGCCCATGCTCCTGTTCGGGCCCTACATCGATTTCGTCGCGGTGGGCTTCGGCCTGATCGCGGTCCTGGCAGGACTGGATTATCGGCGGCGCACCGGGCGCGGGCTGCGCATCGATCTTTCGCAGTACGAGACGGGCCTGCAGTTCATCGCCGCCGCGCTGTTGGAGTACGAAGCCAATGGACGCATCATGACCCGCATAGGAAACCGCAGTCCGCACGCCGCCCCCCACGGCGCGTATCCATGTCGCGGCGATGACCGCTGGTGTGTCATCGCCGCGTGCAACGACGACGAGTGGAAGGCACTCACCCTCGCAGTCGGGCGCCCAGAATGGCAGACCGATCCCCGGTTTGCCACGCTTGCCGCGCGGAAAGCCCATGAGGACGATCTCGACCTGCTGATCA
>JBQTJP010000311.1:0-4668 GCA_052386995.1 Armatimonadota bacterium
GCCGTCCTGAAGACGCGCATGCAGGGCGGTGACCATCCGGACAGCTTCCAGGTTCATGGTGGCGCCGAGCTGGTCGATACCTGGGTGAAGACCGGGTTCATGGAGTCGCTCACCTCACTCTACGCGAGCGAGGGATGGCTCAAGGTCTTGCCCAAGGATTTGGTGGACATCGTCAGCTACCAGGGCAACCAGTACTCGGTGGCCGTGAATGTCCACCGCGGCAACGTCCTCTGGTACAACAAGAAGGTCTTTGACGAGAACAATCTCAAGGCACCGACCACGTGGGACGATTTCTTCAAGGCCGCGGACACGCTCAAGGCAAAGGGGATCACGCCACTTTCCCTGGGCGACAAAAACAAGTGGGAAGCCGCGCACCTGTTCGAGGACATTCTGACCGCGACGCTCGGCGCCGATGGCTACCGCGGGTTGTGGACCGGCAAGACGAGCTGGGACGGGGACGGGGTGAAGAAGGCCCTGGACGCGTTTGCCAGGGTCCTGACCTACGTGAACAGCGACCACGCCGCGGGCACCTGGGACCAGGCCGCGCAGATGCTGATCGACCGGAAGGCCGCGATGAACATCATGGGGGATTGGGCGGCGGGCTACTTCACCTCCAAGGGCTGGAAGCCGAACGCGGACTATGGATTCGCCCCCGCGCCGGGGACGGCCGGGATCTTCGTCGTGGTCACCGATACCTTCGGGCTGCCCAAGAAAGCCCCGCACCGCGAGCAGGCGTTGAACTGGCTTAAGATCGCCGGCTCGAAGGAGGGCCAGGAGGCATTCAACCCGCTGAAGGGATCGATCTGCGGGCGGACCGATTGCGATCCCAAGAAGTTCGACGCGTACCTTCAGTCGTCCGCCAAGGACTTTGCCGGCAACAAACTCGTGCCCAGTGAGGTGCACGGCTCGGCGGCGCCCGAAGGGTTCGCGACAGCCTTCAACGACATCATGAATCTCTTCGTCACCCGGAAAGATGCCAAGGCCGCGGCGACGGCGCTCCGGAAGGCCTGCGTGGACAACAAGATGTGCAAGTAGGCAGATTTTAAGACGGGGGGAGTGGGGACACCAATGCCGGAGCCTCACTCCCTCCGGTATCCATGCCCACCAACCGCGACCGGGCGCTGTCTATCCTCATCTTGGTACCGTCGGTCCTGGCGGTCGGTGTCTTCGTCTACGGCTTCCTCGGCTGGACCGGATATGTCTCCCTGAGTCACTGGAACAGCTTCGTCCCCGACCTCTCATTCGCCGGGCTTCGCAACTTTGTCGATCTGTTTGAGAACCCGCGGTTTCAGATCGACCTGCGCAATACCGCGGTGTTCACCGGCGCCTTTCTCGCTGGATGCCTGGGGATCGGTCTGCTGCTCGCCCTGCTGCTCGATCAGCAAATCAAGGGCGAGTCCCTGTTCCGCAACATCTTTCTGTTCCCGATGTCCATTTCGTTCATCGTCAGCGGGACCGCCTGGCAATGGCTGCTGAACCCCAGCACCGGCGTCAACCTCCTCCTGGAGGCGGTGGGGCTGGGAAGCCTCAAATCCCCCTGGTACACCGAGCCCCGCACCGCGATCTTCTCGGTCGTCATCGCGGCCCTCTGGCAGATGTCCGGGTTTACGATGGCCATGTATCTGGCCGGCCTGCGGGGTATCTCGGAGGAGCTGCGGGAGGCGGCGCGCGTAGACGGCGCGAGCGAGCTACAACTGTACCGTCATGTCGTCTTGCCCTTGCTCACTCCGGTGACCGTGACCGCGGTCATCATCCTGGGGCACATTTCGCTGAAGATCTTCGACCTCGTCTTCGCCATGACCGGCAGCGGGCCGGCGTTCTCCACGGATGTCCCCGGGATCTTCATGTACGAGACAACGTTCCGGGGAAACCGGTTTGCGGAAGGGGCAGCCATCGCCGTGGTGATGCTGGTGATGGTCGCGGTCGTGATCATCCCATACCTGGTGAAGGCCACTCGGGCGGAGGCCGAGTCCTGACGTGCGCCGCCCGCGGCGCGGCTGGGCGGTCCGGGCGCTCATCTATGCCTTCCTGATCGGATTTGCGGTCTTCTATCTCGTGCCGGTGTACGTGCTCATCAACAATGGGCTCAAGTCGTTCCAGGAAGTCAGCCTCTCCCGCATGTGGGCGCCCCCGGCCAACGTGACGCTCGACAGTTTCGGGCGCGCGCTGGAGAAACTGGCTCCAAACCTCCGCAACAGCCTGCTCCTGGTGGTTCCGGCCACCGTGCTCTCGTCGTTCCTGGGATCAATCAATGGATACATCCTCGCCAAAGCCAGATTCGGAGGCGAAAGGGTCATCTTCCCCCTGCTCCTCTTCGGGATTTTCATCCCGTACCAGAGCGTGCTGATCCCGCTGGTGCAGTTTCTCCAGTGGTTGGGCGGGCTGCTGCCGTTCCGCCTTTACGGGTCGATCACAGGCCTCGCCCTGGTGCACATTGTCTACGGGATACCCATTACAACACTGATCTTCCGAAATTACTACGCGACCGTGCCGACCGAGCTCGTCGAGGCAGGACGTATCGACGGCGCAGGCCTGCTGGGGATCTACAAAGACATTATCCTTCCACTGTCCATTCCCGGCTTCGTCGTGGTGATGATCTGGCAGGTCACGCAGATCTGGAATGAGTTCCTGTTTGCGGTGATCATCACCAGCAACCCCGCGCAGCAACCGGTGCAGGTGGCCCTTCGCAACCTCGCCGGCAGCCAGATTGTCGAGTGGAACGTCCAGATGGCCGGAGCGCTGCTGGCGGCCCTGCCCACGCTCCTCGTCTACATCTTCCTCGGCCGCTACTTCCTCCGGGGGCTGCTGGCGGGGGCGCTCAAGGGGTAGTCGCATCAAGACGCAGGCTGCTGATCAGGGCGGCAATGCCGCCCGCTTGAAATAGCGTCGCGGCGCGGTCCGCCGGTAGCATTCTCTTCGCAATGCGTGTGCGGATGGGGAACAAATACCGCTCCTCGCCGCGGCCGCGGCGCCGCAGAGCCCGTTCGCACACATCGACGAGCCCCGACAGGAATCCCGGGACCGGTTCGGGCGCCCGGAGGCCGCTACGAATCGCCGCTTTGCGATAGGCGGCCATCGCGGGCCAGGGGTCAGAGCCCAAACGATCGCGCACGAAAGCCCAAGTATCCGCGAGCCCTTCGACGAGCGCTAGGGACAGCGCGGACGCAGCCAGCGGTTCGTCCGGCGGCTGCTGGCAGGCCGGCCGAACCTCAATGGTGCCGTGCTGCGCGCGGGGGCGTGCGCTGTTCCAGGTGTAGTGCTCGTGGACCATATACGCGTCGAGGTCCGGGCCGTGGGCCGCCAGATACGACGTGAACGGCCGGCCGTACCGCACATGACGGCCATCCTGCTTGAGCACGTAGCAGGTCTGCCCGCAGATGAACGCCATGAATTCGTCAAGCGCGGCGAAGCGCTGTGGCGTCATGCCGTACCGCTCGTCGCCAAGTGAGGCCAGCAGGCCTTCACGGCCCGAGACGAACCGGCCGGGCCGTCCTGCGTAGACCGACGAGTTCGCCGTCAGGGCGATGATTGGGCCCGACAGGACATTCAGGACGTTGACCGCGTCCATCAGTTCATCCCGGCAGATATCCACCTGAACCTGATCGCTGGCAGTGGTGGTGAAGTGCAGCCATGATCTGCCGACCGCGCGGTAGAGCGCGCGATACCGTCGCTTTGGGGTCATCAGGCGGCTGCTGCGCGGGGTGCGCGGCTGAATACCGTACCCTAGCACCAGCATCCCACGAGCTGTAGCGGCTCGAACCAGTCGCCCGATGGCTTCGGCGGAGACCGTCTCAAGTTCGTGCAGATCGACCGCGGGCGGCAGAACCACCTCCACCGTCGCCCGGCCCATCTCCACCTCGTAGCCTACCGGACCCAGATCGACGCGCTCGATCATCCCCCGACCGTTCGGGTCGTCATGGGTGACGCGCGCCTTGCCTTCGGCCAGCAAGGGTTCCCACAGCAAGGAGACGTCGCCCGCGCGCCCGTCGGGCCAGACAAGCGGGAACTCCGCTTCCCGACCAATCCGCCGAGGCCCGGCAAGGCGCGGCGGGAATCGCTCGCCGAACTGCTGAGCCAGGCGCTCCAGGGTTACGGCCAGGCGCCGTCGTGGGACCTCGGCGGGACCACGCGTCAGGCTGGTAGCCGCGTCACCGGGTGGCGCACGAACGTATTGAGCCAGTTGCGAAGCTCGCACCAGCGGAGACGCTCATCGAGAAGATCATCGTCGATGGCCAGGGCCCACCGCAGGTCCTTACGGTCAGGGTCGCGGGCCAGAGCCTCCAGGCGACCGACCATCTCCCGCGCGACCGCTGCGTCCGCGAAGAAGCCTTCCCTGATCAGCGCCTCGGCGCGTGCCGCGACGAGCCGGGCCATCTCCGAGAGATCGTACTCCGGATGATACTGAGTGGCCCAGAATACGCCGTTCAGGTACCGGACTTCAAGCGCCTGCACCCGGGTGTGGGCGTTGCTCGCAAGCAACGTTGCCCCGTCCGGGAGCCGCGTCACCTCGTCCAGGTGTGAGATGAACCCGTCGAACACGGGGGGCTTGCCCTCGTACATGGGATGGGCCAGACCTTCCGGAGTCAGGCGGACCTTCCGGGCCAGCATCATCTCTCGCCCGCGGGGGTTCTTCCGCACCTCGCCGCCCGCCGCCGCGGCCGCCATCTG
>JBQTJP010000312.1:0-6419 GCA_052386995.1 Armatimonadota bacterium
TCGTTGGCGGCGGCCCGCATGGCGATCCCCCAGAGCGAGTAGCGAAAGAAGAGCGTGAAGAGCACCAGCAGCACGACGGCCACGAGCGCGCTCCAGATGCCGACCTCGGGGATCGCCAGTGTGCCGACACGTGCCACCCCCGTAGGGACGACGGGAGGGAACTGCCGCGTGTCGCCTCCCCACAGTCCGACCATGACGCCGCGCACGATGTAGCCCAGCGCGAGCGTCACGATGATCACCGAAAGCAGCGACTGACCGTACAGCGGCCGCATGATGCCGCGCTCAACCGCGAATCCCAGCACGGCCGCGGCCGCCAGCGTGCCCGCGATGGCCAGGACGAACGCGATCGCGACCGGCAGATCGAGGCTGCGCGTGAGCGCGATGGCCAGGTACCCGCCGAAGAGCACGAGCTCACCGTGGGCCAGATTGAGGATCTTCGTGGACTTGTACAGCAGGGCGAAGCCCAGCGCGATCAGCGCATAGATCGACCCGACGGCGAGCCCGATGACCGTGCCTTCCAGGATGAACTGGAGATTCACGGTCTTCGGGTGCCCGGAGTGGCGGCGCTTTGTGCAGCCGCGTTGGGCTCCACCGTGAGGATGTGCATGACCGGCCGCAGCTCTGCCGTGCGACCATCTTCGTATCGCACCACGAAGTGGGCCTGGAACGACGACGCGTCGTCGTAGATGGCGGCGATCAGATCGCGGTAGCGATCCGTGATGTGCCCGCGGCGCAGTTTTCTGGTGCGCGTGAGCTCGTCGTCGTCGGGGTGGAATTCCTTGTAGAGGGACACGAATCGCCGGATCTGCCATTCGGATTTGAGGCGCGCGTTCGTTTCCGCGATCAGGCGCCGCAGCAGGTCCAGCACCTCGGGCTTCTGTGACAGGTCCGTGTACGAGGTGTAGGCGATGCCCTGATCTTCCGCCCACTTGCTGACGTTCCGCAGATCGATGTTGAGGATCGCAGAGAGGTAGGGTCTGTCGTCGCCGATGACGCACGCCTCTTGGATGAACGGCGTGAACTTCAGCATGTCCTCGATGACCCTGGGCGGGACCCTGCTGCCGTCGGCCTTTTGGATGATATCGCCCATGCGGTCAAAGAGGATCACGTCGCCGCTGGGATCCATCTCGCCGGTATCGCCCGAGTACAGCCAGCCATCGCGCAGCGCCTTAGCGGTGGCCTCAGGGTTCTTGTAGTAGCCGACGAAGACCGACGGGCTCCGCTCAATGATCTCACCCTCGCCCGCCGTCACCTTCACCTCGGTGTTCGCGATCGGCGCGCCCATCGTCCAGAAGCGCACCTGCCCGTCGCGATGCACGCAGGAAATGCCCGCGATCTCGGTCTGGCCGTAGATCTGCTTGAGGTTGAGCCCCATGGCCCGGAAGAACTTGTGGTAGTCGGGTCCGAGCGAGGCGCCGCCGTTCCAGGCGACGCGCATATGGGTCATCCCTATCTTGTCGAGGATGGGCCGGTACACGGTCCAGTAGTAGATGGTCCGCAGTGCTTTCAACGCCCACGGCACGGGCTTGCCGTCCGCTTCCAGTTCCACGGCGCGCATGCCGGCGCGCATCGCGGCGTGATACATTGCCTGTCGGACCGGTCCCGCGTCCAGAATCCGCACCGTTACGGCCGAATGCAGGCTTTCGTAAATCCGCGCGGGCGCAAAGGTGAAGTGCGGGGCGATCTCGCGAAAGTCGCGCTGCGCGGTTTCAGGTTTCTCGGGAAAGTTGACGGTAAATCCCACCTGCTGGTGCATCGTAAACGAGAACATCTGCTCCCCGATCCAGGCAAACGGGAGGTAGGAGACGAACTCGTCCCGCGGCCCGATGTGACGCTCGACGGCGTGAAAGTTCTCGCCTTGACTCAGCAGATTTCGGTGTGACAGCATCGCCAGCTTCGGCATCGCGGTGGTTCCCGATGTCTGGCAGAGGATCGCGATGTCGTCGCTTCGTCCCTCGGCCACCAGGGCCTCGAAACGCTCAGGGGATGCGGCGTGCGCTTGTTGCCCCAGGACGCCGAGGTCGGCAAACGAGATCACCTTGGGATGCCGGTAGCGCCACATCCCGCGCCAGTCCTCGACGATGATGCGCTCGACGCTGGGCAGGCGCGCTTCGAGCTCGAGCATCTTGTCCGCCTGCTCCTGATCCTCGCAGAAGATGAATCGCGCCCCCGCGAAGTTGATGAGCTCGGCGAGCTGCTCGGAGAGGCTGTCCTGATACATGCCACACGAGATCGCGCCGATAGCCTGGGCGCCCATGGCGACGTAGTAGAGCTCGGGGCGGTTCTCGCCGATGAGCATGATGACGTCGCCCCGGCGCAGGCCGAGGGCGTGCAGGCCCAAGGCGGCCGCGCGCGCATGATCGAGATACCGCCGCCACGTGATCTCGTGCCAGATGCCGAACTCTTTTTCGCGGAAGGCGATACGGTCGCCGAAGCGCTCCGCGTTGCGCAACAGGCGCTTGGGGAAGGTGTCGAGAGCGCTCGCCGGGGCGGAGGGCGCCGTCGCGCGCTCACGCTCGGCGACCGCGTGGGCGGACATGCCGTACGCTCCCGCACCGCGAGAGCGGCCGCTCACGCGATATGCTCCTCGCCGAGGTAGGCTTTGATGACCTCGGGGTGATGCTGGATCTCCGCGGGCGGGCCTTCTGCGATGCGCTTGCCGTAGTCCATCGCGATCAGGCGATCGCACAGGTCCATGACGACACCCATGTCGTGCTCGATGAGGATCATGGGGAGGCCGCGGACCTCGCGCAACTCGAGGATATAGCGGGCGATGTCGGCTTTCTCATCTGCGCTCATCCCGGCCATCGGTTCGTCGAGCAGCAGGAGCTTGGGGTCCATCGCGAGGGCACGGCCGAGCTCGACCTTCTTCTGAATGCCGTAGGGGAGCTCGGCCACGTGATGGGTACGGTATTCTTCCATTTCGAGAAAGTCGATGATGTCTTCGACCTGCGCGCGGTGGGCCAGGAGCTCGCGCTCTGCGCGGCCCCAGTAGATCCCTCCGGCGATCAGTCCGCTCTGCATGTGGATGAGGCGGCCGGACATCATGTTGGCCAGCACGGTCATGCCGGGGTAGAGCGCAATGTTCTGAAACGCGCGCGCGATCCCAAGACGCGCGCGGACGTGGGGTGGCAGCCGCGTGATGTCGTGGCCCGCGAACTCGATGCGGCCGGCTTGGGGATGGTAGAAGCCATTGATGCAGTTGAGGACGCTGGTCTTGCCCGCGCCGTTGGGGCCGATGATGCCGAGAAGTTCCCCGGCGCGCAGGCTGAACGACAGGCCGTCGATCGCCGTGATGCCGGCAAAGCGCAGCGTGAGCCGCTCGACGGTGAGCACGGTGTCGACGAGGGGCAGCGCGCGCTCCACACGGGAGGGATACGGCTCGTGGTAAAGGCCTTCCTGCCCTCGGCGCGCAGGACGCACGCCCACCGGAGACCCTGGGGAGGGAGCGGATGGACGGTCGAGGAATGAACCTTGACCACCCCCTTATTCAAGGAGGAGACGAGCATGGCAAAAGCGGCAAAGCCGGTGCCTGAGAGGCACGTCTCCTCACGGTAGCGAGCCGTGGACGAGGTCTGGCATCCGTCCGAGCGGTGGTCCGACGCCGAGCGCGCGGCCTGGCAGGACCAGCGCCTGCGCGAAGTCGCGGCAGAGGCTTCGGCCACCGCCTCGGCGCTGCGTGACCGTCTAGAGGCCGCCGGGCTTCGCGCCGGCGGCGTGACGGTCGCCGCACTGGCCGCACTGCCGGTCCTCCGCAAGGAATCGCTTCCCGACGCGCAGCGGCGGTCGCTCCCGTTCGCGGGCTGGCTGGGTGTACCGGCCGGCCGCCTCTCGCGCGTGTTCCGATCGCCCGGTCCGATTCTCGATCCCGAGGGGGGAGACGACGACTACTGGCGGTTCGCCCCCGGACTGCTCGCCGCGGGGATGCGCGCGGGGGATCTGGTCCTCAACACGCTTGCGTATCACCTCACGCCGGCGGGGCACATGGTCGACGGCGGGCTGCGCGCACTGGGATGCGTGGTGGTACCGGCAGGACCCGGCAACACCGAAGTGCAGGTCGCGCTGCTGGCCGATCTGCCCATCGCGGGATTCATCGGGACACCGAGCTTCCTGGCCACGGTGCTGGAGGCCGCGGATGCCGGGGGTGTCACCGTACGGCTGCGCACCGCCTTCGTCGTGGCGGAGATGCTTTCTGAATCGCTCCGTGGACGTCTTGAAAGCCGCTTCGGCCTCCGGATCAGCCAGGGCTACGGCACCGCGGATCTGGGATCGATCGGCTTCGAGTGTTCGGCGCGCGGTGGCCTCCACGTGCAGCGCGAAACCATTGTGGAGCTCCTTGATCCGGCGTCTGGACGGGCAGTAGAGGGGGGTGGGCCGGGCGAGGTCGTCGTGACCGCGCTGAACCGCACCTATCCGCTGCTGCGCTTCGGCACTGGCGATCTGGCCGGGTGGGCTTCGGGTCCATGTCTGTGCGGCCGCACCGGGCCGCGGCTCCAGCGGATCTTGGGTCGCGTCGGAGATGCGGTGAAGGTCCGCGGGATGTTCCTGCATCCCGCCGAAGTCGACCTGGCCATCGCCCGCCATCCCGAGGTGGCCCGGTATCAGGTCGTGGTGACGCGCATCGGTCACAACGACGAGATGCTGATACGCGCCGAACTGCATCCCGACCGCCCCGCGGGCACGGACCTTGGGGAACGGATCCGTCAGAGTGTCACCGAAGCCGTGCGGCTGCGCGGCGACGTCGAGGTCGTGGCGCCCGGCACGCTGCCTGCCGACGCGAGGAAGATCAGTGATCTTCGTACATGGGACTGAGCACGGCACCGGCGGCGAAGGAAGGCGGTGACTCCTGATGGCCGGCTGCGTGTTCTGCCGCATCATCGCGGGGGAGATTCCCGCCGAACGCCTTCACGACGATGATCTGGTTGTCGCGATCCGCGACATCAACCCGCAGGCGCCGACTCACGTGCTCATCGTGCCGAAGCGCCACATCGCGTCGCTGATGGACGCGGGCGGCGGCCCCAATCTGTACGGGAGGATTGTGGAGGTCGCGCGCACCCTGGCACAGCGGCTGGGTGTCGCCGACCGCGGATTCCGGCTGCTGGTGAACACAGGACCCGACGGCGGGCAGGCGGTGCCGCATGTGCACTTCCACCTGCTGGGTGGCCGCACGATGGGCTGGCCGCCAGGCTAGCGTTCGCTGCGCCTGGCGGGCTAGCGTTTCAGCCGCCGGTCTGCGGCGTGAGGAGCACTTTCCCTTCCGTCATGCGAGCGGCGTACTGTTCCAATCCCTGGGCGGCGGCCTCCAGCGGCAGACGCAGTCGCACCTCGCTTTGAAAATCAGCCGCCAACCCTGACCGCACCGCGGCCATGCCGCGGAGGAGATCGATCGTGGAGAGAGGCGCGGGTTGCGACAGCCAGAAGCCCTCGATGCGCTTGTGCTCGAAAATGAATTGTCGAGCGTCGACACGACAAGCCTCCAGCGAGAGGCCGCCGTACACGATGACTCTGCTGCGCCGAGGCATCGCCTGCAGAATCCGTCCTGTCAGCGGGCCGGCAACAGCGTCGAAGGCGATGGTGGCATGCCAGCGGTGAGCGGCCGCGCGTAAACGCTCGTCGAAATCCGGCTGGCTACTGTCGAGCACCATGTCGGCGCCGGCGCCAAGCCCTCGGAGCAATTCGACCTGCGAGAGTCGCCGCACGACGTGGATGACGGGCGTGCGCCGTCTCTTGCCGAGCCGAAGGACCATCCTGCCGAGCGCGCTGGCCGCCGCCGTCTGGACGACGCCCCGGCGGCCCTCTTTGCGCGCGATCTCCATCAGCGCCCATGCCGTGAGCGGGTTGACAAAGGTCATTGCGCCGGTTTCCAGGCTCACCGAACTGGGCAGCGGCATACAGAGCATCGCGCGCGTGACCATGTACTCCGCCCAGGCGCCGTCACCCTCGCCTGCGACGCACGCGACCCGCTTTCCCACGAGAAAGCGCGGGTAGAGGCCCTTGCCGGCGGCCACGACCGTGCCGCTCGCTTCGACGCCCGGTGTGACGGGCAACGGCTTGCGGGCACCATACATCCCGCGCACAAAGGCCAAATCTGAAGGATTGATTGGCGACGCAGCGATCCGCACCAGCACCTGACCCGGGCCGGGCCGGGGAACCGGTTTTTGAACCAGGGCAAGGCTCGGTGCCGCGGCGTCGTATGCGCGAAGTTCAAGCGCGCGCATAACGGCAGGCGTCGCCGCATCCGGCACCATGCTGGAGGCCTTTTTGCTCTTGACGGCTATTATCCTGCGCGGGACGCTGCCACCGTGTAGGCGTCTGCTCGACGGTCAACGCCGCTTGGGATGAGCCACGAAGAACTCCCACATCACATCGGTCGCCGAAATGTCGTTCGTCGGCTCATCGCCGGCGAGACCGCCGAAAGA
>JBQTJP010000313.1:0-14782 GCA_052386995.1 Armatimonadota bacterium
TAGGAGGACCCTCGATGCCTCCACACTCGCTCGGCTCGGGCACGATCTCGTTCGGCCTGGTCTCCATTCCTGTCAGGATGTACTCGGCCGCAGGCTCGGGAACCGTTCGCTTCAACATGCTTCATGCTAAGTGCGGGACCCGCATCAAGCAGCAGCTGTTTTGCCCGAAAGATGAGGTCGTCGTGGATCGGGCCGATATCGTGAAGGGCTACGAGCACGCCAAAGACCAGTACGTGCAGGTCACCGATGAGGAGCTCAAGGCGCTGGAAGGCGAAGCGTCGCAGATCATCGACATCGCCGAGTTCGTGCCTCTCCCCAAGGTCGATCCGATTTACTTCGAGAACACGTACTACCTGGGCCCGGACAAGGGCGGGGAGAAGGCCTACCGTCTGCTCGCCGACGCTATGGCGAAATCCGACCGTGTGGCGCTCGCAAAGTTCGTCATGCGCGGCAAGGAGAGTCTGGTGATCATCCGGCCGGCCCAGGGCGGGTTGATGCTTCACACGATGTACTTCGCCGACGAGGTTCGCGACTTCGGCGAGATCGACAAAGGACAGGATGCCAAGATCAAGAACGGCGAGTTGGACCTGGCCGTCCGGCTGATCGACGAACTCTCCAATGGGGAGTTCAAGCCGGAGGAGTACAAAGATGAGTACCGGCTGCGGGTCATGGACATGGTCAACCAGAAGGTCGAAGGCAAGGAAGTGACCCCGGTGGGACCGCACGTCCAGCGCGCCCAGGTCATCGATATCATGGACGCCTTGAAGCAGAGCCTCGCCAAGCGTGGTCCGAAGGAGAAGCGGCCGCCGGCGGCAAAGACCAAGCGCGCGGAGGCGGCGCCTGAGAAGAGGGCCCAGGTTGCGAGGGGATGACCCACTTCTCCACCCGCGAGGTGGCGAAGATCCTCGCACTGCCGGAGGAGCGGATCCGGTCGTGCGTGCGGGCTGGCTTCCTGTCTCCCGAGCGGGGTCGCGGACGGCAGTACCAGTTCACCTTTGAAGATCTGCTCCTTCTAAAGACCACACGCGACCTGCTGAGCGCGCGCGTGCCGGTGGGCCGCATCCGTCGCATGTTGGGATCGCTGCGACGCCAGCTCCCCGATGATCAACACCTGTCCAGCCTCACGATCTACGCCGACGGACGGCGTATCGTCGCCTGGGATGGGGACGCGCGCTGGCAGCCCGACTCCGGACAGTTTCTGTTCAATTTCGATGCCGGCGAACTGGCGGAGAGGGCTCCGCTGCCGGCCCCCATCGAACGCAGAGCGCCCTCGCTCCCGCGGCGTTCCGCCGATGAATGGCTTTCTCTTGCCCTTGAACTGGATCCGACTTCGCCTGACGAAGCCCGCCAGGCCTACGAGCGCGCCCTGGAAGAAGACCCCACACTCGCCGACGCCCACATCAACCTTGGCCGCCTGTACCACGAGGCGAAAGATATCGTGCGGGCCGAGGTCCACTACCGTGCCGCGATCGCGCTTGCGTCGGACGACTCGATCGCGCACTTCAACCTGGCCGTGCTGCTCGAGGACGTCGGGCGTCACCAGGAAGCCATCGGCGCCTACCAGCAGGCGATTGCGGCCGATCCCGATTTCGCCGATGCGCATTACAACCTGGGCCTCCTCTCTGAGGCGCTTGGCAGGCGGACCGAGGCGATTGGGCACCTGCGCACGGCCCGGACGCTGTACGGCCGTTCCCGCACGCGGCCCTAGACGCCGCGGGCGCTGCGCGTGCTGAGTTCGCGCGGCGTGAACGCTCCTGGTGTCTCACGCGTCGGCGCGCTTGGCCTGGATCTCCTCGCCGGCGCGGTGGTCCTCCTCGCGGTTGCCCTCGCCCAGTCATCGTCTGCGGGTCCCCAGGTGCAGACCCAGGCCTTGGTGACTGGCCTGGCCAACCCTCTATATTTGACGCACGCGGGGGACCAGTCGGGCCGCCTGTTCGTGGTGGAGCAGGCCGGGACGATCCGCGTGGTCCGCGGCGGCAGGCTTCTGCCGGCTCCCTTCCTGGATATCCGCAGCCGGGTCATCTCGGGCGGTGAGCTCGGACTGCTGAGCGTGGCTTTTCATCCGCGATACACGAGCAACGGCCGGTTGTTCGTGAACTACACCGCGCGGCAGGGTACGCTGAGAACGGTCGTGGCCGAATACCGCGTCTCGCGCAACGACTCCAACCGGGCCGACCGCAGCGAACGCGTGATTCTGGAGATCGAACAGCCCTATACAAACCACAACGGCGGCCTCAACCTCTTCGGCCCCGACGGCATGCTCTACATCGGCATGGGCGACGGCGGGTCGGGCGGCGATCCCCACGACAACGGCCAGCGTCTGGAGTCCCTGCTCGGCAAGCTCCTGCGCATCGACGTCGATGGGGGCCCGCCGTACGGCATCCCCGCCGGCAATCCGTTTCTGGGCCGAGCCGTCGCGCGTGACGAGATCTGGGCGTATGGCCTGCGCAACCCCTGGCGGTTTTCGTTCGATCGCCCCACCGGGCGGCTCTTCCTCGGCGACGTCGGTCAGAACGCCTGGGAGGAGATCGACCTCATCGAAAGAGGGCAAAACTACGGCTGGCGGATCATGGAAGGCGCGCACTGTTTCAATCCTCGGACGAACTGCGACACCTCCGGCCTCACGCTGCCGATCGCCGAATACGCCAACGGACCGCTCGGGTGCTCCGTGACCGGCGGGCACGTCTACCGCGGCGGCCGCATCCGCACTCTGGTCGGCCGATATCTCTTCGGCGACTACTGCAGCGGCCGCGTGTGGTCGCTCACCGAGACCCGGGCCGGCCGGTGGAGTATGGCCTCGCTGCTCGAGACCGGATTGAGGATCAGTTCGTTCGGCGAGGACCAGAGCGGTGAGCTCTACGTGATCGACCACCGCGGCGTCATCCACGGGCTCGTGCCCAGGTAGCCTACCCCAGGGCGATGCGCTACTTCGTCACCGGAGGCACGGGGTTTATCGGCGGACGCGTCGCCCATCTGCTGGCGGCACAGGGACACGACGTGGTCGCTCTGGTCCGGCGACCGGCGGCCGCGCAAGAGCTTGCGGGCCCCGGCATCCGCCTCCATCCGGGAGACATCACCGACATCGACAGCATTCGGGATGGGATGCGGGGCGCCGATGGTGTCTTTCACATCGCGGCCTGGTACAAAGTCGGGGTCCGGGACAGCGCCGCCGCGGAGCGCATCAACGTCGAGGGCACGCGGAACGTCCTGCGGCTGCTGGGAGATCTCAAGATCCCCCGAGGAGTATACACGAGCACGCTCGCGGTCTTCGGCGACACGCGCGGCCGCGTCGTGGACGAGACGTACCGGGCCGGAGGCCCGTGGCTGTCGGAGTACGACCGCACCAAGTGGAAGGCGCACTATGAGGTCGCGGAGCCGATGATGCGCGCAGGGCTCCCGCTTGTGATCGTCCAGCCGGGCCTCACGTATGGTCCCGGCGACGCCAGCACCCTCCGCGAGACGCTGGTGCAGTATCTTCGAGGCCGCCTGGGCATGCTGCCAGGGCGGACCGCGTACTGCTGGGGCCATGTAGACGATACCGTCAGGGGCCACATTCAGGCGATGGAGCGGGGAGCGGTGGGTGCATCCTACATCATCGCCGGCCCGCCGCACACGGTGATCGAAGCCTTCACGGCTGCCGAGCGCCTGACCGGGATCAAGGCGCCGCGATGGCACGTCGCCCCAGGGTTGATGCGCCTTGCGGCGGGACTGGTGCGCCCCGTAGATATGATTGTTGCTCTCCCGCCCCTGTATGCCTCCGAGACTCTTAGGGTGATGGCGGGGGTCACCTACCTCGGCAGCAACGCCCGGGCCGTTCGTGAGCTCGGGTTCGCCGCTCGGCCCCTGGCCGACGGCCTGCGTGACACTCTGGCGCATGAGATGCGACTGCTGGGAATCCCGCCCCGAACCCGCGCATCCTGAAAACTGGACGTCTAGGGGAATTCTGCGATGCAGCGCCCACGTTCCACGGTCAACGTCTCGCTGGCGGGAGGGATCACCAATGCGGGGCAGCACCCTTCTATTCCCGGCAACCGCGCTCGTGATCTGTGCGCTCTGGTCGCTGGCCGTGCCAGCAGGTCAAACCCGGGCTCAGCAGCCGCAGGGCGTCCAGGAATACACGGTGCCGGCAGGATCGCGGCCCCACGACGTGGCGCCCGCCACCGACGGCGGTGTGTGGTACACCGCGCAGGGCAGCGGCGAGCTGGGCCGCCTCGATCCCAGGACGGGCGCCACCCGACATATCAAGCTCGGCGATGGGTCGGCGCCGCACGGGGTCATCGTCGGTCCGGATGGAGCGCCGTGGATCACCGATGGCGGCCTCAACGCCATCGTGCGGGTAGACTCATCCACCGCAGAGGTCCTGCGGTTTCCGCTCCCCGCAGGCCGGGAGCGGGCCAACCTCAACACGGCCACGTTCGACCGGCGGGGGATCCACTGGTTCACCGGGCAGAATGGGATCTATGGTCGCCTCGACCCTGCGAACGGCCAGATGCGGGTGTTCGATGCTCCTCGCGGGCGCGGTCCCTACGGCATCTCTACCGCGCCGGATGGCACCGTGTACTATGCATCACTCGCGGGTAATCACATTGCGCGGATCGATCCTGCGACCGGCGCCGCGACGGTGATCGAGCCGCCGACGCCAAATCAAGGCGCACGCCGCGTCTGGCCGGACTCACGCGGCCGCATCTGGGTCAGCGAATGGAACAGCGGCCAGGTCAGCGTGTACGAGCCGGCGACGGGACGCTGGCGTCAGTGGCGCCTGCCGGGCGAGGGCCCACGTGCGTATGCCGTGTACGTGGACAACCGAGACATGGTGTGGCTCACGGACTTTGGGACGAATGCACTCGTCCGGTTTGATCCGACCTCTGAGTCCTTCCAGGTTTTTCGGCTGCCGAGTCCGAACTCTAACGTCCGACAGCTCCTGGGTCGGCCCGGTGAAGTCTGGGGGGCCTCCTCAGGTGTGGACAAACTCGTGGTAGTACGCACTCCGTGACGGTGTGGGCCATGCCCCTGTCCTTCTTATGGCCGAGCGTGTTGTGGGCGCTGCTGCTCATTCCCCTCTTTGGGCTCATCTATAGGGCGGTCCTCCGACGCCGGGTGCGCCATGCCGTGCTGTTCTCCGACGGCGCTCTGGCAGCCGCGGCCGCTGCCACCGCAAAGCCGCTAAGGCGCCATCTCGCGGCGGCCATCTTCCTGGTCGGCCTCGCCGCGATCATCGCAGCAGCGGCCCGGCCCGAGGCGCCAATGTCCGTTCCCGCCGACCGTTCCACCATCATGCTTGCGATTGACTGTAGCGGGAGCATGCGCTCGCAGGACGTCCTGCCGAACAGGCTGAGCGCCGCGCAGGAGGCGGCGAAGACATTCATCCGGACCGTACCGCCGACCGTCCGTGTCGGCCTGGTGAGCTTCGCAGGCTACGCCACGCTGCTGGTGCCGCCGGGAACAGATAATCGTCAGCGCCTGGTCGAAGCTATCGACGGCTTGCAGTTCATCCGCCGCACCGCGATCGGAGAGGGCCTGTTGGAAGCAGTGGCTGCGCTGCCTGGACGCGTTCGCCCCGGGCCCGACGGGACGCTGCCGCCGATCCCCCCGGGCCCTAAATCCCCCGCGGTCGTCATTCTGTTGTCTGATGGGCGCAGCAACACCGGAATCGATTCTCACGTTGCCACAGCCATCGCCCGTCAGCAGGAAGTGATGCTGTATACGGTCGGCGTGGGCCAGCCCCTCACCCCCAACGGCGGGTGGACGATCGGCGGTCCACTCGATGAGGAGGAGCTGCAGGCGATCGCGAGGGAGGCGGGGGGCCGCTATTTCCGGGCGACGTCCGCTGATGGGCTGCGGGAAGTGTACCAAAGGCTGGCTCGCACCGTCGGCTGGGAGAAGAAGCCCCAAGAAGTCACCGGGCTGGTGGGGGCTCTTGGTGGACTCATCGTGATCCTGGCCATCGTGACCTCGCGGCTCCTGACCCATCCAGTACGCATTTAGCTGCAACACCGTGTCTGGTCGCTCTCCTGCCGGGTCGCTGCGCGTGCTGATCGTCGCCGATGATGCCCTCGCGCGGGCCGGCCTCTTCTCGCTCATCGCCGATCAGCCCGGCGCCGCTATCGTGGGGCAGACCTCTGCGAATCCGCATCTGGATGCCTCGGTCGCGGCCTCGAATCCTGATGTGCTCGTCTGGGACCTCGGGCTGGAAACCAGAACCGCGCTCGACCGCTTGAGACGCCTCGAAGTGTCGACTCCTCCGGTGCTCGCGTTGCTGCCGGAACGAACCGATGCCGCCGCGATCCTGGCCTCCGGGGCTCGCGGGTGCCTGGCGCGCGATGTCGATGGGGTGCGTCTCATGACGGCTGCGCGTGCCCTGGCGGAAGGGCTGCTAGTCATCGATCCGGATGTGGCCCCGATGCCTCTGTCCCGCGATCTGGAATCCCTATCGCTCGCTGAACACCTGACGCCCCGCGAGATCGACGTCCTGCAGTTGCTGGCCGAGGGACTGGCGAACAAGACGATCGGTCAACGGCTGGGCATCAGCGAGCACACCGTCAGGTTTCACGTGAATGCCATCCTCGGCAAACTCGGCGCGCGCAGCCGGACCGACGCCGTGACCCGCGCGGCCCGGGCCGGACTGATCATTCTCTGATCACCATCTGATCGACTGACCCGTCCTGATAGACTGCCCGGCCCTCTCCAAACCGCTGATGTGCGATCCGGCCGCGCCTCGTATGCTCGGAGGCACGGAGGTGTGAAACCAATGGATGTGCTGTTGAGCATTTCTCAGGGACTGGCCGGCATCGTCGAGGCTATCGGCCCGTCGGTCGTCAGGGTGGAAGCGCGTGCCCGCGTGCCGGCGAGCGGCATCGCGTGGTCCGCCGACGGGACCGTGGTGACGGCCGATCACGGCGTCGATCGCGAGGAGGGAATACAGGTCGGTCTCTCTGACGGGCGGGTCTTGCCCGCGCACCTGATCGGGCGCGATCCTACCACTGATATCGCTGTCCTGCGGGTTGAAGAAGGCGGCCTTACCCCTCCCGAGTGGGTTGAGGCGAGCAGTATCCAGGTCGGCCATCTGGGCGTGGCCCTGGCCCGGCCCGGTCGCAGCGTCCGCGCGAACCTCGGCATCGTCAGCGCGGTCGGGGAGGCGTGGCGGACGCCGGCCGGGGGCGAAGTCGCACGCTATGTGGAGGTCGACGTCTCCATGCAGGCCGGGTTCTCCGGCGGACCGCTCGCCAGCGTGGGCGGGAAGGTGTTGGGACTCAACACGACGGGCCTGCTGCGCCGGCGGGTGGTCACGGTGCCTGCGGCCACGCTGCGCCGCGTCGTAGAGACGCTGCTGGCACACGGGCGGATCCCAAAAGGCTACCTCGGCATCGGCGCCCAGCCGGTGAGGTTGCCGGCCGACCTGGCGGGACGCCTGGGGCAGCGAACCGGGCTGATGGTACTCTCCGTTGAAGCCGGGAGCCCCGGAGAGCACGGCGGGCTGCACCTGGGCGATGTCGTCGTCTCGGTCGAGGGGAGTCCGGTCCGCCATCTCGAAGATCTTCTCATCGTGTTGAGCGCGGACAAGATCGGTTCTTCGATGAACGTGAGCCTCATCCGCGCTGGACAGCTGCAGACGGTGGCGGTGACGGTCGGCGAGCGCGCATCGTCGTAGAACCGCGAAGGAGGCCGGCGCTCACTGCCCCGCGTCCGCGATTTTCTGACCCCGGGCGTCCTGCCTCCGGGTCCCCTCAACGCGATCACGGACGTCGCCGGGGTGCGCGTCGGCCACGCGTCCCGCCGAAATAGCGACCTGCGCACGGGCGTCACCGCCGTCCTGCCCCACGGCGGCAATCTGAACCGCGATAAGGTAACCGCGGCGTCCGCGGTCTTCAACGGGTACGGCAAGTCGGTTGGATTGATGCAGATCGACGAGCTCGACGGCTATCTCAGCGATGCCCGCGCGAGGGCCATCGGCGAGGCGGACGTGCGCGAGGCCATCTCAGGAGCGCGGGACGCGGCCGTCGCCACCGGGTGCATCGGCGCCGGCGTGGGTATGCGCTGCCTGGGATACAAGTCGGGGATCGGCACGGCCTCGCGCGCGCTCGAGCGGTCGCGCTACCGGCTCGGCATCCTCGCGGTGCCGAACTTTGGCTTTGCCGGCGATCTCATCATTGCCGGGGTGCCGCTCGGGCGGGAACTGGCCGTGGCGGGCCAACCGACCGAGCGCGGGTCGTGCGTTTTCGTCGTGGCCACCGACGCGCCGCTGGCCGCGGTGGATCTGGCCAGGATCGCCCGTCGCTGCTTCCTGGGCATGGCGCGCACCGGCGCGATCAGCGGCGAGACGAGCGGGGACCTGGCGGTCGCGTTCACAACGAATGCCCGCCAGGAGCGGCAGGAGCGCGACACCATGAACGCGCTGTTTCGGGCGGCGGTGGAGACGGCGGAAGAAGCGATCCTCGACGCGCTCTTTGCCGCGGAGACAACGGCCGGTCGCGACGGACACGTGATGCCGGCGCTACCGATCCCGGCCACCCTCGAGATCTTGAGGCGCCACGGCGTGCCCGTACGCTAGCACAGCATGATCCGCGTCCATCCCCACACGGCGTCCGGGCTCGTCCTGATGATTGGCGGCGGGCTGGTGATGTTGTATCTGAGCCGGGAAGATCCGGCCTTTGGCGTGTTCAGCGGGCTCGGGTTGGCCATAGGATTCATCATGCAGCGAAGCCGGTTCTGCTTCACGGCCGCCTTCCGTGACCTGTACATGCTGCGTTCCGGCCGGGTGATGAAGGGCGTCATCGTCGGGATGGCGGTCGCAACGGTCGGCTTCGGACTGGTCATGGCAAATTTACTGCCGAATCCCACCTTGGGTACTGTTGCGCCGGAGGCTCACGCGAATCCGGTGGGCGTTCACCTGGTGCTAGGCGGGATTCTGTTTGGCATTGGGATGGTGGCCGCGGGCGGTTGCACATCGGGTTCGCTGTACCGCATGGGCGAAGGATATGCTGCCTCCTGGGTCGCCTTCGCTGGCATCCTTGCCGGCCTTGGTCTTGCCAGCCATACATGGAACTGGTGGTGGAAGATGTCCATCGGTCCGGCCTCCATCGTCTGGTTTCCTGCGATCGTGGGATACGGCGGCTCGATCATGGTTACCCTCGCGGGGTTGCTGGCAGCGTATCTCCTCGTGGTGTGGATTGAATCGCGTTCGCCGACTGCCGCCGTAGGGGCTCCGGACCCACAAGCGGATACCCTGCTACCATCGAGCGGATTCGTCCAACGCGTCGCGGATCTCTACGCGACGGTATTCCGGCGTGGGTGGCCGGCGATCACGGGGGGCCTCTTGCTCGGCATCATCAACGTCTTCCTCTACACGGCCCATATGCCGTGGCGCATCGTGGGAGAGTACGGGCGGTGGGCAAACGGCCTGTTGACGGCGGCCGGCCTGGGCCCGGGGTCGTTGCTCGGCACGGAACGGCTCGCAGGATGCGCCCTGCGCATTGGCGGGGGCATCCTGACCCATGGCTTGCTGCTGAACGTGGGCCTTTTTGGCGGATCACTGATCTCTGCGCTCCTGGCCCGCGAATTCAAACTTCGGTTTGCGAGGAACAGGATTCGCTACGCGCAGTCCCTGGGTGGAGGCCTGCTGATGGGCTACGGCGCCGGTCTCGGGATGGGATGCACCGTTGGAGCATTCTTCTCAGCGGTTCCGTCTCTGGCCCTCAACGGCTGGATCTTCGGGCTGGCGCTGGCCGGGGGCGCCTACCTGGGCACCTACGTGATCCGCGCGCTCGAGTAGTCCATGCGCATCGACGTTCGCGGGGAGATCTGTCCGTATCCCCTGAAGAAGACGCTGGACGCGCTGGACCGGCTTCCGGCTGGGGAAGCGTTGGAGGTGTTGACTGATCACCCTCCCAGCCTGGACGCGATCCGGCTCTTCGCAGGGCAGAAGGGATTCACGGCGCGGGTGGAGGATGTCCGACCCGGCGAATGGCGCATCATCCTGACGCGGAGGGAAGGGCTCGCCACATGAACCGCCTGATCTTGCTCCTGATTGCCGCGGCGTTGGGCCTCGCCGGGAGCCCGACCATTGCCGCGCAGGCTCCAAGCCTTCTCTACGCCTTCAATGTGGGGTCAAAGGACGTCTCAATCATCGACATGGCCACCAATACGAAGGTCGGGACGAAGAAACTCGGCGCGGCGGTGCGGTGGCTGTCTAACGAGCAGGACTTCTTTGACGGACGCCTAGTCTGGACGTACGAGGATCTAGACGACCGGGTGGACGCGCTGGCCATCGACATGTCCTCGATGAAGGTCACAAGGCGCATCCGCCTGGGCAAGGGGCCCGGCTTCAGCGTCGTCCTCACCCCGAATCGTCGTCTGGCCCTGGCCGATGTCGCCGGCGACAACGCGATCGCGGTCATTGACACCAAGACCGCCAGGATCGTGCGCCGGATCTCGACAGGCTTGTACCCGTGCGATCTTGATCGCACGGCCGATGGGCAGTTTGCCTATGTTCCTGAGAGGGACCAGAACACAGTGGCAATGATCGATTCCCGAAGCCTGACCATCGTCAAGCGGTTCGACATGGGCAAGAACACGGAACCGCATATGCTGCGGGTGTCGCCCGACAACAAAACGGTCTGGGTGGCCAACGGACACGCTAATTCCCTTGTCGTGCTCGATGCCAAGACCCTCCAACCGGTCGCGAAGGTCGCAATGGGGAAGGTGCCGGTGACGCTCGGCTTTACCCCGGACGGCCGCTTCGGGTACATCACGCACTTCAGCGACAACTTTGTGGCGGTCGTCGACACGCAGACCTACAAAGAGGTCGGCCGGATCAAAGTGGCGCAGGGGCTCGCCGTCGTGACGTTCCGTCCCGATGGAAAGTTTGCCTATGTGGCCGCCATGAATGCGAACGCCGTGGCCGTGATCGACACCGCGACCATGAAGGTCTCAAAGATGATTCAGGCCGGGCGGGAACCCTGGGGTCTCCTCGTGTTCCCGGCGCGGTGAGTCCCGGGCAACCATCGTGAGCGCGGGCGCACGCCACGAATCCTTGGGGGTGGCAAAAGGGGTCGCCGGCCTGGTGGAGGGTGCGGGCGCCGGGTTGATCCTCATTGGGGCATACGTGCCCTGGGTGGTCAGCTTCGCCCTGTTCACCTCCGTGGCCGTCAGGGGCGTCGAGACTACTTTCGGCAGGGCGCTTCCACTCATCCCTCTGGCGGCGCTCGGTCTGCTGGCGTGGCGATGGTATGCTCGACAGGCACGGTGGGTCCACCTGCCGATCATGGCGCTGGGGATCGCCACGATGGCGCTGACGATCGCGTATGCGGTGCAGGTGAACCGGAATCTCACGCGGACGCAGCAATCCCTTGAGCGATCGGGCCAAGTCTTACCCGGGGCGGTCCGCGTGAACTTTGATGTGGGGATCTACCTGAGCGCAGCCGGCGGGGCCGCGATGGTCATTGGTGGAATCCTCGGCGCGCGCCAGGACCGGCCCGCATGAAGGCTTGAACGCGCAAAATACAACGGGACCGGAGACGGCTTCCCCGGTCCCGTCTCAGTCAGGAATTCCTGTTACTTGGCCGGAGTGACCCTCCAGTAGGTCTCGTCATACCCCGCTGGCCCCGCCTGGACCGATGGGGCCTTCATGCCCATCGGGACGATGAAGATGTCGCCGGCCTTGTACGTCACTTTCTTGCCGCCATCCAGGTTTACGGTAATCGTGCCCCTCGTCGCGTTGCAGAGGTCGCCATACCCTTCCGCAGTCATGGGCTCGACCTTCGCGTTCGGTCCCAATGTGAGCCGTGCGAACTTGACGGACTTGATGCCAGGAACGTTGAAGTCGGTGCCGCTGAACTCCTTGAGCGTCTTGTCCGTGACCTTCCCAGTGACCTTCGGCTTCATCACCTCCTGCGCGGGCGCGGGAGTGATGGTCACCTGAGTCCACACGGCAACCCCTACGAGAACCGCGAGTATCCCTGCGAACACCACAAACCGCCGGTTCTTCATTCACACCCCTCCTCTGGTCAAACGTTTCGGCGTATTCGCGGTTCGGCGAATCACCGCTAATCTCCTGCCTTGAGGGCACCAGGGAGACTGCCGGAGCCGTCGAAACACTCGTGGTCCAATCCCAGGCTTGATATCCACGGAGGTGAGCCAGTGGCCTTCCATGTGTTCCGCGCTATCGTGATCGTGAGCCTGCCTCTGCTGGTGGCGGCCTACCCCCTGGGGGCCGCGCCAATGACCCAGCTCGTCGGCGCCGGTCTCATCGGCGCTCCTATCTCCGGCAAGACGATCGATTCAGCCTCGGACTTCGGGTTTGCCGTCACGCGCGACGGCGGCACGTTTGTATGCAGCATGGCCGGCCCGCTCACCGGTGGGTTCAAAGGGCTCAAAGTCATGACGGTTGAGGGCCCCGTAGACAGAGGGAGTCTCAAGTTCATGGGGAACACGGCGACGTTCACCGGGAAGGCCACCGTGGTCCTGGTGCCCGGCATGCAGAAGGAACCTGTGCAGATCCTCAACGACGTGCCGTTTACCGTGAACGTCGGCCTGGGCGGACCCGGCAAGGGGTGGCTGCGGATGACGGTTCCGGCATTCACCAAAACGTTGGGCGGGGATACAGGGGGAACTCTGAAGATCGGCAGCATCTCCACGGCGAGGTAGCGCCCAGAACTTTCCCCGGTTCTGGTCTGCCCCTGCCGGACGCCCGTCTGGCGGGGGCGGCTCATCTTCGGACCTCGGCGTAGTACCAGCACCAGTGTGACAGGCGACAGCGGTGGCACTTGGGGCGCTCGGCGCAGACAGCGTCATCGAGCTCGTATCCGGAGCCGTGGCGGGTCAGCAGCCGGTTCGCCTCGTCCAGGCGGGCGCCGGGGTTGGCCGCAACGATCAGGGCGTGCGCGCGGCCGACCTCGCCATCAGAAGCGCGCGGACTGTCGATGAGACCGAGCCGGTACAACACGCGCAGCGTGTCCGGGTGGGCAAAGAACACATCCTCACCCACGCGCCGCAAGAACGTTCGGACGCCATATGGGCCGAGGTGTCTGAAGCGGCGCCGGAGATCCACGTAGAGCCGTCCCTGATCCTGCGGGGAGAAGTCGCGAAGATAGCCGCGGAACGATCCGAACTCCTCGACGACCGCCAGCATTTGCCGCGCATTCTGGATCGTGGCCTCGATCTTTGCGCGATACCGGATGATGCCGCGGTCTTTGACCAACCGGTTCGTGTCCCGGGCGCCAAACCTGGCGACTTTGCGTATGGAGAACCTGGCGAACGCCCGCCGGAAGTTGCGCCACTTTCGGTTGACCACGACCGATGTCAAACCGCTCTTGAACACGGTCCACGTGAGATGCTCGAAGTACCCGTCGTTCGTCCGCGGACGGCGGCCACGGGAAATATTCAGGATACTCCGGAGGCCCCCGCGGCGGGACGCGAGCTCACCGATCTGGTCTTGGAGGTTCAGGTAGAGATCGCCCAGTGCCTCGCGTGTGAACACCGTGCGCATTTTCCCACCTTCACCTGTGCGATCCGCCGTTCGGTCCAGGAGACCGTCACGGGTCGCCGAATGCAGCTCGGGGAAGGGGTGTGTCTTCAATGGAAGATGAGTACTTGACGGATGCGCCAATAGTTCGCGCGTTCGTTGAAGACGTCCTTTTGAGGATGACGGCGGAACCGCGGCGCGAGCGGCTGGTGGAGGACATACGGCCCGCGTTCGCGGCCCTCCTGGCGGCCGAAGGCTGGCTCCCTGTTGCGTTCACTCGTCCCTCTGAGGCGGGCAAGATGGGCGGCGGAATTGGTACCTACCTGCTCTACAGACACGGGGACGCGCTCTCGCTCATGGCTCTGGTGGTCCCCGCCGGCGCGGCGACGCCGGTGCACGATCATCTCGCGTGGGGGTTGGTCGGTCTGTATCGCGGCGAGCAGGATGAAGAGGTCTTCCGCCGCCTCGACGATGGCCAGACGCCGGGCAGTGCGGTGCTCGAACTCGTGGAGCGGCGGCATCTGAAGCCCGGGGACTTCTACACGCTGCTTCCTCCGGCAGGCGACATTCACCGGGTGCGGACGACCTCGCCGATGGCGTCGGTCTCCATCCACCTGCTTGGGAATGACCTGGGGTGCGTCTGGCGACATGCCTACGACCCTGAAGTAAGCGCGGTCCGTGACTTCCGGTCGGGCTATGCCAACGTGGAATGCAGGGACTGACCAAGCATCGCGACTGACGCCATGGACATCGGTTACCGTCATGCGCGCCCGGACGATGTGCCCGCTATCTCAAAGGTGCAGGCGGATGCAATCAATGCCCTCGGCATGCGTCATGGCTTTGGCGACGAACAGATCAATCCCGTTCCACCGAATCCGTATTTTGCATTCGCCCTCCGGGAAGAGCCCGAGGGGTTCTGGGTCGCGGAGGGCGCCGGCGAAGTCGTCGGCTTCACCCACAGCTGGATGCGCGGCCCTTTCTGGTTCCTGGCACACCTGTTCATTTCGCCAGGCTGCCAGGGGAAGGGAGTAGGGCGCCGTCTATTAGACAAGGCTCTGGAGTACGGCAGCCAGGCCGCCATTGCCAATCGCTCGCTCATCACGTTTGCCTACAATCCTACGTCGATCTCCCTGTACATGCGATGCGGGATGTACCCGCGGGAGCCGCTGTACGCAATGCGAGGCGCAAGCTCGTTTCTGCGTGCCAGACGCACGCACACGGAAGCGCCAACGCATGAACGGGTCCGCGCCGGCCAGGACACCGTTGAAGCGCTCTCTCGGGTCGATGAACAAGTCCTCGGCTTCGCGAGGGAGCTGCATCATC
>JBQTJP010000314.1:0-2979 GCA_052386995.1 Armatimonadota bacterium
CTTCGGGCTGGCGCCCCTGGTGTGGGCGCCGCTTTCATTTCAGCCGCCTGGGGGCGGGAAGGGGAGGGAAGTCGGCATGGCAATGGTGGGTGACCGTCCTGGCACCGGGGTCAGTCCCAGTCCGGCGAAAGTAATCGAGATGGCGAAAGCCAAAGGCCTGCAGATCGTGGATCTGCGTTTCACCGATCTCTTTGGGATGTGGCAGCACTTCTCCATTCCGGTGACCGAACTCTCCGAGGACCTGTTCGAGGACGGCATCGGCTTTGACGGCAGCAGCATCCGCGGCTTCCAGACCATCGATGAGAGCGACATGCTCCTGGTAGCCGACGCAGCGACCGCAACGGCCGACCCCCTCAGCCGCATTCCCACCATGCTCCTGGTCTGTGACGTCTACGATCCGATCACGCGCGGCCGCTACTCGCGCGATCCGCGGTTCGTCGCCAACAAAGCCGAGGACTACGTCAGGAAGTCCGGGGTCGCGACGACCACGTACTTTGGGCCGGAGGCCGAGTTTTTTGTCTTCGATGATGTCCGCTACGAGCAGACGGCCAACACGTCATTCTATAGCGTCGACAGCAACGAGGCGGCATGGAATGCCGGTCGCGATGAGAAGCCGAACCTGGGATACAAGCCCCGGCACAAGGAAGGGTATTTCCCGGTTCCCCCATCCGACAGCCTCCAGGAGTTCCGCAGCGAGCTCGTCCTGAAGATGCAGGAAGCCGGGGTGGACGTCGAGGTGCATCATCACGAGGTCGCCACCGCAGGGCAGTGCGAGATCGACATGCGCTTCAAGACCCTGACAAAGATGGCCGACCAGATGCAGATGTACAAGTACCTGATCAAGATGCTCGCCCGGGCGCACTTCAAGACCGCGACCTTCATGCCCAAGCCGCTCTTCGGCGACAACGGGTCGGGGATGCACTGCCACCAGAGTCTGTGGAAGGGTGACACGAACGTCTTCTTCGACGAGAAGGGCTACGCGTGCCTCAGCCAGATTGCGAAGTATTACATCGGCGGATTGCTGAAGCACTCGCCGGCCTTGCTGGCGTTCTGCGCGCCGACGACGAACTCGTATCGTCGACTCGTGCCCGGCTTCGAGGCACCGGTGAATCTCTGTTACTCGAAGCGCAACCGCAGCGCCGCGGTACGCATTCCTGTCTACTCCAAGAATCCCAAGGCGGTCCGCATCGAGTACCGGCCGCCGGATCCGCTGGCCAACCCCTACCTGGCGTTCGCGGCGATGACGATGGCAGGGCTCGATGGGATCAAGAACAAGATCGATCCGGGAGAGCCGATGGACGTGGACCTGTACGAGCTCGAGCCGGAAGAGGCGGCCAAGGTCAAGCAGGTGCCGGGTTCACTCGATGAGGTCCTGCGGGCGCTGGAGGCCGACCACACATTCCTGCTTGAGGGCGACGTTTTCACGAAAGACGTAATCGATACCTGGATCGACACCAAGCGCAAGAAAGAGGTCGACTACATCCGGCTGCGGCCGCATCCGTCGGAGTTCTACCTGTATTACGACGCGTAGGCGCTCACCCCCACGCACGGACCAGAGGAGGCGGGAGGACTCCCGCCTCCTCTGTTTGCTGCAGGAGCCCATGCTTCAACGTGCAACTACGTTCTCATTCCGACAGGTGCGGAGGGGGGATTGGAATGGCACTGTTCAGACCGTGGCTCGTGTTGGCTATTGCCTTGATTATCGCTGTTCCCTTGTCTATGGAAGACTCGCTGTAACGGGTATCGTCAACGTCGCATCCACGGACGAGATCATGAAACGCCTTGCGGCGGCGCACGCTGTGAAGAGCGGGAAGCCTGGGTAGGCAAGACAGACCTCGAGGAGGACGAGAATTCGTCCCCGCGTTCCTTTCAAGAATCTTGCCGGACCGGTTCCCCCATTTCCGATCAGAGACGGCCACACCGCGCTGCTCGTGCTGGACATTCATCGATTCACCGTGTCCCGCGACCACGGCTTCGGCCGCATCGCCGGCGAGCGCGGAATCGTCCGTGAGCTCGGCGAGTACTACGATCAACTCGACCAGGCCCTCCCCAATGTCAGCCATCTCATCGATGGCTGCCGTCACCACCATCTCCCGATTGTCTTCACCAGGCTGGTCGCCGGCCGGCGACAGGATGTTGCCTCGCAGGCGAGGGTGACGGGGTTTTGGGCGATGCCCGATTCCCCGGATGCAGAGTTTCTGACCGGCCTCGTTCCTGCCGTAGGAGAGCGGGTCATCGACAGGACGACGACGAGCGCACTTGCCGCTCCGGCTCTTCAGGAGGTGTTGCGTGCCCAGGGAATCCGGGGCGTGATTGTGTGTGGCGTCCTGGCCAACGCCGCCGTCGAGCACACGGCGCGAGACGCCGCGGATCTAGGCTACGGCGTCATCGTGGTCTCAGATGCCTGCGCCGCAGAGACGTGGGCCATTCACGCGTTCGTGATGACGACGCTTGTGGGAGGCCTGATCCGGACGCGCACAACACAGGGAGTGCTCGAGATGTTGAACGGCACACGGACCTGAGACCAGTGGAGCGAGGACCATACGTTCAAACCGTCACCGGCGCCATTCCCCCCGAGGCACTCGGCATCACCTACACGCATGAGCACATTCTTTGCGATCAACGGCGATGCCGAAACGACGGCCTGCGACCGCGAGGTAGCGATGGAGGCCTGATGATCCTGGACGACGTGGCGCTGGCGATCCGGGAGCTCGCAGACCTCAAGTCCCTGGGAGCCGACGCCATGGTCGAGGTGACCATGCAGGCCTGGGGCCGTGATGTCGTCGGATTGCGGCGCATTTCTGAAGCCACCGGTCTCCAGATCGTCGCCACATCCGGGTTCTACGTCGAGCAATGCCATCCGGAGTTCGTGGCAGAGAAAACGATCGACGAACTCGCACAGGGCATCATAGTGGAACTGACCGATGGGGTGGGTGCGACCGGAATCCGCACCGGACTCATCAAAGCATCCGTGAGCAG
>JBQTJP010000315.1:0-11554 GCA_052386995.1 Armatimonadota bacterium
CGGGACTGTTCCACATCTGTACCGGCTCGTATGATTTCAAGGCCGCGCACGTGGAGGTCGATGGGGTCTACACGAACAAGCCGCCGGGCGGCATCGCCTACCGCTGCTCGTTCCGCGTGACCGAGGCGGTGCACACGATCGAGCGAATGGCGGACCTCATGGCCCACCAGCTCGGGATCGACCCGGCCGAGTTTCGATTCAAGAACTTTATCAAGCCCGAGCAGTTTCCGTACACGTCCGCGCTGGGATGGGAATACGACAGCGGAAACTATGGCGCCGCGCTCCGGAAAGCGATGGACAAGATCGGCTACGCTGAGCTCAGGCGCGAGCAGGCCGAGAAGCGCAAGCGCGGCGAGTTGATGGGCATCGGGATCTCGAGCTTTACCGAGATTGTGGGCGCCGGGCCGTCAAAGCATTTTGATATTCTTGGACTCAAGATGTTTGACTCGTGTGAGATTCGGATCCATCCGACGGGGAAAGCCATCGCCCGGTTCGGGACGAAGTCACAGGGGCAAGGCCACGAGACCACGTACGCGCAGATCCTCGCCGAGGAGTTGGGCATCCCGGTGGCCGACATCCAGGTGGAGGAGGGCGATACCGACACCGCGCCGTACGGCCTCGGCACCTACGCCAGCCGGTCGACACCGGTGGCGGGCGCGGCCGCGGCGATGGCCGCGCGCAAGATCCGTGACAAAGGCCGCAAGATCGCCGCGCACCTCCTGGAAGCCGCCGAGGACGACCTGGTGTGGGAGCCGGGGAAATTCTTCGTGAAGGGCGCGCCGAACCGCGCGAAGACGATCCAGGACATCGCCTTTGCCGCCTACACGAATCATCCCCAGGGCATGGAGGCAGGGCTCGAGGCCGTCTCGTACTACGATCCGCCGAACCTCACCTACCCCTTTGGGAGCTACATTTGCGTCGTAGACGTCGACAAAGGGACCGGAGAGGTCAAGGTCCGCCGCTTCGTGGCGGTGGACGACTGCGGTAACATCATCAACCCCATGATCGTGGAGGGACAGATCCACGGGGGACTCACGATGGGCCTGGCCCCGGCGCTCTTCGAAGAGATCTCGTATGACGAGAACGGCAACATCCGGGGCGGGAGCTTCATGGACTATCTGCTCCCGACGGCGGTCGAGACCCCCAAGTGGGAGACGGACAAGACCATCACGCCTTCGCCGCACCATCCGCTGGGGGCAAAGGGCGTCGGGGAGTCGGCCACCGTTGGCGCGCCGGCGGCGATCGCCAACGCCGTGGTCGACGCGCTCTGGCATCTAGGGGTGCGGCACATCGACATCCCCATCACCCCGGCAAAGGTCTGGAAGCTGCTTCGGGAGAAGGGCGTCACCGAGTGAGGCGCCCGCCCAGGGAGACGCTTCATGGCCGATGAGCTCCTGGGGCTGGCGCACGCGCTCTCTCGTGAAGGCGAGCCATTTGCGCTTGCCACCGTGGTTCGCTGCGAGCGGCCCACGTCGGCCAAGCCGGGAGCCAAGGCCCTGATTCGTCCGGACGGGACGGTGGTGGGATGGATCGGAGGAAGCTGCGCCGAGCCCGTGGTCGTCAAAGAGGCGCTCAAAGCGCTTCGTGACGGACAGCCGCGCCTGCTCGCCCTGGTGGGTGAGGGCGGAACGGGTCCTGGAAGACACGAGGGCATGCTCGAATACCCCATGACCTGCCACAGCGGGGGGACCATTGAGGTGTACATCGAGCCCGTCTTGCCCAAGCCCGAGCTTCTCCTCGTAGGCCGGGGGCCCGTCGTCGAGACGTTGATAAAGCTCGGCGAGGCCGTACACTTTACGGTCACCCACGTGCCATCCGAAGCCGGCGCCGCGAAAATCCCGCGGCTTCACGCCACTCCCCGAACCTACATCGTGGTGGCGACCCATGGAACCGCCGATGAAGACGTTCTGGAGCAGGCCCTGCGAAGCGACGCCGGCTATGTGTGTCTGGTGTCGAGCCGCAGGCGAGCGGACGCGGTCGTGGAGACGCTGCGAGCCCAAGGCGTATCCGTGGAACGCCTCCGCCGGCTGAAAGCTCCGGCAGGACTCGATATCGGCGCGGTCGACCCTGAGGAGATCGCGGTGAGCATCCTGGCGGAGATTATCCAGGTGTCGCGGAGGCAGCAGGAGGGATGGGCCGCAGCAGAAGCGGTCCCGGCCGCCTCGGAAGAGGCCGAGGCCAGGGATCCGGTCTGTGGGATGTCCGTGGAGATCGCGTCAGCCGTCTACCACTCCGAGGCATCAGACAGGCACTTCTACTTCTGCTGCGCTCACTGCAAGCAGATGTTCGACCAGAATCCCTCCCGGTTCGTCGAAACGGCCGCCGGCTAGGCGCCGTGGACTTACACTGTCGCAACGCGTAAGATAGAGCAGAGCAGTGACGAGAGGGGATGGCTCAGCCATCCCTTCGTACTTACAGTGCCATCAGTGGAGTTTCAATCAATGCACCCGGAAATCACGCGCATTCAAAATCTGCTCGCCGGTCAGGGGTATGTCGCCGACCGGACGATCGCCACCAGCGTGTACCTCTCCATCGCCCTGCGCAAACCGCTGCTGATCGAGGGCGCGGCGGGCGTGGGGAAGACCGAAGTGGCAAAGGTGATGGCCCGGGCACTGCCGACCGAGCTGATCCGGCTGCAATGCTACGAAGGTCTGGATGCCACCACCGCGCTCTACGAGTGGAACTACCAGAAGCAGTTGCTCCACATCCGGCTGTCCGAGGGCGGGAAGCAGTCTGTCGCCGAGCGCGAAGCCGAGATCTTCAGCGACGCGTTCTTGCTGAAGAGGCCGCTCCTGGACGCTATCACGCGCGACCGCTCCCCTGTTCTTCTCATCGACGAGATCGACCGGTGTGTGCCACTTGATACGTTGGTGGCCACCGCGAAGGGGTATCGATATGCCGCATCCATTCAACCCGGCGATGAGGTGCTGAGTTTCAACCCGCAAACGTTCTTACCTGGTAGAAGCACGGTTCGACGCGCCGTCAGGAGGAAGAGTGAAGAGGTTCTCCGAGTCTTTGTCTCGGGACGAGTGATCGAAGCTACTCCGGAACACAGGTTCGTACGATTCACCGACGGCGGGTATGAGCTTGTGAGAGCAGATGCTCTTAAGCCTGGAGATCATCTGCCGATACAGCGCATCGTCCCCGCCGTCGAAGTCGAACCCACGTTTGAACTGTCTGACGCGATCCTGACGATTGCTGAAGAAGGCCGGCGCATTCTTCATGCCGGCTACAAGCGGTCTGGTAAGACGTACGACGACCTGAGCAGCCGCATTGGAATCTCGAGGAACCACCTGCGCAATGTGCTTCAGCCTCGCCCATTCCGAAGGTCGCTTCGTGCTGGTGTTCTCTCCGCCCTCTGTCGTGCACTTGACGTGGACGCGACAGGATTCGCAGCCCGGTACGTTCGTGGTATCAGGGGGCCGATTCAATGCGTTGCGTTCTACGAGTTGCTTGGCTATGTGGTGGCGGATGGGTGTTTTGCGAGGGACCACCTCTCCATTGTCGACAAGGACCTCGAGAATCTTCGTATCTATTCAGGAAAATTCGCGGACGCGTTTGGAGAGACTCCCAGCGTCGTGCCCGGTGCGCATCGAAACTTCGAGTTGAAAGCGTGGTCGCTTCCTCTCGGGCGCTTCCTCAACGAGATTCTAGAGCACGGCCTCGCTAGGAGCCGGAAACGTCTGGTGCCGGAATTCGTGTTTACGTTGCCCGCAGAGAAGCGTGCGGCGTTCGTGCGCGGATACTTCGACGGGGAAGGATGGGTCGGGGACCATCAGGTCTGCGCTACTTCGGCATCACTGCCACTACTGCGCGGAATTCAAGTCTTGCTGGCATCGCTGGCCATTGAGGGTCATATTCACACCGTTCGGCCAGGCGCGGGTACGTTCGGGCATGAATTCTACTCTCTTACCATCTCAGATGTGCATGCTTTCGGACAGGCAGTGGGTTTTTGCGCCCCGGCCAAATCTGCGAAACTCTCTACCGTCAACGGGGCAAGTTTCGAGAAGACCGTGTTTCTCCCGAAACGGCTTGTCGCCCCACTCCTTCAAGAGGTCAAAGCGCGCGGTGTCGTCCACACTATCCCGCACCATCAGACCATTTACGACGTTCTCTCGGGGCGCATTAAGGCCAACCCGGCCTCCCTGCGGCGGATCCTGTCGTCGTTCGACTCGCCGACCCTGGCCACTCTCCTCGACGGAAAGGTCGTTTTGGGGACGGTCAAACGAGTGGAGAGAATCGTACGGGCTGAAACCGTCGTGGACTTGGTGCTGAGTGGGCAGCCGTACTTTGTTGCCAACCAGGTCATCACACACAATTGCGATCCGGAGTTTGAGGCGTTCCTCCTGGAGGTGCTCTCTGACTTCCAGGTCTCGATTCCCGAGATCGGGACCATCAGTGCGAAAACCACGCCATACGTGGTGCTGACGAGCAACCGCACGCGCGAGCTCGGGGACGCGCTGCGCCGCCGGTGCCTGTACCTCTGGATCGACTATCCGACGTTCGAAAAGGAACTGGAGATCGTGCATCGCAAGGTCCCGGAGGTCAACGGCCGGCTGGCCGAGCAGATCAGTGCCTTTATGCAGATGGTCCGGCGCCTGCGGCTGGAGAAGACGCCGGGTGTCGCCGAGACCCTCGACTGGAGCGCGGCGCTTATGGCGCTGCACCGGGATCATCTCGACCGCGAAGCCGTCGAGCAGACGCTCGGCGTGCTGTTCAAGCACCATGACGATGCCGCGGCGGTTCGCGGGCAGTGGATCGATCAGCTCCTCGACGGTGTCGCGGCGCTGGAGCGGGAAGGACGGCCATGGAGTCAGGACGTCGTGGCGCGGGCCGCCGAGCGCCTGCAGCCCCGGCGGTAGAACGCGCGCAGCACGGCAGCCTCGTCGCCAACGTCGTGGGCTTCTGCCGGCTCCTGCGCCGGCGAGGGCTGCCCATCGGCCCGCCGGAAGCGGCGGATGCGCTGCGGGCCCTGTCGGCCGTGGATCTCACGGACCGGACCGAGACCTACCTGGCGCTCCGTGCCATACTCGCCTCGGGTCAGGACGCGCTGCGCATCTTCGACGCGGCGTTCTGGGAGTTCTGGGCCGCGCAGCAGCGCGAGCGCCAGGCTGAGGCGCCCGGGGTAGAGGGCACGCTCGGTCTTGACGCCCAGCGCGCGCTCGACCGCGTGCTCCTGGAATGGCAGGGCGACGAGGACAGCGGCGGAGAGGGCGAGCGGGTTCCCGCCTACAGTCCCATCGAAGCCCTCACACGCAAAGACTTCAGCGCGTTTACTGCCGATGAGCTCAACGAGATCGCCGCGGTCGTGGTCGCGATTGCCCGGCGCGTGGCCACGCGGCTGTCCCGGCGCACCCGCGGCGCCCGGCGCGGGCACCTGGTGGATCTCCGCCGCACGATGCGGCACAGTCTGCGGCGCGGCGGGGAGATCGTCGAGATTCTGCGTCGCGAGCGCAAGTTGCAGAAAACGCGTGTGGTCCTCCTCTGTGACGTCAGCGGCTCGATGGATCTGTACAGCCGCTTCCTGATTCAGTTCGTCTATGCTCTCCAGCACGCCGTCGCCCGCGTGGAGACCTTCGTCTTCAGCACGGGGTTGAGCCGCATCACCGGGTCGCTGGAGCACGAAGATCTGCGCGCCGCCCTCGACGAGATCGCGCGGCGCGTACCGGACTGGTCCGGGGGAACGAAGATCGGCCGCAGCCTCCAGCGCTTTCTGGCCGAATACGGTGCACAAACGCTGGACAATCGGACGGTGGTGATCATCGTCAGCGATGGGTGGGATACCGGAGAAGTCGACATGCTGGAGGCCGCGATGGCCGAGCTGCGGCGCCGTTCTGCCCGCGTCATCTGGCTGAACCCCCTGCTGGCGAGCCCCGGGTACGAGCCGATCTGTCAGGGAATGCGCGTCGCGCTGCCGTACGTGGACGTGTTCGCACCGGCCCACAACCTGGAGAGCCTGCGCCGGCTCGAGCGGTATCTGGCGCAGCGGACATGAAGGAGCTCGCCGAGATTCTGGCTGCTGTGGCCAGTGCCGACGCCCGCGGCGAGCCCACCGCGTTGGCCACGATCATCGGCGTCCGCGGCTCCACGTACCGGCGTCCGGGCGCACGCCTGCTCATCACGCAATCGGGCGGGCAAACCGGCAACATCAGCGGGGGGTGCCTCGAGGGAGATGTCGCGGTCGTCGCGGAGGAAGTGCTGCAGACCCGCACGCCGCGACTCATGCTGTACGATCTCACCGCCGACGACGACGCGGTCTGGGGCCTGGGCCTGGGATGCAACGGCGCGATCGAGGTCTTCATCGAGCCGATCGCGGCGGACGATTCCCTGTGGCGTGCCGCGAAGGACGCGCAAGAGAGCGATGAGACGATCGTCGTGGCCACGGTGGTGGAAGGGACCGCATCGATCCCGGCCGGACGACGGATCGTCATTGGGCCGGGCGGGCGGCGCGGCATGCTCGGCGACCGGCCGGTCGAGGCCCACGTCGAGCGCCTGGCCAGGGCGGCCTCGGTCCATCGTCGCTCGGGCACGCACTCGGTGAGCACCGCGAGCGGACAACTCCGCCTCTTTGTCGAGGTGCTCCATCCCCCGGCGCGACTGGTTGTCTGCGGCGCCGGGCACGACGCGATTCCGGTCGTCGGCTTCGCTTCGCAGCTGGGGTGGCGCGTCGTCGTGGTGGATCGTCGGGAAGCGTTCTTGAACCGGGAACGTTTCCCCGGCGCGACAGGGTTCGTGCGGACCGAATTCCCGGACGCCGGCAGGACGGCGCCGACCGACGTCCACACCTACGTGCTGATCATGACCCACAACTATATCCACGATCGCGACCTGCTGCGCGCCTTTCTGCCGACGCCCGCCGCGTATCTTGGCATGTTGGGGCCGCGGGCGCGAACCGAAAAAATCCTGCGCGAGCTCGAAGCAGACGGGGTCAGAATCGGTTCCCGGCGCCGCGCCCAGATCTTCGGGCCCGTGGGCCTCGACATCGGCAGCGAAACGCCCGACGAGATCGCCCTCGCCGCCCTGGGCGAGATCCTGGCCGTGGCCCGGGGACGCGAGGGCGGGTTCCTCCGCGAACGCGGCGCGCCCATTCACACGTCCGCGCAGGAGGCCACGCCGGCGCGGGAGGCATGACCGAGCCGCGCGCGGGCCCGGGCGCCGGCGCGATGGTCTCCGCCGTCGTGCTCGCCGCCGGCGGCAGCACGCGGATGGGGCGGCCCAAGCTGGCGTTGCAGGTGGACGGGCTGCCGATGATCCGGCGCGCGGCCGAAGCCGCGCTGGCGTCACGATGCGGGGAGGTCGTGGTGGTGCTTGGGACCCACGCCGATCTCTACCGGCCGCTGCTCGAAGGGCTGGCGCTGCGGATCGTCGAGAACCCCGATCCTCAAGAAGGGATGGGGTCCTCGATCCGGATCGGCGCCGAGGCGGTCTCGCCCGACGCGCAGGGCCTGGTGCTCTTGCTGGCGGATCAACCGTTCGTCACACCCGAGGTCATCGATCGCCTCATCGACACGGCCGCGGCCGATGCCCGGCGCATTGTCGCGTCGGCATACGCGGGGACCGTGGGCCCGCCCGCCTACTTTGGTCGAGCGCTGTTCCTGGAGCTTCTGACGCTCGAGGGTGATCGCGGAGCCCGCAGCGTGATCGAGGCTTACCCGAAGGAAGGCGTGGCGCTTCCGCTCCCAGAATCGATCGCTGCGGACATCGACACTCCCGGCGATCTCTCGTCATTAGACTGACGGAGCCTGTGGGCCTCACCCGCAGGACAGTGGAGGCCGGGGGGAGGGAGCGGATGGCTGAGCGGCATGTCGCCCCCTGTGGCTCATGGAAGTCGCCGATTACATCGGACCTCCTCGTCGCGGAATCCATCGGGCTCGGGCAGATCGCCCTCGACGGTGACGACATCTACTGGGTCGAGCAGCGGCCATCCGAAGGCGGCCGTAATGTCATTGTGCGCCACACCCCTGACGGTCAGACTACCGATGTGACGCCGCAGCCGTTTAACGTGCGAACCCGCGTGCACGAGTACGGCGGCGGAGCATTCGCCGTCGCTGACAGCACGATCCACTTCTCCAACTACAGCGATCAACGACTGTACCGCCAACGGCCGGGCGGTCAACCGGAGCCGGTCACGCCCGCTGAAGACATGCGCTATGCTGACGGGATTATCGACCGCCGCCGACGGCGCATGATCTGTGTCCGCGAGGATCACACCGTCCCCGCGCGGGAGGCCCTCAATACGATTGTGAGCATCGAGCTCGACGGCGGTGCAACCCGTGTCCTGGTAACGGAGAGGGATTTCGTCTCATCGCCGCGGCTGAGTCCCGATGGCTCGCGCCTCGCGTGGCTGGCGTGGGATCACCCTAACATGCCCTGGGACGGCACCGAGCTGTGGGTCGGCGACCTAGGGTCCGATGGCAGGATCGGCGGCAGGCAGCTCGTCGCGGGCGGCCCAGGCGAGTCGGTCGCCGAACCCCGATGGTCGCCCGACGGCATCCTGCATTTCGTCTCGGACCGCACGGGCTGGTGGAACCTGTACCGCTGGCGCAACGGGCAACTCGAGGCGCTCTGCGAGATGGAGGCGGAGTTCACGACGCCGGGGTGGGTGTTCGGCGAATCCACGTACGGGTTCGCGTCGGCCGAGCGCATCGTCTGCGCATATAGCGAGAAGGGGACGTGGCATATCGCGAACTTGTACGCCGATTCGCTTAGATTCGAGCGGGTGCCGATGCCGTTCACCGGGCTCACGTGGGCTGGGATGCAGGTATCGCCCCGGCGCATGGTGTTGGGCGGGGGCTCCCCGACGGAGCCGGCAGCGATCAGGCTGCATGACCTCACGACAGGCCAGACAACGGTGCTGCGCCGATCGGTCCAGGTCGATGTGGACATCGGCTATCTGTCCATCGCCCAAGCCATCGAGTTCCCTACCGAGGGGGGCCTGACGGCACACGCGTTCTTTTACGCGCCGAAGAACAGTGACTATACCAGTCCGCCCGGCGAAAAACCGCCACTGATCGTCATGAGCCATGGGGGACCAACCGGGGCCACCTCGTCCACGCTCCATCTCGGCGTTCAGTACTGGACGAGCCGGGGCTTTGCCGTCGTGGACGTCAACTACGGCGGCAGTACCGGCTACGGGACGGCATACCGGCGTAGGCTCAACGGCAACTGGGGCGTCGTGGATGTGGACGACTGCGTTAACGCCGCGATGTATCTCGTCAGACGCGGTGATGTGGATAGGAACAGGCTCATCATCAGAGGAGGGAGCGCCGGGGGCTACACGACCCTGGCCACCCTGGCTTTTCGGAACGTGTTCAAGGCCGGGGCGAGCTACTTTGGCCTGTCCGAACTGGAAGTGTTCGTCCGGGACACGCACAAGTTCGAGTCGCGCTACCTGCACAGCCTGATCGGGCCCTACCCACAGCGGCGCGACCTCTACATCGCGCGCTCGCCCATCCACCACCTCGATGGGCTCTCATGTCCCATCATTCTGTTCCAGGGGCTTGAGGACAAGGTCGTGCCGCCCAATCAGTCGGAGATGATCTTCGACGCCTTGAAACGGAAGGGTGTTCCCACTGCGTACGTTCCGTTCGACGGCGAGCAGCATGGCTTTCGCCGCGCCGAGAACATCAAGCGGTCCCTGGATGCTGAACTCGATTTCTACTCGCGCGTCTTTCGCTTCACGCTGGCCGAGCCGGTCGAGCCAGTGCGCATCGAGAACCTGTGATCATGTCTTCGGATTTCAAGGGGAACTGTTCGTGGGCGGCATCACGAGCAGGACATCGCTGACCGCGCGCTCGCCCAGCTCGTCCGACGGCAGGTTGATCACCACGCCGCGGACGACCAGGGTGCTGGATCCTCCTCCGTCGAGATTCATCGCGTCGGTCACGCCGAGCGCGCGCAGCGTGCCGGCCATTTCGAGGAGCGTCATGCCCAGGCTGTGGTACGGCTGGCGGCCGCCAACGACGACGAGCACGACACGGCCGTCGGGCAGCCGGCCGATGGCGGTGCGCGGATGCCGGCGGTCAACGAATGATGGGCGAAAGCCTTCGCCGCCGACGTAGAGGCCGTTGGCCAGCAATCGCGGCCCCCCACCGAGCACGTGCCGCACGCCCTCCCAGCGAGGATCGCCGTTGATTGGGAGCAGGCGTGTCGACAGCGTGACGCGATCCCCTACTTTGAACGTCCCCAGCAGCGCGGCGCGGCCCCGACCATGCCCGGAGAGCACGAAGCCTCCCGGTGGAATGGGAACGTTGCCCTGACCGTCGATCACCTGTTCGACCGTCTCTCCCGCAACGCTGACCTCGGCTCCCCATGTGTTAGTGCGCGTCGATGGTCCGAACGCGGGTCGATAGATGATCATCTCGTCGGGTCCGCGGTCCCGATTGATCCCCTGAATGGCGACTGTCCCGGCTTCGGTTGCGGCCCCCGCGTCGAGCCGCGGCACGTCGAACAGAAGATCGCCGTCATCGGTGATCCCCGCACAGGTACGGCCGGGAATCGGCTCGCTCAGCACTTCACCGTCGATGACCAGGCAGCCGAGCGGGTCCCCGGCCGCCGAAAAGAAACCGCCGTTGATCGCCGCGAGCGCTCCCATGCGACGCGCGGTTTCACTGGTCCGGCCACGCCCCATGGCCTCACGCGCCAGCGCCGGCCGCAGGCGCACGCCGGCGCGCGGTTCGATCACCATGATCCCCGTCCAGAACGGCCCCTGCAGTCCCTCGTAGTCCCGCACCGTGAGGATCACGAACGTCGTCAGCCCCTCGCCCGCCAGGCGCTGCTGAAAGGCAATGGCGTCCTCACGCGTGGTGAAGTTGCCGACGCGCACTCGGAAGCCGTCGTCGATGGGATCGACGAACACCGGCTGTCCGCGCGCGCGTAGCCCGTCGGCGAGACGCCGCGCCCGTTCCTCCTCTTGAAAGATCCCCGCCTGCACGCGCCAGACCGGCAGAATCTTGAGCGCTCCCCGCTTCTCGAGAATGAGCGTCACTCCCGGCCCAAGCGCCGTGGTAAATCGAAGCGTCATGCCGCGCTCGAGTCCCTGGAGGTATGCCCACACCAGGCTCGCGGCCTCGGCGCGTGTCATGGGATCATCCGCGCGCACGCGCTCGGTCGAAGGCTCGCGGAGCATCGGCGGCGATGAGAGCGCCGCGATGGCCGCCGCGCCGCGCACGGCCGGCGGCAGCCCATCGGCATCTTCGAACGGGAGCGGCGCGTTCGTCATGTATGCGGCCTCGAACGTATGCCCGAGTGCCCGCGCGAGGAACACGAGCGCGTCGCCGCGGGCGATCGCCGCGCCCGGACGAAACGTGCCGCCGCCGGGGACGATGCCGAACGTTACGGCCGTCTCGACGGCCGCGGCGTACTCGTGATTCGGCGGGAGATCGGCGAACGCCGGTGCATTCGGTCGGGCGGGGGGCAGCCCGCGGGCGGCGACGAGCCACGCGACGAACTGCGCACGCGAGATGGACTCGTTGGGGCGGAATGCGCGTTCGGCGCCGAGGCTGATGACGGCTCTCCCGAGCAAGTCGTTGATCCTGGCCTCGGCCCAGTGACC
>JBQTJP010000316.1:0-27095 GCA_052386995.1 Armatimonadota bacterium
AACCGGGTGATCAGGTCGGTGGTGCGATCGCCCGACGTGCCTATGGCCTGCACCAGTTCGAAGTGCCCGCGTTTCTCGATCACCTCGAAGGTCGCCGGGAGTCGCTTCTTGCGTACCGCATCAACGAATCGCTGCGATTGTCCCTGCATCGCCCGGTAGTCCTCGCCCGCGAGGATCACCAGCAGCGGCACCGGCGTCTTGCGAAGGTGCCTAATCGGTGACGCGGCTTCCAGGGTGCGCTTGTCGGTTCCAAACGGTGGATGAACGTACACGGCGGCGCCGCCTTCGGGCGTGTCATCCATTGGTTTTGTCAGGTCAAAGACTCCCGACAACGGGATGACCCCGGCCAGGGCGTCGGCGCTCACGTTTTCGGCGCGAAGATGCTGCGGGTCGAAGAGCAGGAGCGTGACCAGGTGCCCGCCCGCGGAGTGCCCGCTCAGGAACACCCGGTCGGGGCGGCCACCATACTCGCCGGCGTGGCGCATCACCCAGGCCACCGCGCGGGCGGCATCGCGGACATGTCCCGGGTGGCGGACCATCGGGGTGAGGCGATAGTTGACGACTGCGGTCAGGATGCCTCGACGGGCAAACGCGGTCCCGATGTGGTCGTATTGCTCTTTGTCCCCCATCTGCCAGACCCCGCCATGGAAGAAGAGCAGCACAGGAAGATCCTTGCGCCGGCGCGGTCGGTAGAGGTCTAGCGTGTGCTTTGCAGGATCAGCCCCTGACCCTGACACGTACGCTACGGTGCTGGCGGCCACGTCGGGCGCCCCCTCCAGTGTGGCGGTCTGGCAGACGCCAAAACCTGCCAGTCCCAGTGCAATGAGCAGCGAACGAGCCATTCGGCGTGGCGCCATGGGAGCCCCTCCTCTGCCCTTCGTATGCCCAGGAGTCACGGATGTTAGCGGGACCGCAGACGATCCACGTCTGTCGATGCCCTCCTCAGGCAGGCTTCGGATGGCTCGTAGACCGGACCAGCAAGAGGAAACCAAGACCGGCAACGAATGCCGCGGAGAGAAACATACCGCCGTACCCCAACGCCACCGCGACCAGTCCCAGGGTCACCGGCCCCAGTCCGAAGGCGAGGTCGAGGAACGCGGTGAACGTCGCGACGACCGCCCCTCGTTCGGAAGGGGGCGCGGCATTCACGGCAAGGGTCATCAGTGCCGGAAAGGCCAGGGATTGGCCCAGGGCATAGACCAGGGAGCCTACGAAAAGACCGGACGGCTCACGCCAGACGCCAATCGCTACCAGGCCGATCATGGAGCCGATAAATGCCACGCGGGCCGTGAGCGCAGCACCAAACCGATCTGGGATGCGGGCTCCAAGGCTCCGAACGGTGAGGACGACTGCGGAGAACATCGCGAACAAGAGCCGCGAACCCGACAGGCCCAGATCGAGGGCGTACAGGGGGACGAAACTCACGAACCCCGCGTATCCCCATATACTGGTCAGCAGGACCACGCCCGGCACCACGCCGGTGGGATGGATCAGATGACGTGAGCCACCAGAGACCTCTCCCGGCTCGCGAGCGTCAGGTATCCGCAGACCCAGCACGAACGCGAGCCCGATGATGCCGGCCGCTCCCACCCAGACGGCCACGAATCGGTTTTCACCGAGCACAGCCTCACCAACAAACGGCCCCACGCCGAGTCCCGCCCACAACGCCAGCGAGAAGAGGCTCACCGCTTCGCCGCGCCGTTCGACCGGCGCCATATCGGCAACGGCGCTCGCGGCGCCCACGAAGAACAGGGCCTCACCGGCGCCGGCGAGTAAGCGCATCAGCAGCAGACTGGGGATCGAGGTCGCGACCGCGTATCCGATGACCGACAGGCCGAAAACTGCCGTGCCGGCCAGGATGAGCAAGCGCCGTCCGCGCCGATCGCCGAGCCGGCCCACCCACGGCCGCAGCAGCAACGCCGTGACGCTGAACGAGCCCAACACGAGGCCGACGGCGGCGCTCCCCCCGTGCAGCGGGCCCTGCACGTATCGCGGAAGCACCGGCAGGAGCATGCCGAGCCCGACAAAGTACGCCAGGGAGGCGGTGGCGACGGTGACGAAGGCAGGTGTCCAGAGTCGGGGAGCGAGAGTTCGGGACATACTCCGGTATCAACGCCATGGAAGGCACAACTAATCCTGAGCGTGCCGACGGTTGTCTTACGTACTGGTACCTGCCGGCTCGGATCAGGTACCGTGGTCCCTGGCGCTCCAGGCCACAATATCGTAGCGTGACAGTGTAACTCTCTTGAGATTTGCGATACAGCAATGTGGAGGTGGGGTGCAGATGTGGACGTCAAGAGTAGGGCGTGCGTTCCCTGCCGCGATTCTCATTGGAGTCGTCATGGGCCTGATCGCGGGTGCCGTGCCGGCGGCAGCACAGACACGCTCGCTGTCAGGAGTACGTGTCCTGGCTGTGGCGCCGTTTGCCGATGACAACCCCGAGACACGCCAGATCGCCGAGCAAGGCAGCATTCGTCTGGGCGAGATCCTCAAGCGCGGACGGTTCCAAGTCATCGAGCCGGCGCGCGTGGCCGAAGAGATGAAGCGGCTGGGCATCGGGCCGTCAGACCTGGTGAGCCCGACGCGGGCTATTGCCCTCGGTCAGAGCCTCGGCGCAGATGCGGTGCTCACCGGACGCGTGGTGCAGATCAGGCGGGACAAAGGGCTTACGCCGGGATTTGGGGCCGAGGCGCGGATGACCGTTGATGTCCGGATCCTCGACGTCGCGTCACGACTGAAACTGTTTCAGCAAGAGGTCACGTGCAGTGATTTCAGCGGCTCGCTGACGGGAGCCGCCAATTGTTTTGCGCGCGACGTCGGGTTGTTGCTGCTTATGCCCTGAATGAGCGTACCGGCGGGGCAGATTCTCAAAACCTACGTCACGCTCACCCTGCTCTCGACGTTCGCGTCGTCTTTCATCTGGGGAATCAACACTCTGTTCCTGCTCGATGCGGGCCTGAGCATCACCCAAGCCTTCGCCGCCAATGCCTTCTTCACGGTCGGCCAGGTGCTATTTGAGGTGCCCACTGGTGTCGTAGCCGATACGATGGGGAGGCGGGTGTCGTACCTGCTCGGCTCGGCTACGCTCTTTGCCTCCACAACCCTGTATCTCTGGATGTGGCAGGTCAGCGGCCCGTTCTGGGCGTGGGCGGTCATCTCGATGCTGCTGGGACTTGGCTTTACCTTCTTCTCCGGCGCGACCGAGGCCTGGCTGGTCGACGGCCTGAACTTCACGAAGTATGCGGGCACTCTGGAGTCAGCGTTCGCGAAAGGGCAGATCGCCGGCGGCGTCGCCATGCTGACAGGCACCGTGGCCGGCGGTGCGATCGCCCAGGTCACGAATCTCGGTGTGCCCTACATCCTGCGGGCCGTCATGCTTGGTCTGACGTTCCTGGTCGCGTTCATCCTCATGCATGACGTCGGTTTCACTCCTAAAAAGAGCGCTTCGGTGTTGAAGGAAATGCGAAGCATCCTCACGTCTTCGCTTGACCATGGATTTCGCAACCCGCCGGTGCGATGGCTCATGCTCGCCGCGCCATTCAGCGCCGGTGTCGGCATTTACGCCTTTTACGCGATGCAACCGTACCTGCTCGAGCTCTACGGCAGCAGCGAATCGTACGCGATTGCCGGACTGGCAGCCGCAATTGTCGCCGGCACGCAGATTATCGGCGGCTTCATCGTGCCTTACATGCGCAAGGCCTTTCGGCGCAGAACATCGGTCTTGCTCTTGGGTGCCGTGGCGAGCGCGGTAGTACTGGCGCTCATCGGGCTCGTGTCGGGCTTCTGGGTGGCGTTGACCCTGTTGGGACTATGGGCAATCGTCTTCGCCGCCACCATGCCGGTGAGGCAGGCATTTATCAACGGCTTGATTCCGTCCGAGGAGCGAGCCACCGTTCTGTCTTCGGACAATCTCCTCAGCTCGTCCGGCGGCGTCGTGGTGCAACCGATACTCGGCAAGGTCGCCGATGCGTGGAGCTACTCAACCTCGTACGTCGTTGGTGCCGGCGTTGAGCTGTTGGCCCTGCCGTTCATCCTGCTCGCCCGCCGTGAACATACTGCTTCAGACCCCATCCACAAACAGTTGTGATTACCGGGCGTTGTTTCGCCGGAAGATCGTTTCTGGCTTGACGCCATGAAACACGAACACGAAGGCGCCAAGGAACACCGCTAACTCTGCGGTGAGGAGATACCGGTGGTCTGCTGCAAGCTGCACCAACCAGGACATCTGTTCCTCCTGCTGGGGCTCAGCCGACGAGTGAGTTGTCTGGAACCATCTACGTACGTGCCCCTCCAGGGGGTCTCAATAGTCGTCGTGCACGGATACAAACGAGCACGAAAAGAGGCCGCGTGCCATCCTGGCCACACGACCAACCGTCCCGTATGGGGTGAGCGACGGGATTTGAACCCGCGACCTCCTGGGCCACAGCCAGGCGCTCTAACCGAGCTGAGCTACGCCCACCACGTGCCGTCGCTCATTCTAGCACGTGGATCGACGCAGCCTCAATTATGCGGCGCCGGGCGGGTCTTCTGCTTTCACCTTGACCCGTCGGTCAGGGCGCGTTCGCGCCACGCCCATCGTGGTCAGCAGCGTGATCGGTTGATCGACCCCACCCCTGCGGCGCTCGATGAGACCGTCGGCTTCCGCGGAACGGCACGCGGCGAGCACACGAGCGGTGGGAAGTCCGGTGAGTTCGGCGATGCGATTGTCGGTCAGCCCGTGGCGAAACCACGCGCCGGCGTCGTGCAACACAGTCAGAACGCGGGCGACGTCCGCCGCCAAATCGTCGGTCATCAATGCCCCACCCTTCCGGCAAGGTGAGTCCGGCAAGAGTCTCTCTATAGGAAATGTACCCAAAAGCACCGGGCTCTCAGGTCTTTCGACGGGGAGTCTAGCGGTTGAGTTCCCGGGCCCTCGCGAGAATCCGCTCGCGTTCGTGGTCCCACAGCCCGAAGATCGCGTTTGCGCCGATGGCCATGACGAACGGCGTGGCCGTCGTGCCCCGCACGACGGGAGTGCCCGAAGAGATCATGCCGACCAGAAACGCCGACGGGTCGACAACGCCGCCGCCGCTGGACCCCGGCGCGGCGGGCATGCCGAGGTAAACGATGTGCTCCTCCTGGCCCAGGACCCGCGCGGACGTGATGCTTGGGGCCCCTCCGCTGCCGCGGACCATCGCGAGCACCGGCAGGTCTGCCGGGGCCCCCGTGTGCGCGTAACGGAGCGGCTCGAGCGGTCCAAGGCGTGGGGTGACGAGCAACAGCGTCAGGTCGAGCTCGGTCCACATGTACGCGGCGCGGCTGCGGCCGGAGTGCCTTGCCAGCGACTGCACCGTGACGGCCGGACTCTCGCCGAGGTCGTATAGACAGTGCGCCGCGGTAAGTACCAGGTCGACGTTGGGAGGGAAGTCGTTGGGCGTCAGCCGGAACCCCAGACACGTCGCGGCCGCTCCGTCGCCTGTAATGGTGAGCACGGCACTGCGGCGTTCAAGCAGCCGATGTCCGATTGTCTCCTGGGCGTGGAGAGATCCGGACCAGAGCAGCAGACACCCGATGGCGGCGACGATCAGGCGACTCATGCGTATCCCTTTTCTGCTTGCCCCGAACCTTCGCCGTCCAGGCCGTGGGACGCGTGTGGCTAGCCGAGTTCGACCTTGATGAAGGTTATCAGCCTCAGCACCGCCTCCTCAACCACCTGGGTCTCTGAATGGCGGACGATCACGTATCCCTCGCCCTCATAACTGCCGGACGGGGCCTCCCATACCGTGGCTCGTCAACCTCCCGCGGCAGCACGACGCGCCACTGCATCCACGGCGTGCGCAGGACCTCGAGAGGCGTCGGATAGTAACGGGTGAGTGAGTGCCAGACCGCCCGCCCACGGATGGAAATGGTCTCGAACGAGTGCTCATCACCGGTCAGGAACTCTTCGAGCAGCACAGCGCGATCCGGCTCGGGCGCGGCAGTCCTGAGGGTCTCGCGCAGCGCATCGGGACCATCGACGCGGATCGTGGCCTCCGCGGCGGCGCCCGCAGGCGGCTTGACGACGAGCGGGTACCCGACGTCGCCGGCGAACTCCCACGCATCAGCGTCGCTTGTGGCCAGCCGGTGGCGCGCGCAGGGAATCCCCGCCGCCCGCAGCAGGATCTTCATCCGCGCCTTGTCGCGAAAGTTGCGGGCCACCTCGACACTCATCCCCGGGACGCCCAGTTGCGCGCGCGCCTCCGCGAGCGGAACCTGAATCTGCTCGACCGACCCGAAGAGCCTGTGGATCTCCCCGTTTCTCTGGGACAGCGCCCGCGCCGCGTCGGTCAGGTGCCCGGTGCTAAGGCAGTCATCGATCCGCCAGTGCGCCGCGATCGTCCCGCCCACATGAGATGGCAGGCGCTCCGACGGTTCCTGACTGATGATGCCCAGGCGCACATCGGGCAGGCTGGCGATCGCCTGGATGTTCCGCAGCGCGTTTTCGGTGTACCAGGGCGCAACGAAAACAACAAACGGCATGACGCGCGGTTAGCGCGCCGTCTTGGGAGGCGCAGTTGCGAAGAAGTCGTGGGCAAAACGCTCGCTGTATGCTTCGAGCAGCGACTCCACCCGTGCCTGATCGGGCGACGCGACAATGAGACCGGCATGGTAGGGCTTCGTGAGCCGCCGCACGATCTCGGGGTCGATGTAGCCCGAGGTGTCCGGCCACTCCTGACGGGCCAGTGAGATGATCAGGCCAGCGTAGTCGTGCCGGTGCGCTGGCAGGGTGTACGGACGCTCGCCGCCGGCCACTTCGATCTTGGCCCACTCCGCCCACAGGTTGATGCCCGTCGCCGCCTCAACGACGTCCGCGGTGTACGCGCCGCCGACGCGCGCGGCGGTCTCCAGGAAATAGAACCGCCCGTCCTCGCGCCCGCGGATGAACTCCGTGTGCGTCACGCCGCGGACCAGGCCCAGCGTGTCGATGACCTCACGGTTGAGCCACGTCAGGGCCTGCGCTTCCGCAGATGCCCGCGGGAGCGTGCGCGTTGAGGAAATGCCGCCCGCGTACGTGACCTCCATCGGCGAATGGCCGTACCGATGCGCGACGGCGAAGACGACCTCCCGCTCGGAGACGATGGCATCAACATGGTAGATCATTCCGGGGACGTATTGCTCGAGCACATAGAATGATTGCCGGTCACCGAGCCCATCGAGCAGTATCCATAGCTCATCGGGCGTCTGGACCTTCTTGATGCCGAACGAGGCCGCCTCCGAACGTGGCTTGAGCAGCCAGGGAGCGCTGACACGCTCCATGTACTGGCGGATGCGGTCGTAGTTGATCACCGGGACGAACTCGGGAACGGGAATGCCATGATCCCTGGCCTTGACACGCATGGCCAGCTTGTCCCGGAAGTGGCGGGTCGTGGTGTCCCCCATGCCCGGAATCCGCAGGTGCTCCCGCAAGATGGCGGCGCCTTCGACATCGTAGTCGTCGAGCGGAACGATGCGATCGATGACCTGAGTGCGGGCGAGATAGCTGACGGCCCTCAGAAGATCGTCACGTTCCCAGGAGCACGCGGCACCCCTGGCGCTTGCATTCGCGCAGGAACTCCTGGCCCTTTTCTTCACTAGCGAGGCAGAGAATCGTCAGCGGATGCGACGCCGACATTGTGTGCACTCCTGACCAGGGTGAGACCGGCTTCGATCCACCCTGGGGCCACTTCCTGCTCTTGGGGGGCGGCTCCGTGTTCGCGAGAGGGGGTTGAGCTTTAGCCGGCTCGCCCTTCGCTGGCCTTCAAGATCAAACCTTCCGTGGTTGTCTACCGATTCCCACCCCGGCGGTTCCACAGGACTGGTCACGTGAAAAGGTTGATACCCCTCTTGGAGGTGGTACAGGCGCACCCAGAGCCCCGTGAACCGACCACAGCACGTGAGAAGAAAGTACGCATAGTCTCGATCAGCGTTGTAGACTCTGACGTCGACCCACTCCGGGATCTTGCCTCCGCGCCAGAGCCAGGAGGCGGCATCCGCGACTGACAAAGGGCCAAGCCTTTCCCCCGGAGGGAGCGAGTCCCCCGGGAATACCTCCTCGTCATCGTCGAGCGGATTACCGTCGTACGAGCAGTTCGGCTCAATCAGGTAAAGCCACGATTCAGGCAGCACCTGCCGCACGAGTTTCCTGGCGGTGTCAACCGCAACAGCCGCCCCCCGCTTTAACCGATTCTCCATCTCCTCGCGACTGATCTTGTGTGCATCCATTTTTCTATGCGGCGCCCTCGCCTTGAAAACTTGCCCACGATTGCGCTCTTTTGCCCCGAAACCCGCACACTATACTATATCTGACGAATTGATGCGGATGCCCCTCTTCGGCCTTCTGACCGCGAACGCGATCTCCATCACCGGCAGCATGATGACCCTGGTGGCCGTCCCGTGGTTCGTGCTGCAGACAACGGGCAGCGCCGCCAAGACGGGGCTGACGGCGGCGGTCGCCAGCCTGCCCGTCATCATCGGCAGCGCGCTCGGTGGCGTCCTGGTCGACAGGATCGGGTTTCGGCGAATGAGCATCGTGGCCGATCTTGCCAGCGGTGTGAGCGTGGCGCTCATCCCGCTGCTGTACCTTACGGTCGGTCTGGCATTCTGGCAGCTACTTGTGCTCGTCTTTCTCCGGGGGTTATTCGACGCGCCGGGGAACACGGCCCGTACCAGCATGCTCCCAGATCTCGCCGATATGGCCGGCACAGCGCGGGAGCAGGTGAACGCCGCGTCTCAGGCGATCCAGAGAGGCGCGGCCCTTCTTGGTCCCGCGGTCGCGGGCGTGCTCATCGCCATCATCGGCGCGAGCAACGTCCTGTGGGTGGATGCCGGATCGTTCGTTGCCTCGGCGATCCTCGTCACGTTGGCAGTCCCGCGGGTGACGACGGGTCACGCGCCCCCTGCCGCGGCCACGGAAGTGGCAGCAGGCGGACTAAGGGATGGGCTCCAGTTTATCCGTCAGAATCGTCTGCTGCTGGGCATCGCGCTCTGCGCCGCAACCTCGAACTTCGCCGATGGACTGCTGACGGTCGCGGCGCCCGTGTATGCGAAAGCCATTCTGGGACGAGCGGTCGACCTCGGAATGATGTTCTCCGGACTGGGTGCGGGAGGCTTGATCGGCATCCTGTTGTTCGGCCGCTACGGCAGGCGCGTTTCGCGGCGCGCGCTGTTCGCGGCCGGTTTCATCGGCGTGGCGTGCGGCTACGGCATCCTCTTGGTGATGCCCGGGCGGACCGTCGCGATCGCCGCGTTCGTGCTGGCGGGCATCGCGGCAGGACCGATCAACCCGCTCCTGTTGACCGTGTTCCAAGACCGGACGCCGGCGCGACTGCGCGGACGGGTCTTCGGTCTCCTCACGTCCGTGGCGTGGAGCATCATTCCCTTAGGACGCCTGGCCGGCGGGTATCTCATCGAGTGGGCCGGCCTGAGGGCGGCTATTGGCCTGATGGCAGGAGGCTATCTGATCGCGGGCGTGGCGCCGATCATCGTTTCCGTGTTCTCCAACATGGATAAGGATGTCCGCGATCAGCAGAGCGAATGAGGGCCACGAATTCGTGGCGGCCGGCAGGGACTCGAACCCCCAACCAACGGATTGGGTCAAGCCCCCCCTCCCCCGAAATAGCGGCGACTCTGTCCGATTGTATTCGGAAGGGGGGATTGCGCGTGCGACATCACACGAAAGACAAAGGGGATCTTGCTGTTGGGCAAGTGATAGCGGATCTGATCGGGCAAGGGATTCAAGTGTGCCTTCCGATCTCAGAGCACTTGCCTTTCGATCTGGTCGCGGTTTCACCCTCATTCACGGAATTATCGCGAGTCCAGATAAAGTATGCGACGGCAAAGGGAGGCGTGATGAAACTGCTTCTACGGCGCAGCTACGCAGACCGCCACGGAGTGCACCACAGCCGCGTCAGGCTGGACGAGATCGACGCCTTTGCGCTCTTTTGTCCCGAGACCCACACAGTGTACTATGTTAGACGAGACGAGATACCCGCTGGCCTGCGGTGTGGTTTTGCGCTTCGCCTCAGTCCGACTAGGAACGGGCAAGTCAAGAGGACGACGCCGGCAGCGAAGTTCGAAGGTGCGAAGCGAATATTCGGGCCCGTAGCTCAGTGGATAGAGCCATCGCCTTCTAAGCGATTGGACGGGGGTTCGATTCCCTCCGGGCCCGCCACTCCCTCTCTAAAAATCGTGCGATTGCCAGCGATCTAGTTAGAGCGCAGTGCAGTTACGACCCGCCGTCGGCCGGGACCGCGGCCGGGACTGCCGCCACGGGCGCGAGTGTTCGCCCGGCACGCGCGATCGCCAGCAGCGGCACCGAGCCCAGCACAGCGGCCAGGATCCCAACCGTCATCTCTCCACCGCGGGCCAGCAACACCCCGCCAAGCAGGGCCGCCGCCGTGGCGGAGAGGTTGGTGAACAGGTCGTTGATACCGAGCACGCGAGCGCGCGTGGCCGTCCCCGAGATATCGCCCAACAGCGCGGCCCCGGGCACAAACGCGAGCGACCATCCCAGACCGACCAGGAAGAATGATGCAGCCGCCCAGGATGCGGAATCCACCCCAAGCGGGAAGACCAGTCCGCTCGCCGCGCTCAGCAGTGCCCCACCGATCATCACCTGACGGCGTCCGACCCGGTCGGCCAGTCTGCCCACGGGCACGGCCAGCGCGTACATCCCCATGACGTGGGCCATGAGCACAAGCGAGATGGTGTCCGTGCCGTGGCCGTGCAGCGATAACATGAGGGATGTCGTCGCCATCAGCATGACCATCGTCGCCTGCGCGCATGCCAGCGAGATCATTGCGGCCTGAGCCGGCCGCGATGCCACGATTGCAGCCACCGACGGCGACGCCGGCCCCCCGGAGGTGGCCCCCGACGCTTTCCATTGATGTGCCTCGTCGCTCTCACCGCCGTCTGGCGCATCAGGATAATACTCGTGCAGGCGCGCCGAGATCTCGCGCGGATCGGGCCGCAGCCGCGTCAGGGTCACGGCGGCTATCGCATACGCTACGAAGATGAACATCCATGGCACCGCGAGAGGATTCGCATCGATGGCGCGGGCGAGACGATCGCCGATGGCAACCAGCGAAGGCCCAAGCAGACCGCCGACCAGGCCCCCGGCGACGACGAACCCCACGGCACCGGCCCGCCGCTCGAGCGGATACATGTCCCCCACGACGCCGCGCGACAGCATTCCCACGCCGGCGCCGAGACTATAGACCAGCATGCTGATCAGGTAACCCGCAAATCCTCCGGCGGTCACGCTGAGCATGACGAACGCCGCGCCCAGACCACCGACGAGAAATCCCAACACCAGCCCGGGCCGGCGGCCGCGGCGATCCATGAGTCGTCCGGCCGGATAGGCCGTCGCGGCCATCGCGAGGTGAAAGATCGCCGACGGGATCCCGGCGAGCGTCGCCGTCCCGTTCAACGCATACACGATCAAACTCCCCAGCTGCGCCGCTGCCGACACACCCGTCGACAGCATTACCATGCCCGCAAAGAGCAACCAGGTATTGCGCCTGATGGCGCGCGGAACCACTGTGGTGGTGGGCGATCGACCGTTCAGAGGACGCGATGCACGGTCAGCATCGAGAGGGCAACGGCGGCAACGAGAAAGAGCAATCCCACCCCGGCCGCGACAGAGGTGACCTCGGTGGGACGCCGCTCCCAGCCGATCTCCCGGCCGAGGTGCCGGTAGACGCGGCGCAGCTCACTGATATTCGTCGTGCGATAGTACGATCCACCGGTGATCTCGGCCATGCCCCGCAGAGACTCCTCGTCGAGCCGGACCCAGATGCTCCGCCCGCCGATGCTGAGGAATGTCCCCTCGGGTGTGCCGACCCCCACCGTGTACACTTTCACCTGCAGGTCTTTGGCGATCCTGGCCGCTTCCAGCGGCAGCATTCCCCGGTTGCTCTGGCCGTCTGAGAGCAGCACGATGATGCCGGGCGGCAGCGGGCCCGCGACCGGGGGCGGCGAGGCGCCGGGCGAGAGCGGGCGCACGCGACCGGGCAGGTTCCAGACCGCCTCCAACAGCCCGTCACCGATGGCGGTGGCAAACTCGGTCGACAGCAGATCGATGGCGTCGAGAATCTTGGCTTTCTCGGGCGTCGGCGGCACGACGGTCGTGGCATAACTGCTGAACGTCACCAGGCCGATGCGGAATCCACGCGGGAGCGCGTGCACGAACTCACGCGCCGCCAGTTTGGCGGCCTCCATGCGGTTGGGCGGCAAGTCTTCGGCGAGCATGCTGCGGCTCACGTCGATCGAGAGGACCACGACGCCTTCCGGGGCCGGCACCGGGAGCGGCGCGACCGGACGCGCGAGGCCGATGAACATCACAGCCAGCGCCAGCAGGAACAGGCCGGCCGGCACGTGCCGGCGCCAGCGGCTGTGCTGCGCGGCGGCCTGCACGAGCAGTTCGAGGTTGGGAATCATGATCGCGCGGCGCGCCTGCCGCCCGAGGACGCGCACGTAGACCCAGATCAGCAACGGCAAGGCCGCCAGCCCCCAGAGCATCGTCGGCCACTCGAACGTCATGGCACCCTGCGGAACCACATGAGCGATAGCAATCCGCCCGTGAGCATGACCAGGCCGGCGGCCCCCACGAGGAGGAACGAGATCTCCATGCGCGTCCGCTCCCAGCCGATGATGCGTCCCAGCTGGCGGTAGACGCGCCGCAGCTCCTCCTGACCGGCCGACGAAAAGTAGCGGCCGTCGGTGATCTGCGCGATCCGCTCGAGGCCGCTCGAATCAAACGGCACGAGCACCAGCTGGCCATCGATGCGCATGACCGTGCCACCCGGCGTTCCCATCCCGATGGCATAGATCCGAACCTTGCCGTCACGCGCCAGCACGGCGGCCTCGAAGGGATCCGGGCCGAAGTTGTTCACGCCGTCGGAGAAGATGATGATGGCCGCGGGCGCGATCTCGTCCAGGGACGGCGGCGGCTCGGTCGATGGCGGAGCAGACGACGGCGGTCCGCCCCCCTGCCGGGCCAGCCGGTCCAGGCGCTCGCCCAGGAGGCGCGCCCGCCCGGGCAGCACGCGCACCGCTTCCAGGATCCCGCCGCCCACCGACGTCGCCGACTGCGGCTGCAGCCGGTCGATCGCTTCGAGCAGCGCGGTGCGGTCCGTAGACGGCGCCAGCAGCACAGTGCCGTACTCGCTGAAGGCGACGATGCCGATCTTGGTCGATCGCGGAACGAGGCCCACGAACTCGCGCGCTGCCCGGCGGGCCGCCTCCAGGCGCGTCGGAGAGACATCGGTGGCGATCATGCTCTTGCTCGTGTCGATAGCGAGGATCACCGCCGCCCGGTTGACCGGGAGTGGCACCGCGGCCACGGGCCGCGCCAGGCCGACCGCCAGGAACAGGATGCCGGCCAGGTAACAGGCGATGGGAAGCGTGCGCTGCCACGATGGCGGGCTCACCACGAGCTGCTCGAACAAACGCTTCTCGGCGAATCGCTCGGCGGCACGGTGCTGGCGGCGAAGCAGAATCTGATGCCCCACCCACAGCAGCGGCACGAGGGCAACCGCCCAGAGCATCATCGGCCAGGTGAATTCCACGGGCGCCTCCGCCGTTTGACGACGAATCGGATCAGGGGCTCGATCATTGACTCGGCCGTTGAAAGCTCGAGGGGATCAGTGCGCGCGCGCCGGAACGCGGTCGACACCCGGGCGCGCCGCGCGGCGACGAGCGCGGTGAACGCCGCGCGCACTCTCGCATCTGAGGTGTCGATCCAGCAGTGCTGGCCGGTCTCGGGATCGCGCACCGGCACCATCCCGACATCCGGCAGGGCTTCTTCCGCCGGATCGCGGATCCACACGGCGACGACATCGTGCCGCTGACCCAAATCGCGCAGGGGCCCTTCCCAGCCGTCCGGCGCGATGAAATCGGAGATCACGAAGATAAGCTGCCGCCGCCGGATGAGCCCAGCCGCCGTCCTGAGCGTCGCGGCGAGATCCGTGGGTCCCTCCCCGCTGGGCTCGGCGCGTCTAAGCAGATGCAGCACGCGCAGCGAGTGCCGCCGCCCGGTGCGCGGAGGAATGATCGGCATACCGGTGCCCGGGAACGCCATGGCCCCAACCTTGTCGCCGTGGCGCGCGATGATATACGACGCGACGCCCGCGAACTCGATCGCCAGCTCGCGCTTGAGGCGCCGGCGTGTGCCAAACGCCATCGAGGGAGAGAGGTCGACCAGGAGCCAGGCGGTCAATTCTCGCTCTTCACGATATTGCCGCACGAAGAGCCGGTTCATGCGGGCGGTCACGTTCCAATCGATGCGGCGGACCTCATCCCCCGGCTGATACTCGCGGACCTCGGCGAGGTCGAGGCTGGGACCATAGAAGATCCCGCGATAGTCGCCGAAGAGAAACCCGTCCAGCCGGCGCACCACCGAGAACTCCAGTCGCCGCAGCAGTTGCTCGGGCGTTTCCTGAAGTGCCAGATCCTGCATGCTCGCTACTGCGCCCCCGGTGAGGCCTCCCCTACCAGCGGCGTCCGCTGAGTCTCATACGGATCGCCCAGGGCCACGCGCGGCGCCTGCACGGCGCCGATGGTCTGGTCGACGATCGAATCGGGGCTGACGTCGTCGGCCAGGGCCTCGTACGACAGCACCAGACGGTGGCGCAGCACTTCCGGCGCCAGGTCGCGGACGTCCTCGGGCATCACAAACTCCCGGCCGCGCAGCAGCGCCAGCGCGCGCCCTCCGAGGATCATGTTGAGCGACGCCCGCGGGCTCGCGCCGTACGAGATGTAGCGACGCAGTCCGTTCAGACCGAACTCTTCAGGCCGGCGCGTGGCCGCGGTCAGGGTCACCGCGTATTCGCGGATCTTGGGATCGACGTACACCGCGTCGGCCACCGCCTGCAGCGCGAGCAATTCGCCCGCGGTGACCGCGGTCGCGGCTTCGGGCATGAGTGCGCTCATGCGCTCGACCACGGTCACTTCCTCGTGATAGCTGGGGTAGCCGATGACGACCTTGAACATGAACCGGTCCACCTGCGCCTCGGGCAGAGGGTAGGTACCCTCGCTCTCGATCGGGTTCTGCGTGGCCATGACCAGGAATGGCTCGGGAAGCCGGAACGTCTGCTTGCCGATCGTGACCTGCCGCTCCTGCATCGCTTCCAGCAACGCGGACTGGACCTTTGCCGGCGCCCGGTTGATCTCGTCGGCGAGCACGAAGTTGGCGAAGAGCGGGCCGACCTCCGTGTCGAAGGCTCCGGTGTGCTGGTTGTAGATCCGCGTCCCGATGAGATCGGCGGGAACGAGGTCGGGTGTGAACTGAATGCGCTTGAAGTCGCAGTCGATCGCCCGGGCGGTTGTCTTGATCGCGAGCGTCTTGGCCAGGCCCGGGACGCCCTCGATGAGGACGTGTCCGCGGGCCAGCAGCGCGACCAGGATCCGCTCGAGCATCATATCCTGACCGACGATCACCCGCTTGATCTCGTAGAGCACCTTCCGCATGGTGGCGGAGGCCTGGTGAAACGACTCCAGCGTTGTCGTCACGACAGTCTCCCTGTGGGCGATGAAACGCCTGACGTTTCGTTTTGGTTCCACGTTACCAGTGTCCGCCAGGGGGGTCAAGGCGAGCCCGCGGAGAACCCTCCCGCGAGATTCCCCGCGGAGAATCCGCGGCCTGACCGCGGCGACAAATGGGCACGACACCGTAGGTGGAGGACCCATGCATCACCGGCTGCGCTCGATAGCGCTCGTGCTGACCCTGACCCTGGCCATCCCGGTCGCTGCCGCGGCGAGTCCGGACGCCTGGCTCATCGTCCCGGGCCAGTCCCTGGGCGTGCTGCGCCTGGGGCTGCCGGTCCAGGCGCTGCTGCAAACCCCTGGCTGGGGGAAGCCCGACCGCACGCACAACGCGGGATCGATTACTTATATGTTCTACGACCGCTTCAGGGTCGTCGTCGGCGCGCGCGAGGATGTGGTCGTGATTCTGCTGACGACGAATGATCGGTTCCGCACCGATCGTGGGATTGGCGTGGGGCAGGCGGCGTCGGCCGCCACGGCAGCGTATGGCCAGGCGGCGGCGACCGGCGGCGATGAGCGCGTCCTCTGGTTCGACACCATCGGCCTGCTTGCCGTCACCGGGGGCGGGGTGATCGTGCGCATCGGGGTATTCGATTCGAAGACGCTCGTGCGGGCCATGCTCGCGGAGGAACGACCCGCGCGCGATATCTTCCTCACCGCGCGTCAACCCAAGTACAGCAAGCCGCCGGATCCCCGGCCGGGCGCGCCGGCGAGGACCGCCGTGGTCACCGTCACCCTCAAGAACTCCGGACGGACGATCAAGATCCTCAACCCGAACTTTCTCGTCCTCGTCGATCGCAGCGGCCGGGCGCTCCGGTATGACCCGTCCACCTTCCGCCAGGCGGATGCCTGCCGGTCCACGGTCTCGGTGAAACCCGGCGAGTCGGGGTCGTGCTCGATCGTCTTCGTGCTGTTCGGGGGCGAGAGCGCCCGGTCGATTGTCTTCAACGACGGCGCGAGCACCGACGAGGCCTACTTCTAGACCGTTCCAGCCCTTCGACTAGCGCCTGGTCCGGATCCGAAGCCGCACGTGACCCCCGACATCCGCGTCGGCGAGAGCCTGAAAAAGCTCGGCGCTCACGTGGATGCCGTCGTAGAAGCGCTCGAGGCTGAGATTCTCGTTGGGGCTGTGATTGTTCTCGTCGGCGTTGGCGTAGGGTACGCAGAGATGGTCGACGCCGAGAATGTCCGGCCAGACCGCGTTCGGCAGACTCCCGCCGCTGCTCAGGTTCACAACCGGCTCGGCGCCGCGAACGGTTCTGATGGCACGTGCCACCACGGCCACGGCGGGGTGGTCGGGCCGCGTCCGGCTGGCTTCCATCGATCCGAAGCCCCTGGACAGCACCTGCACGCGCGGGTCGACCTTCGCGGCGTGCGCCTTCACCTTCTCGAAGATCTCTTGCGTCTTCTGGTCGACAACCAAGCGAAAATCCATCCGGCATTCTGCCTTTGAGGGGATGATCGTCTTGGACCCCGGGCCGACGTATCCGCTGATGAAGCCGTTGATGTTGACGTACGGCTCCAGCATGATGCGCCTCCAGTAGGCCGGGCCATCCATGGCGATGGTCTCCAGTCCCATCGTGGCGGCAAAGGCCTTCGGCTCGAAGTCCATCTTTGCCAGGAGCGCCTCCTCCACCGCGCCAATGGGGCGCACGCGATCGTAGAAACCATCAATGAGCACGCGGCCAGAGGCGTCAACCATCGTGGCGAGCAGATGCACCAGCATCCAGACGGGATTAGGAGCCACCCCGCCCTTGTTGCCCGAGTGATTGTCGCGGTCGGCCCCTTGTGCCACCAGCGTAATGCCTAAGATACCCCGGTTGCCGAGTGAGATCACGGGCGCGCCTGAAGGGTGCAGGCCGCCGTCAGAGATGTAGACGAGGTCGGCCGCCAACCGGGCCTTGTGCTCCCGCACGAAGTTGCCGAGGTTGCGCGACCCGGACTCCTCCTCTCCCTCGAAGACGAACTTCAGGTTGATCGGCGGGCCGCCGCCGGCCTCCAGCCACGCTTTTGCCGCGAGCACGTGCGCGACCAGCTGCCCTTTGTTGTCGCCGGTGCCCCGTCCGTAGAGCCGGCCGTCTCGAATCGTCGGCTCGAAGGGCGCGCTGGTCCACAGGTCCAGCGGCTCGGGCGGCTGCACGTCGTAGTGGCCGTAGCAGAGCAGCGTGTAGGCGTTGGGGTCTTTGTGGATTTCCCCGTAGACGACGGGTTGGGTGGGAGTGTCGATGACCTCGGACGTGATCCCGCAATCGCGCATGATGCCGGCAAGGAGCCGCGCGCATTCCTTCACGCCCGTGTCCTGCGCGCTAATACTCGGCTGCCGGATGAGGGTCCGCAGCGTCTGGAGGGCCTCATCACGATGGTCGTCGATATACCGGTGGGCCGGCGCGGTGGACACGGACACCCAGGGAGCCTCTTGGTGGTCGGGGCGGCCCGATTTGAACGGGCGACCTTCTGGTCCCAAACCAGACGCGCTACCAAGCTGCGCTACGCCCCGCAGAAGCAATCGTATCAGAGCCGCTCTCGCAGCGTCAACGTCGTGCAAACGTCCCAAGACACTCCCCGGAGGAAATGACCTGCATCCCCCAGAAAGCACCGTCCATTCCCCCGCCGTGCCAGACCGAGGTGCAGATTGAGCGCGAACGTCGAGTTCGAGCAGCTGGCCCACGGATTCCTCGCAGACTATCTCGAATTCTACCCGACCCTCGGGACACGTCTGGGCCTTCACGTGTACGATGGACGGCCCGGCGAGTATTCGACCCTCGCCATCGACGCGTGGATCCGGACGCTGGGCATGTGGAACCGTCGCCTTGGGATCATCGACACACGAACCTTGGCGCGGCAGGAAGCGCACGACGCGGCGTTGATTGCGCAGGCCATCGGGTACGAGCGGTTTCAATGGGACACCCTGCGCGACTACCAGCGCAACCCCATCGCCGGGAGCTGGATCGTGGACGTCACACCATATCTCAAGCGAAACTACGCGCCGCTTGCGGAACGGCTGCTGGCACTCACCAGCCATGTTGAGCAGATCCCGCGCGTTCTCGAGGAGATGCGGGGACATCTGCGCGCCGAGCTGCCCCGTCCGATCGTCGAGACTGCGAAGGAAGTCTATGAGGGCTATCTTTCGTTCTATAAGACCTCCCTCCGCGAGGCGGCCGGCGGCACGGGTGACGGCGCGCTGCGCGCGCGGTTTCAGGCGGCCCTGGATGAGGCCGTCGAGGCACTCACGGCGCACCTTAGATTTCTGGCGGAGGCCCACGATCGGGCCACCGATGAGGTGGCCATCGGCGAAGCGAACTTCACCGGTCTGCTGCGCACCGGTGAGCTCGTGGAACTGCCCCTGGAACGCCTGATCGTGCTGGGTGAGGCCGAGCTGGCACGGCTGGCCGGAGACGTGCGGGAGACGGCCGCGAGGATCGACCCGCGCGCCGATCCTCGTGACGTCATGACACGGTTGGGCGACCAGCATCCTGCCGCCGAGGCGCTCATCCCCGAGACGGCGGCGATGCTGGAAGGACTCCGGCGCTTTCTGGTCGAGCGCGAGATTGTCACGCTGCCGTCGGACGTGCGGCCCATCGTCGCGGAGACGCCGCCGTTCGACCGGTGGGCGTTCGCGATGATGGACACGGCGGGCCCGCTGGAGACGGCCGCTACGGAGTCGTATTACTATGTCACACTGCCCGAGCCCGACTGGCCGCCCGAGCGCCGCGAGCAGTGGCTGAGCAAGTTCGATTACGCGACACTCAAGGCGACGAGCATCCACGAGGCCTACCCGGGGCACTTCGTGCACTTCCTCCACGTTCGGGGCGCGCCGACCCTGGTCAGCAAGGCGCTCACCTCGTACTCGTTTGTCGAAGGATGGGCCCATTACTGCGAGGAGATGATGCTCGAGGCCGGCGTCGATTCCGACCCGAAGTTCAGGCTCGCCTACCTGGCCGAGGCGCTGGTGCGGCAGGTCCGCTACCTCGCTGCCATCCGAATGCACACCGGGGATCTCTCCGTGGCTGAGGCCCAGCAGATGTTCGAGCGGCACGCGTTCATGGAGGCGGCGACCGCGCAGAAGGAGGCCGTGCGCGGCACCTTCGATCCGGGTTATTTGAATTACACCCTGGGAAAGTTCATGATGCGCCGGTTGCGCGACGACTACCGCGCGCAGCGCGGCTCGGCGTACTCCCTGTGCGAGTTTCACGACCGCCTGCTGGCCCTGGGAGCCCCTCCCATGCCGCTCGCGCGGAAGGCGCTGCTCGAGCGCGATTCAGGCGTGATTCTCTAAGTCTGGACAACGGATCTTTATGTCGGGGGCTTGCCCTGCTGCCGCGCTCGAGCCTTCAGCTCTTCGGCTTTGGCCCGAGCCGCCGCGATGCGCTCCTCGCGGCTCATCTCAGCGCCGGGCGCGGGTGGAGCCGCGGGAGACGGCGGAGCCGGTTCGGCGGTCGCCGCTGTCGCGGAGGGCTCGGCCGCTGGTGCGGCGGGTTTAGCCGGCGCGGGCCCGGCCGGTCTGATGACTGCGGCCGCCGCAGGCTTGCTGGATGCTTCTCGGGCCAGCTCGGTGGTCCGCGGCGGTCGCGTTTGCTCCAAACCGAGAAAGTCCGCAATCAAGTGCCGGGTGAGGAAATCCGAGACCTCGGCTACCTTGGCCGTGTCACCCGCCATCGCCGACTCGACGAGCGTCCGGTCGATGCGGTAGGTTTGCACGCGCTCTCCGTCATTGAAATGCACGAGTGGATGACCCTTGGAATCCTCGAGCACGAGGGTCTGGACGCGCGCATTGAGACGTTGGGCAATATCGGTCGCTATCTGGGCGACCCACTCACGTTTCGCGTCCGGTCGTTGCCCGGGACCCGAGAGCATGGTCTCCGCAACCGTACGTCCGGTCAGCGGGTTGGGATCGAGCGCGGGGCCCCGTCGAGTGGCGCGCTTCTTGCGGATGGCCTCGCGCACCTCGCTGGTGATGTCGAGCGATGCGACGATGGCGGCGAACACATAAAACACGAAGACGGCGAGCGTCAAAGACCAGTAACGCAAGAACCCGCTGAGATCCACGGCCCACCCCTGCACAATCTGTAATTCTGTACCGAATACTTGGTCGAGAGCCCAGTGGCTTCCTGCCGCAGAGGAATCACGGGCGCGGGGGTGATTCGACAGCCGAATCCGAAGCTAACGACTCAAGGTACGGACGCGCGGCGTCGAGTGCGCGGGCCCGGTGGCTGATCCGATTCTTGACCTCGGGCGGAAGCTCGGCCATGGTCCGCCGGTCGGCGGCGACCACGAAGATCGGGTCATAGCCAAACCCGTCCTGTCCGCGTGGCGCCTCGGCGATGCGGCCCGCGCAGGTCCCCTCGAACGTCCGCACCGTCCCATCGGGGGTCGCGATTGCGACGACCGCCCGATACCTGGCTGTGCGCGCCTCCTCGGGCACTCCCCGGAGGCGCTCGAGCACCCAGGTGTTCCGGTCTGCATCCGTCGCGGCCGGGCCCAAAAACGTCGCCGAGTGCACGCCCGGCGCGCCACCCAGAGCATCGATCTCGATCCCCGAGTCATCGGCGAGGGCGGTGCATCCGGTCAGACGAAGAACGGTCACGGCCTTTGCGATGGCGTTGGCCTCGAACGTCTCGCCCGACTCTGGAACGGTCTGAATGCTGGGGAAATCGTCAAGCAGCCGCAGCTGCACCGGTAGCCCCGCGAGCAGTGCGCGCAGCTCACGCGCCTTCCCACGGTTGCGCGTGGCGAGGACGATGGTACGCACCGTTATCGTGGCAGCGTGGTCAGCAGCTCACTCAGCGCCGCCTTCTGTGCGGCGACGAGCGTCCGGATCCCCTTTTCGCCCAGGGCGAGCAGCGCCGAAAGCTCCTGCCGGCTGAAAGGTGCGCCCTCGGCCGTACCCTGAACCTCGACGATCTTGCCCGACTCGGTCAGGACCAGGTTCAAATCGACCCGGGCGCGCGAGTCTTCCGCAAACGTCAGGTCGAGCAGCATCTCACTTTCGACGATGCCCACGCTGGTCGCCGCCACGAATTCACGCAGCGGCCACCAGCCGAGCGCCCCGGTGCGCCGGAGCACGGCCAGGGCGTCTGTCAGCGCGACGAACGCCCCGGTGATCGCGGCTGTTCGCGTCCCGCCGTCGGCCTGAAGGACATCACAGTCCACGGTGATCATCCGCTCGCCCAACCGGTCGAGGTCGACCGCCGAGCGCAGCGAGCGGCCGATCAGCCGCTGGATCTCCTGCACGCGCCCGCCCTGCCGGCCGGGATCGCGCGGGGTGCGCTCGAGCGTGGAGCGGGGCAACATGCCGTACTCTGCCGTAATCCACCCACGGCCTGCCCCGCGCAGCCACGGCGGCACGCGCTCTTCCGCCGTCGCGGTGCAGACGACGCGCGTGGTGCCCAGCGTTATCAGCACCGAGCCTTCGGCGTGAGGGATGAAGTTCCTGACGATCTCTACCGGCCGCAGGTCGTCGGGCTTGCGGCCATCGGCCCTCGGCATGAGCAGTCCTCGCAGAACGGCAAGTCCCGCCGGCGTTCGACGTCTCGGACTCCGGGATGGGGTTCGCGCCGGTCCCCGACGACTCCTGGGCTCTGCTCCGCGCAGAAGGTCAGAGGAATATCAAGCCCGGAGTCTTCGGAGGGATCCTCTTCAATTCAGAACAGTGGGCGTGGACGCAGTAAGCCGGCGTCCCTCAGTTTGACGGAACCGGATAGACGACCAGAAACCGCTGCACGCCACGCATGATCGCTTCGGCGACCCGCTGCCGGAACGCATCGGCGCGCAGCCGGGCTTCCTCCTCGGCATTGGAGAGATACCCCACTTCCACCAACACCGCGGGCACGTCGTTCTCGCGTAGCACGAGGAAGTTCGCGGTCTTGACGCCGCGGCTGGCCAACCCGGCCACCTTTGCGAGCTCATCCTGGATCATCTGCGCGAGCGCCAGTCCCTGAGGCATGAGGTAGTACGTCTCGGACCCCGTAGTGGCCGGGCGCGTCGACGCGTTGCCGTGGATGCTGACGAACACCGTCGCACCCTGCGCCCGGGCCGCGCGCGGCCGCTCGGCGAGGTCGACGTAGACGTCGGTCTCTCGGGTCATGACGACCCTGATGCCTGCCCGAACGAGGAGCTCGCGCACGCGCTGCGCGACGTCCAGCACGAGATCCTTTTCCAGCAGACCGGTCGCGCCGGTGGCTCCCATGTCCCGACCGCCATGGCCGGCGTCGATGGCCACGACATGGCCGCGCGTCGATGGGTCGGGGATGTCGATGACCAGCGTGTTTCCGTTCTCGCCGGGGGTCACCGTATAGGCCGCCTTGCGCCGCAGGACGACCACCACGCGCGTGACGTCGGGGTCCGCCTGGAACTGCGCGGCGCGCACCTCGGCAACGAGCGCACCCGCCACCGGAATCTCCTGCTTGGTGGGAACGAAGACCGCGCCGGCCACGTCGATCACGAGCCGGTCGGGATCGACGAGCTCGCGGATCGTGTGCTCAAAGGGCCTGGTGCCCTCGATCAGAACGCGAAACCGGCCGCCGGGCTGCTCGATGCGCACCTGGAGAATCTTCAAGGTGCCGTCGTCGGGGACCGGGTACGCCGGCCCGGGCGGCGCCTGCGAATTGTGATCCTCGTGCATCGGCGAGCCACCTGGAGCCGGGGGCGGCACGGGCGCGGCCACAGGCGGCGTCGTTGGGCCGGGTGTCGCGGCCACGGGTGCGGGAGCGGGTGCGGGTGCGAAGGCGGGTGGAGGCGCTGATGCTGTCACCGCGCCGCGTGGGCTGACCTCGAGCGTCACATCGAATGATCGCGGGGCCATCGCGATCCGCACATCGACGGGCTGCAGCAGGTCGAAGACGATGCGGGTGACATACGGCTTGATCTGGAACTGTGCGGCCCGCAGGCGCGTCACGCCCGAGTGGCGCACCGCGATGTCCTGATCCGCCAGCCGAAACGCGCCGCCGTGCAGGTCGACGACCAAACGGTCCGGATTGGGCAGGGTGCGGCTCTCGACCCGCAGCGGGCCCGTGGCATCGAGGAGAACGCGGACTGCATCGGGCGCGCGCTGGACGGAGAGGCCGGTGATCTGCGAGGCGACATGAAGAACGCGCGCGGGCTCGTCATAGCGAACCCACGCTCCCAGGGCCGCGAAGACGAACTGGGCCGGCACGAACACGAGATCGCCGACAAGCATCGGCGCCGCGGGCAGGGTCCGAGGCTGGCCGTTCACATGGGCGGTCGGCTCGCCCGGATGCAGACGGATGGTCAGGCCGGTCCGGTTCGAGATGACGAGAGCGCGTTCGTTGGGCAGCCAAACCGCCGCGGCGCTGAAGGCCTCGAACGCGCGGGCCGCGGGGACCATCACTTGACCGCCCTGCAATATCGGGGGTGCGGCCAGCGTGAGCGGCGACCCGTTCACGATGACACGAATGGCAGCTTGACCTGCGGCCGGTGCGACAACCACCGCCGCGAGTCCCGCTACCAGAAGCCAGATGATGCCAGAGCGCATACAGCACCGGTTCCGGTGCGCCGGCCACCTTCCCCTATGCTCTCGTGCCCTCCGGCCTATCCCGTAAGACGCTGGCGTTCGGCACAGTGGGGGAAACTCCTGCAGCAACGCGAAATGCCCAGCAGACACCCGCTTCAGCCGCGACATTTCGGGAGGCGCCCGTGCACATCGATGCCCGTCTGGAACCAAGAACGCTGGCGGAGGTGCCTGAGATTGCCAGAACCGCGGAACGGCTCGGCTTCGACGGATTGTGGACGAGCGAGACCGAGCACGACCCGTTCTTGGGCCTCGCTCTGGCGGCCGAGCACTCGAACCGCATCACGATCGGAACCTCGATCGCGCTGGCATTCACGCGGAGCCCGACGACGCTGGCGCACACCGCGTGGGATCTGGCGTCGCTGTCCTCAGGCCGCTTCGTGCTCGGGCTGGGCACGCAGGTGCGCGCGCACATCACGCGACGGTTTGGTATGCCCTGGGATCCGCCGGCGCCAAAACTGCGCGACGTCGTCGGCGCGATCCGCGAGGTGTGGGCGGCGTGGACCGAGCGGCGTCCGCTGAACTATCGCGGCAGGTTCTTCACCCTCTCGCTGATGACCCCGTTCTTCACCCCGCAGGGCGACCGGCCGCCGGGCCTGAGGATCGACGTCGCCGGCGTGGGCGCCCGAATGTGCCGCCTGGCCGGCGAGATCGCCGACGGCTTTCACCTGCATCCGTACCATACGAGGCGGTACCTGCGTGAGGTCGTCCTCCCGCAGCTTCAGGCCGGCCTCGCGCGCAGCGCGCGGGCGCGGGGCGACTTCACGGTCACCGCATCGGTGTTCGTGGCGACCGGGGCCGCCGCTGAGGTCGCCGGCGGGTTGGAGAATATCCGGCGGCATCTCGCGTTCTACGCTTCGACACCCACGTACCGACCTGTGCTCGATCTGCACGGATGGGGTGAGATCGGCGAGCAGCTCAGCCGGTGTGCGGCCCGCGGACAGTGGCAGGACATGCCGTCGCTCGTCACCGACGACATGCTCGAGGCGAGCGCGGTCTGGGGCGCTCCGGCGGACGTGGCCGCACGCCTGAACGGAGAGTACGCCGGCCTGATCGACCGGCTGGGCATTTACGAGCCGGTCGTTCCCGGACGGCGCGCGGATGTGTGGCGCGCGCTCCTCGACGGGCTGAGGCGCGCCGCCTAACCGCGGCGGTCCGCCGCGTCGAGCTCGTCCAGGAAGTCGGCCACCGCCTTCATGACGGGTCCCAGCGTCCGGGTCGTGAGGTCGAACTCCGCTCCCGCAGCCGCAAACAGCGCCGGCAGCGGCTCCCTCCCCCCCAGGGTCAGCGCCTCACGGTACTGCCGCACCGCGCCGGCCTGGTCGGCGCGAGCACGCCGCCAGACCTGCAGTGCGCCGATCTGCGCGACGCCGTACTCGACGTAGTAGAAGGGCGCAACGAACAGGTGCAGCTGCCGGTGCCAATAGGCACCGAGCACGTCGTCGTATCCGGTAAAGTCCACGTCGGGGGCGAATCGCTCAAACGTCCGCAGCCACGCGGCGCGCCGCTCGGCGCGTGCATGGCCCGGGTGCGTATAGAGCCAGTGTGGAAACGCATCGATGGTCGCGATCCACGGGAACACCAGCGCCGTCCCCTCGAGCAACTCGCGGCGCGAGCGCCGCGCGGCCGCCTGATCTCGATAGAAGGTGTCGAGGTAGGGACTGGCGAGCAGCTCCATTCCCATCGAGGCGACCTCGCTGAACTCCATCGGCGCGTGCCGGTACTGCGCAATCGGCTCGTCGCGCACGGCGAGGGTGTGAAAGGCGTGGCCCCCTTCATGGATGATGGTGCGCAGGTCGAGGTCGCGCCCGACCGCGTTCATGAAGATGAACGGCACGCGGCGCTCCTCAAACGTGGCTTGATACCCTCCGGGCGCCTTGCCCTTGCGACTTTCGAGGTCCAGCAGCGACCGGTCACTCATGAAACGAAACTGCGTCCCGAGGTCGGGATGCACGCGGTCGAAGATCTCGCTCGATCCGGCCACCAGCTCGGCCGCCGTGGAAAACGGACGCAGCGGGGGACGGCCGTGGGGATCGACCTCAAGGTCCCACGGGCGCAACGTCGGGAGGCCGAGGGCGGTCCGCCGCTCCCCGCGCAGCCGCCGCGCCAGGGGGAGCACCGCCTCCTCGATGGCGTCATGGAAGCGCAGGCAGTCCTGGGGCGTATAGTCGAACCGCTCGCGCCTGCGGAAGGCATACTCACGATAGTCCGCGCAGCCGGCGTTACGGGCAATCTGATCTCGAAGGCCGAGCAATTGCTCGAACACCGCCTCTATGGCGTCTTCGTCTCTGAGACGGCGGCGCGCGACGAGCTCCCACGCCTCCTGCCGCCCCGATCGGTCCGTCTCTTCCAAATACCGCGCCATCTGCTGGAGCGTATGTTCCTTCCCCCTGAACGTTACCGTCATCGCGCCGTTGATCTTCTGGTACTGCTGCTTCAGCTTCGCCTCTTCGGTCTCCAACGGGATGTTCTCCAACCGGAACAGCGCTGCACGGTTCTGCACGGATCGGTCGAGGATGGCATAGCGGGGCGGCAGAGCCGCGCGGTGCACAGACCCTAGATACGCCTCGTCGAGGGCGTGGCCGAGCGGCTTGACCTTGGGATGGATCTCCTCAATGAAAAACAGGTGGGCGCGCTCGCGTTCGGGATCGTCGGTCTGGCACGTCATCGCGACGTAGCGGCGCGACCCTTCCTCGGCCACCGCCGCGTACAGCTCGCTTGTGTCCTCGATCCAGCGTTCCAGCGCCTCCGGCGAGTCGCGCCGCGCCTCGAGCAGACGCCGGTACAGCGGCTCGATGTGCGCCCAGTTGCCCATGTCCGCATCCGGCGGTACGAAGCGTCGGGGGTAGGTCTTGCCCAGGTCTGCCGTGGTGAGCACGGGACTCCTCCTTATACATCTCGATATGTCTGGCTACCGACTCTGCTCCGCCCCGACCCGCACGACCTTCAGGAAGTTCGTGGTGCCGGGACGGCCGATCGGAAAACCGGCGGTGACGACAACGAGGTCGTGTGTCTTTGCAACGCCGGC
>JBQTJP010000317.1:0-2213 GCA_052386995.1 Armatimonadota bacterium
CCTGGACCGATTCCAGGGCCCACTGCCATGGGCCTTTGGTGTCGCGCGCCCGCTTCAGGGACCACACCACGTCGCTGGCCTTCACGCCGTCGCCGTTGGAGAACCCGGCATTCTTCCTTAAGAAGAAGGTCCACGTCTTGCCGTCTGCGGAGGTGCTCCACCGCTCGGCGAGGTCGGGGTCGAACCCGTCCCCCTTGATGTTGACGCGCACCAGTTGCTGGTAGATCTGCATGAAAGCCCAGATGTCCGGGTTGGCATCCTGGGTCACCGGATCGAGGTTCTCGGCGGCACGGTTGACGCCGAACCGGATGACCTGTTTCATCCCCGCGGCGTTCGATGCCCAGGGAGCAAGACCGGTCACGAGCAGCCCCGCCACAACGGCGCAGGCGAGGACCAGACGCTGGATCCGCATAGATGCTTGCCTCCTTATTAAGGGGTATGCCGCGCGCATTCTGCGCGCAGAAAGGCATATCCTCCAGGTGGGGTGTAGTAGTATGCGCTGACAACATGGGGGCTGACGATGGAGTTCACTGACCACGTCGTGCTGATTACCGGCGCGGGCGGGCGGATCGGCCGCGCGATTTGCCGGCAGTTCGCCGCGGCGGGAGCGAAGGTGGCGTGCTGCGACATCGACCCCGAGCGCGCGTCGTCGATCGCGGCGGCCATCCGGGAGGCGGGCGGCGCCGCGGTGGCTGCGCCGGGGGACGTGTCGGTGGAGAATGAGGCCGAGGCGGTCGTGGCTGAGACGTCCAGGACGCTGGGGCCCATCGACATCCTGGTGAACTGCGCCGGCATTTTCCCCAACTGCCCTGTGGTGGACATGGACGTGGCAGAGTGGGATCGCGTCTTCGCGGTGAACGTCCGCGGGCCGATGCTGCTCTCACGTTCAGTGGCGCGGCAGATGCTGACGAGGGGAGCCAGGGGCACCGTCATCAACATCACCTCGCCGGCCGGCGAGTCGGCCCGCATCGGCGGATCGCACTATTGCGGCTCGAAGGCGGCCCTGAACATGCTCACGCACACGATGGCGATTGAGCTGGGCTCGAAAGGCATCAGGGTCAATGCGGTCTCGCCCGGGTTGGTGTTGGACTCCGTGATGAGCCTCGAGAATCCGCCCGCGGATGAGTATGCGCGCGATCCTGAAAGGGATCCCCGCCGGCCGGACCGCGCGGAGCGACGAGATCGCCAGCGCGGTGCTCTTCCTGGCCGATAACGCCCGCGCGTCGTACGTCAACGGTGCCATCCTGAACGTGACCGGCGGCGCGCATCCCGGCCGGCCGCATCTGCCGCCCAGCCGGAAGGTTGAAGGCAGTCGGTAGCCCGAGACTCTCGCGTTGACAGCCTGGGAGCCTCTCCCTAGAATGACTTTGGCGGGAGTATCCTCACATAGTCGGGGGCGTAGTGTAGCCTGGTTCAACACACCTGCCTGTCACGCAGGAGATCGCGGGTTCGAATCCCGTCGCTCCCGCCACTTCACCGACCTCACTGAGTCCGGCATCCCGCATGAGCATCAAAGCGACAATTCAGGAGCGGCTGTCCTGGGAGATCACGCCCGAGCTCTACCAGAGGATTCGGGCGTTGTGGATCAAGCATTCCAAGGCGGAGGATGCTCGTGACCTCGAAGGATTGATCCAGACGCTGGCGCCGGATTGCGTCTACGAAATCATCCCAACGGGCGAGCGATGGGAGGGCCACGACGGCGCCCGGCAGTTCTACCTGTCTTTTCTGGGTGCCTTCCCGGATGTCAAGTTCGCGATGTCCGACGTCGTGATCGGGCCGCAGGGCGTGTTCGAAGTCACGGAGATGACCGGCACACATCGAGGGCCCTGGGGTGGTGTGGCCGCGACAGGCAGACAGGTCCGGCTCCCGGTCGTCATCCACTTTCCCTGGGATCCCGAGTCGCATAGATTTGCCGGCGAGCGCATCTATTACGACCGCGCCGCCATGACCGACCAGCTCTGAGACGCTCTTCGTCATCGGAAACTCTGAAGAATCCACATGAGTCCCATTCCCACGCCGATCGTCAGAAACACGTTCTTTGCATGCCAGGCCACCACGGCGGCCAGCACCCCGGCGATGAGCCGGGCATAGTCAATCGCCATGTGGCGTACAGGGTCTGGCGCCAGGAGCGCAGGCACGACGAGGGCCGACAGCACGGCCGGTGGGACGAAACGCAGCGCCCGGCGGATCACGTCAGGCATCGCCACCCGGTC
>JBQTJP010000318.1:0-2433 GCA_052386995.1 Armatimonadota bacterium
CTCGGTTTGGACCGAGTTCTGGCACCCCGGTCCTTAGGCGATGTTTCTCCCATAAGCGAGGAGCGCCACCGCCTGTCCCCGAATTGGCTACACACACCGAAAGGAGGATACATGGACCTTGCAGGCCGCGTTGCGCTGGTGACCGGCGGCGCCACGGGCATTGGGCGGGCGACCGTCTTGCAGCTCGCCCGATCTGGCGCGTCGGGCGTGGCAATCAACTACCGCACGGCCAAAGCGGAGGCCGATCAGGTCGCCGCCGAGGTACGCGAGATTGGGGCGGAGCCCCTGTGCGTAAGCGCTGATGTGCGCAGCGAAGATCAGGTCCGCGAGATGGTGCGACAGGTCGAGGCGCGTTTTGGCCGGCTCGACGTGCTGGTGAACAACGCGGGGACGACCCGGTGGATCCCCATCCAAAACCTGGAGGCGCTGACCGACGAGGTCTGGGACGAGATTCTCGACGTCAACGTGAAGGGCGCGCTTCGGTGTACCCGCGCCGCGGCGCCGCTGCTGTCCCGGAGCCAGGGCATGGTGATCAACGTGGCCTCCATCGGCGGGGTCATCGCCACCCCAACGATGTCGTCACTCGCGTACGGCACGTCCAAGGCGGCGCTGATCTACCTGACCCGCGGGCTGGCGGTGGCGCTGGCCCCTGATGTGCGGGTCAACGCCGTGGCGCCCGCGTTCACCGACACCCCGTGGATGCGAAAACACCACGGCGAAGGCTTCGATCAGGCGGCCGCGCGTGCGGCGTCCTTCTATCCTCTGGGCCGCATCGCGACTCCCGACGATGTGGCCGGCGCGATCTTAGGGCTGATCACCGGCGGGGACTTCGTCAGCGGGCAGACGCTGATAGTCGACGGAGGCATGAGTCTGAGCTGAAGGTACGGGGTCTGGGACGAAGTGAGGATCGACCATGACCAAGGGACGATTGGAAGCGTTCAGCGATGCGGTGATCGCCATCATTATCACGATCATGGTGCTCGAATTGCAGCCACCGCATAACATCAGTGTGAGCGCGCTGGCCCCACTGGTTCCGGTATTTCTCAGCTACGCGCTCAGTTTTGTCTTTCTCGGCATCTACTGGAACAACCACCATCATCTGCTCCAGGCGATCAGACACGTGGACGGTCGCGTGCTGTGGGCCAATATGCATCTGCTGTTCTGGTTATCGCTCATTCCCTTTGTCACCAGCTGGGTCGGCGAGAATCATGTTGCTGCGTGGCCTGTGGCACTGTATGGTGTGGCGCTGTTGTTTGCCGCGGTCGCGTATTTCATCCTGACCCGTGCGCTTATTGCCCTCCACGGGAGGGATTCGGTCCTGGCGACGGCGCTGGGCCGCGACTTCAAAGGCAAGGTATCGGTAGTAATCTATCTTGTGGCGATTCCCCTTGCTTTTGTGAGCTCGTGGCTGGCCGTTGCACTGTACGTTCTGGTTGCGGTCATGTGGCTCGTCCCCGATCGTCGTATTGAGAAGACACTTGCCCGATGAAACCTCATTCAGAATGAGAGTAGCTATGGCGAGAGTCGGCTTCGCGCTCGGGTACGGCAAGTTCACGAACAGCCGCGAGATGGCGGACTTGATGCGCCAGGCGGAAGAGCGCGGTTTCGAGATGGGCTTCTTCTCGGAGACGATCGAGCTCATGCGCGACTCTGTGACGGCGCTCTCCGCCATCGGCCTGGCCACGCGGCGGTTGACGCTCGGGACGACGCAGATCGTGCGTCTCCGCAGCCCCGTCATCATGGCCCAGACCCTCGCAAGCCTGGACGAGCTGACCGGCGGGCGAATGACGCTGGCCCCGGGGGCGTGCACCGGCAGCCATGCCCGCGTGCACTCGCTGGAGGTGCTCGATCCTCCCACGACGCTGCGCGAGTGGATCGAGTCGATCCGGCTCATCCTGAGCGGAGAGAAGGTTTCGTATGACGGCACGTTCGTGAAGTTCAAGAACGTCGGTCTCGCGTGGAAACCCGTCCGCACCTCGATTCCGATCTATGTGCCGGCGACCAGCCGGACCGGGCTCCGCCTGGCCGGCGGGATCGGCGACGGCGTCGTCCTCAATGCCGTGTGCTCTCCGGAGTACACCGTGAACGCGCTGAAGATCGTGCGGAAGGCCGCCGACGCTGCGGGAAAGGACTGGTCGAAGTTCGAAGTCGCGCAGATCATCAATTGTTCAATCGAGGACGATCACAAGAAGGCCCTCGACGCGATTCGCTGGGAGGTCGCGACGAAGTTCGACCCGGTGCAGATTCCGTTCATCGCGGGACCGAAGATGCGCGTCGGCGAACCCTACATTCGGAAGGAAGATCTGCCCAGGTTCGAAGAGGCGCACGCGCGGGGAGGCCTGGAAGGGTTGATCAAGGCCGTTCCGGATTCCTACGTGGAAGGTATGACGGCGAGCGGAACGCCCGACGAAGTCAAGAAGCGCGTCCAGCAAT
>JBQTJP010000319.1:0-11030 GCA_052386995.1 Armatimonadota bacterium
GGCTGCTCGTCGAGGCGGCTGCGCAGATCGGCGGGGGGATGCAGGTGCGCAACCGCGGGACGATCGGCGGTGCGGTCTCTTCGGGCAACCCGGCCTACGACTTTGCGCCCTGCCTTGTGGCCATCGACGCGGAGGTGCGGCTCGTCAGCGCCTCAGGTGAGCGGCGGGTGCGTGCCGCGCAGTTCTTCACCGACGCATTCGTCACGGCGGCGCGGGCCGACGAACTGCTCGCGGGAATCTGCATTCCGGCCAACGGGGCGCAGGCCGCCGGGCCGAGTACGAGATACGCGTACGAGAAATTGAAGTTCACCGACGGATGCTACTGCATTGCCAGCGCCGCGTGTGTCGTGCGAATGCACGCCGATGGAACCCTCGCGTCGGTGCGCCTCGCGCTTGGAGGCGTCGAGGCGGTTCCCGTGAGGCTGGACGCGGTGGAGGCGAGGCTCGCGGGTGCCAGGCTGACCGGCGGCCTGCTCGATGACGTTGCCGCGCTGGCGCGGAAGGCCGTTGCGAGTCCAATCGACGACGTGATGGCAGACGGAGAGTACCGTCGCGCGATGGCGGGCGTGGTCGCGCGACGCGCGCTGGCGCGAGCAGCGGCACGGGCCGGTGGTGCCCGTCCCGGGAGCGCATGAGGCATGAGAGTCACAGTCCGGCTGACCGTAAATGGCGAGCCCCGGCAGGCAGAGGTCGATCCGCGCACACTACTGGTACACCTGCTGCGCGACACGTTCGAACTCACGGGCACTCGCTTTGGCTGCCTGACCGGACACTGCGGCGCATGCACGGTGCTCGTGAACGGCCGCGCGGTCAAGGCGTGCACCATCCTGGCGGCGAGCGCCGACGGCGACGACGTCCTCACGATCGAGGGGCTGGCCGCCGGCGGGCTCCACTCCATCCAGCAGGCCTTCTGGGATCACCATGGGTTTCAGTGCGGCTTCTGTACGCCCGGGATGATCATGACGGCGGTGGAATTGCTTCGCGAGTCGCCGGATCCCAGCGAACACGACATCCGCGCCGGGATCTCCGGAAATCTCTGCCGGTGCACCGGCTACCAAAACATCGTCAGGGCGATCCGGGCCGCGGCCGATGCCATGACGTCGGAGTCGACCCCTGCCGAGCGGCCGGGAAGTCAGGCGAGCGGATGAGGATCTGGTTTCAGAAGCACACGATCACGGGCCGGCTGGCCGCCCTCGATGCGGCCTATGAGGCGCACGTCCGCACGGTCGCCGGCCGGGAAACCCAGGTGGACTTTTTCGCGCTCCCGGACGAGACATACGCGGCGTCGCTTCCCGAACGATACGTCCGGTACGCCGCGGTCGAATCGCTCTTCGCGTCGTATTTCGCGCTGCAGGCGCTCCGGGCCGAGCGTCAGGGCTACGACGCCTACGTCATCGGGACTAGCCAGGATCCTGGGCTCGCCGATGCCCGGGCGTGGGTGGACATCCCCGTGCTCGGTTACGGTGAGACCGCCGCCCACGCCGCGGCCATGCTGGGACAGCGCTTCGCGTTCGTTGGGTTCATTCCGGAACTCGCCGAGCCGATCGCGGCCAATATGCGCCGGTACGGTCTGGCCGATCGCATGACGCCGTTCGTGCCGATCGCCGGTGGCCCGGCAAGTATCGAAGCGGCGCTCACGGGCTCACCGGACGCTCATCTCGACGCATTCCGCCAAGCTGCCCGCACGGCTGCCGCCGCCGGTGCGGAGGTCATCATCCCAGGGGAAGGCCTGACGAACGAGGTGCTCTTTGCCGCCGGCGTGCGAGAGGTCGACGGCGTCGCCATCGTCGACGCCAACGGGCTGCTGGTCAAGATGGCCGAGTTGTTTGTCGAGTGCCGCAGGCTGGGGGTGCTGGCCAGGCCGCAGGTAGGATACTACAACCGCCGGCCCGGCCGCGAGCACATTGCGCACCTGTTGAAGTTGTTCGCTCCCAGGATCTTTGCAGAGGCTGAAATCGAATAACAAGGACGGAACCGGAAACCAAGTTCTGAGAAACGCTCCTATGGATGTTACGAAGAGGCAAATCACCGAAGTGTTCAACCGAGCGGCCGAGACTTACGAGCGTGTTGGTCCCAAGTTCTTCGCTCATTTTGGGAAACGCTTGGTCGATTTAGCCCAGGTCACCCCTGGCGCGAGGGTGCTCGACGCCGCCTCAGGCGCGGGAGCGATTTTGTTTCCTGCGGCTCAGCGGATCGGCTCGCAGGGCCGTGTAGTCGGGATCGATCTTTCGCGGGCGATGATCGAGCGCCTCAGGCGCGAGGTAGCCCGGCGAGGCCTGCGGAATGCAACAGTCGCTCTTATGGATGCGGAAGCCCTGGGTTTCCAGGACGCCTCTTTCGATTTTGTGCTATGCGGCTTTGCCCTGGACAGTTTTCCTGACCCCGACCATGCTATGAGTGAATTTCGTCGAGTACTCCGGCACGGCGGCCACCTTGGCCTCACAATTTCTAGCGGGTGGTGGTGGGAGGGTGATGAGCGGTGGCGATGGCATGGCGAACTCCTCAGGTCTCTCGGAGTGAACGTTCGTGCAGGCAGCGGGCGTTTCGCAACGCCCGACGTGGTTGAGACCGATTTGAAAGCATCCGGTTTCGTCGACATATCGGTGCCGAAAGAGACTTTCGACATGGTTTTTGCCAACGCAGGGGACTGGTGGCAGTGGGCCTGGTCTCACGGCTACCGCCGCGTGCTGGAAGCGATGGGGCGTGAGGCGCTAGAGCGATACAGAGCGGCATGCTTTGAGCAACTTCCGCACCAGTCTGACGCAGACGGTATCCATGGAAGGCTTGAGGTTCTACTTGCACGGGCGACGAAGCGACACTCCCCGAGCACCACTTGAGGCTTTAGAACTCTACATATCGGGTCGGAGAGTGTAGGTCCAGGCCTCTGCGTCAAGAATCACATCGCCGTGTTGGTTTGACACCACGAACTTCAGCTGACAGACGGGCTTGTCGGGCTTCAGACTCAAGATCTCAACCCGCGCGGTCAGCGTGTCGCCCACGTACGCGGGCGCAAGATAGGTCAGCGTCTGGCTCATGAAGACTGTCCCCGGACCCGGAAGGTCCATGGCGACAAGCGCGTTGAGCATTCCCGCCGTGATCCCGCCCTGGGCCACCCGGCGGCCAAAGCGCGTACCGGCGGCGAACGCCTCGTCGAAGTGCAGCGGGTTGTAGTCGCCAGTGATCTCGGCGTAGGCGCGGAGATCGGCATCGGTGATGGTCTTGAAACGCTGCGCCGACTGGCCAACCCGCAACTGCAGCGGACCGACGGCGGTGGATTCGGTCATCGCGCGTCCTCCCGCACACTAGGTTTCTAGGAATCCTATCAGCCGTTGCACTGCGTGACGAAGGAACCTGGGGCCCCACGGCCGCAGCGTCGGCGTGTCCCAGCCGAGAACCCAGTTCACCAGGTCCACCACGCGCATCGCCTTGAAGGTCTCCAGGTTCTCATGATAACCGCGCGGAAGCGAGCGTATACGCTGGTAACCGTCAAGCAACGCTGTTTGCATTGGGGCGCTGCGATCGCCATAGTCTTCAAGCTCTGTGAGCATCACGGTGAGATCGAAGAGATAGTAGCCCCATCCAGAATCTTCGAAGTCGATGGCGGTGGCCTCGCCGCGGTCGAACACAAAATTCGCCGGGTGGGGGTCTGAGTGGATGAGGCCGAAGACTTCCCGTCCCTCACCCAGTACCCTCAGCTTCAGCGACACTCGTTCGGATGCTTCCCTGAATACCGTAAGATCGCCGTGCGAGTAGACTGCCGGCCCTTTCTTCCATAACGTTGCGGTGTCGCCGAAGAGGCGCTCCCAATCCCAGCGCGGCCGGCGAAACCCTTCGGGCACTGACCACTGCGCCGAGTGCTCGTGTAACCTGGCCATGTACGAGCCACAGGCCCGCGTGTCTGCCGCGTGAAGGCTTGATCTCTTGCGTCGCCCGGGAACCCAGTGGAAGAGGACGCAACGCCTTGGCTCTGGCACACCCTCTACTTCCACGTCGATCCAAGCCGATCCGTCACGCGCTGGTACGGGCTCTGGCACAGCCAGGTGTGCCTCGTGCTTCAGGGCTGCGAGCCAGAGGAACTCGGACCGAAGCTCGTTCTCGCTATGGCGTTCCAGGTCATGAACTCTGAGAAGAAAGTGCCCTCGCGGACACCGAACACGGAAGAGTATGTGGTTGATCTGTCGCAGAAAGGTGAGCTGGGCTTCTGGAAGATCGAACCGCGAAATCGCTGTAGCGCCTAACCTTCTGAGCCGCCGCAGCCTTCCTACGCGCGTCAGACATTCGTAGGCTCTCATCGCATGGCACCGTCTGCGTTCCAGCACGCTGGATTGCAAGGTTGCGTCTCCGGTCCGCTCTCTGCAGGGTGACGGTCGCCTAACGTTACAAGTAATTGCGCGAAAAGCCTCAATTTCTTGCACCGTCATTGCAGACCCGGCTTGATCGGCGAAAGTCCCTAGACCCGAGTCCTGCCTCAGCCGCCGAGGTAGGCTTTCTTTACCCGCTCGTTGCCGATCAGGCCCGCGATTTTATCCTCGAGCACGATGCGGCCGTTTTCCAGCACGTAGCCGCGATGGGCGATGGTGAACGCCAGTTGTGCATTCTGCTCGACCAGGAGCACCGTCTTCCCCTGCTGGTTCAGCGTTTTAATCGCCCTGGCCACCTCGGTCACGAGGACGGGAGCCAGGCCCAGGGACGGTTCATCGAAGAGGAGCAGATCCGGATTCGACATGAGCGCACGGCCGATGGCCAGCATCTGCTGCTCGCCCCCAGACAGGCTGCCCGCCAGCTGGTCGCCCCGCTCCTCGAGCCTGGGAAACAGGGTGTAGACTCGGGCGAGGTCGGCACTCAGATCACCACTGCGCGTATATGCGCCCATTTCGAGATTCTCCAGCGTGGTCATCTCAGGGAAGATTTGCCGGCCCTCGGGGCAGTGGGCGATGCCCAGCGCCACGATGCGGTCGGGACTCACGCGCGTGATTTCACGGCCTTTGAAGAAAATGCTTCCCGAACGAGGGCGGATCAGACCTGAAATGGTGCGCAGCGTTGTGGTCTTCCCGGCGCCGTTCGCGCCGATGAGCGCCACCACCTCGCCGGCGTCCACGCGCATGGACACGTCTGCCAGCGCCCTGATCTTGCCATAGTAGGTTGAGGCGTTGACCAGTTCAAGCAAAGTCGCCGCTCCCCAGGTAGGTCTCGATGACTTTGGGATCGCGCTGGATGTCCTCCGGTCTTCCTTCCGCCAGCCGCTCGCCGTGATGCATGACAACGAGGCGGTGGCAGTGTTTCATGAGCGTGTCCATGTGGTGATCTACCAAGAGCACCGTCACGCCGCTGTCGTGGGTCTTATGGATCAGGGCCATGCAGTGGTCGGCTTCGGCGGGATTCATGCCGGCGAACGGCTCGTCCAGCAGGAGAAGCCTCGGATCTGCCCCGAGTGCAATCGCGATCTCCAACGTACGCTGGTCCCCGTAGGGGAGATCCTCGGCGATCTTGCCTCTCCGGTCCTCGAGGTCGGTAAAGGTGATGATCTCATTGATCCGGTTGGCAAGCGCCTCGACTTCGGCCCGGGGCGCGCCGAACAACGTGCGGCGCAGGCCTCCCTGTGCGCGCTTGTAACACCCGATGCGGATGTTGTCCTCGACGCTTAGGCGCGAGAAGACCTTCGTGTTCTGGAAGGTCCGCACGAGCCCTCGCCGCGCCAGCGCGTAGGGGGGAAGGCCCGTGATGTCCTCCTCACCAAAGACGATCCGCCCTGCGGTCGGGGTGTAGAAGCCCGTGATCAGATTGAACGTCGTGGTCTTCCCGGCGCCGTTCGGTCCGACGAGCCCAAGGATCTCACCGGACGAGATGGAAAAAGAGAGGTTCCACACCGCGCGGAATCCGCCGAAATACTTCGTCAGCTCACGGACCTCCAGGATCGGCATGGTCCCTACGATGTCCGCTGCCCGAGCTTCTTGAGCCCCCCGACGAGCCCGGTGGGCAGAAAGGCGATCGCGGCGATGAGGAACACGCCGAAGACGATCTCGGCCAGGACCGGAGAGACATTTCTCAGGATGTCGCGCACGGCCGTGAGCAGGATCGGCCCGACGATCGGGCCCGCGAACGTGCCCACGCCGCCCACCAGATTCATGACGAAGAGATTGAACGAATCGACGAACGTAAACGATTCGGGGCTCAGGAAGGTCGTGTAATGCGCGTAGAGTGACCCTGCCAGCCCCGCAACGCCGGCGCTGATCGCAAAGATCAGCACCTTGCACCGGTGGGTATCGATGCCAACCGCCATGGCCAGGTTTTCTTCTTCGCGGATGGCAATGAGCGCTTGGCCCATCCGCGTCTGGACGATCCGTTCCTTCAAGAGGAGGATCAGCACGACGAAGAACAGCACCAGATAGTAATAGCCGATTTTGGATTGAAAGGTATTGAACGTGTGCGAGAACAGTGGGGGCAGATCGAGACGGGCGAAGGGGATGCCGGGCAGACCCATCGGACCCCGGGTGATGCCGATCAGGCTCGTGAATAACAGCGTGAGGATGATCCCAAAGATGAACGTGACAAGCACGAAGTAGTGATGTCGCAGGCGCAGTGACGGATAGCCGACGAATACTCCGCCCGCGGCCGCCACGATTGCCGCGGCCAGGAGCGCCAGCGGGAACGGGATGCGGTAGTGCATTATGAGGAGGGCCGAGGTGTATGCGCCGATGCCCCAGAAGCCCGCGTGCCCCAACGAGATCAGGCCCGTGTACCCGATGAGCAGATCCAGGCTCGCCACCAGGATGACGTTAATGCCAATGAGGATAAGCAGGTTGCGGGCCGCAATCGTCGGGAACACGAATGGGAGCGCGAGGGCGGCAACGGCCAGGGCGAGCGTCTGCACGCGCCGCCTGGCCGCGGGGTCGGTGCGCAGAGCCGCGCGGGATGCTGCGCCCGTCACAGCGTCGTGGCGGTTCCGCGCAGTCCTTGCGGGCGCACGAACAGAATCCCGATCATCAACATGAAGGCGACCAGGTCGCTGTACTCGGCGGCGACGTAGGCCGCGGTCATCGTCTCAGCCAGCCCCACGATGAAGGCGCCGAGGACCGCGCCAGAGATGCTCCCCATGCCCCCGAAGATGACGATGGCGAACGACTTAAGGATGGCGATCGCCCCGATGTGCGGATCGAACGCCCGCATGGGGGAAATCAGAGCGCCGGCGGTTCCGGCCAGGGCTGCGGCGATGGCAAACGTCACCAGCGAGATGCGGTCCAGGTTGATTCCCACGAGCGCGGCGGCCTCACGGTTCTGTGACATCGCCCTCAGCGCCTTGCCGACCTTTGCTTTTCTGAGGAATAGCCACACGCCGCCGATCAGCGAAGCCGTCATGAGAACGATGAAGATCTGGTGGTAGGTGATGATCGCGCCGCCCAGGTTCACCTTGGCGTCCCCGAATGGCGATCGGATCAACTTGTAATCGCCGCCGAACGCCCAGAGGGCGGCATTTTGAAGAATCAGCAGGATCCCCAATGCTGCGACGAACGTCGTGGCGCCGCCGGCTTGGCGCAGCGGCCGGTAGACTAGCACGTTGTCCATTACCCCGATCGCCGCGACCCCGACCATGGCGGCGGGGAGCGAGAGGAAGTAGCTCAGTCCGAAGACGTTGGTGACGTAGAAACCCACGTACGCGCCCAACATGTACAGCGCACCCTGCGCGAAGTCGGCGATCTGCATCACGCCGAAGATCAGCGTCAGCCCCATGGCGACGAGGGCGTACAGGCTGCTGACGAAGAGGGCGTTGACGAGGAACTGCGCAAAGGTGCCGAGGTCCATGCAGGCGATCCCTGGCGCATCGTTCGGCCCGCCGGCATGGCCCCCCTGCTCGCATGGGCGGGCTGCGGGAGAGGAACCGCGGTGTCGCCCGTCCAAGCACGCTAGCAAATCCACGCGCGCACTCGACAATAGTCCGTGCAAGAGTCAGAGGAGGGATGGTTGCAAATGCGGAACCGGCTGAACTCGCTGAATGCAATGATCGTCGCGCTGCTCGCGGTCGCGCTCGGGTTCGGTGTCTTCAGCACGCCGGGGCTTGGAGGCGCCGCGGCGCCTGACCGGATCACGATCGGGTTCACCGTCCCGCTCACCGGCGCGGTTGCCGCCGAAGGCAACGGTGTGCGCGAAGGCGCGGAGCTCGCGGCCAAGATCATCAACGATGCCGGCGGCATTCGCGTCCGCGGCCGCACCGTGCGGATCGAACTCGCCTTTGAGGACGACCGGTGCAGTCCGGCCGGAGGCACCGAGGCGGCGAACCGGCTTGTCGCGCGCCGGGTGGAGTTCGTGGGCGGCAATTTCTGCAGCTCATCGGCACTGGCCTCCCAGCCCGTGTTCGCGCAGGCCGGAATCCCGCAGGTGGTCTATGCCTTCGCAACCGAACTGACCGGAGACGCGCGCGAGAAGACGAACGCGACGCTCTCGGTCCGGATCGGCCCGCAGGCCAAGACCGAGATGGCTCCGCTGGCCAAGTACGCCGTCGTCGTCAACAACCACCGGACGTTCTTTGCCATGGCGCAGAATACCGACTTCGGCCGCTCGATGGTCGCCGAGTTCAGGGCCGTGCTCACCAAACTGGGCGGGCGGTTCGTGGGCGAGCCCGAATTCTTCCCGTTCGCGGCGACCGACTACCGGACGATCCTGACCCGGGCGCGCGGGTCCGGCGCGCAAGGGCTGCTCGCCATCGGCCTGCTCGGCGAAATGATCGGCATCACGTTACAGTACCGCGAGCTCGGGCTGACGCAGGGATTCTACGGCAGCGACCTGCTCGAAGACTTTCCGTACATGGAGGCCGTGGGCGATCGGAACCGCGGCTTTTATTCACCCTGGGTCTACGACGATGGCGCCGATGAGCGCAAATTCCGGCGCAGCGAACCGGAGCGCGAGTCCAAGATCATGGGGCTCGCGTTCCTCAGCACCCACCGCCGGCGCGCCACGCGCAACAACTCCTGGGGGTGGGGGACAGTCCAGTTGATCAAGCAGGCGATCGAGAAGGCGGATACCACCGATCGGGCCTCCGTGGCGGCGCGGATCCTCGTGCCGCGAGAGACCTTTGACCTGCCGCTCGGCACGTATGGCTTCCTGCCCTGCGGCCAGGCCGACATGCGCGTGGGCGTCGCCACGTACGAGGGCGGGTTCAAGAAGGTCCTCCTCGTCGACCGCGACTATGCCAGCACTGCGCCGGTCGTGCTGACCTCTGAGGATCTCTGTCCAAGGAAGTAGTCAAGGCCGATGCCGGTCGCCTTTTCGAGACCTTGGGGGTGCTCAGGAGTGCAGACAAAGGAAGTCGGTCTCGCAGAGGTACTGATGCGAATGCTGTCGGGATACCAGCTTTCGCAGGCCATTTCGGTGGGGGTAAGGCTCGGCGTCCCCGACCTGCTGAAGGATGGCGCCAGGAGCAGCGATGAGCTTGCCCGGAGGACCGAGGCACACCCGCCGTCGCTGTATCGGCTCTTGCGAACACTGGCGGCTGCAGGCCTGCTTACAGAGAGCTCCGACCGCCGGTTCGCGCTCACGCCGCTGGGTGCCCTGCTTCGGCGCGACACTCCGGACTCGCTCCATGCGATGGCGAGCTTTGTAAGCATCAAAGAATCGTGGGAACGATGGGGGGATATGCTGCAGCGAGTTCGATCCGGAGAGCCGGTATCCGGGAACATCTTCCTGGAAAGAGGGAAGGCAAGCCCGGAGTGGGCAGCCGCCTTCAACAATTACATGACCGAGTTGGCGGCGAGACGAGCCGCTGCGGTTCTCGGCGGCTACGATTTTGCCGGCATCGCAACTGTCGTCGACGTCGGTGGAGGCCATGGACGGCTCCTCGCATCGATTCTAAAGGCCTACCCGACCATGCGCGGCATCTTATTCGACCTCCCGCACGTGATAGAGGGAGCCAAGGGCCTCCTCGATGCCGCAGGGGTCGCGGATCGCTGCGAACGCATCGGGGGAGATTTCTTCGAAACCGTGCCGCGGGGCGGGGACGCCTATCTCCTCTCGGTCGTCATCCATGATTGGGACGATGAGCGGGCCCTCATCATCTTGAAGAACTGCCGCACGGCAATGGGAACGTCTGGGCGCCTCTTGCTGATCGAGCGCGTCGTGTCAACCGACGGCGAGCAATCCCTCCACGTGATGCTGTCCGACCTCAACATGCTTGTTGGACCGGGCGGGCGCGAGCGAACCGCGGAGGAATTCAGCGCGCTGCTTTCCACGGCGGGGTTCAGGCTCAAGCGTATCGTCCCACTGGAGTTTTCATACAACGTGGTCGAAGGCGTGCCAGTCTGATGGCTATGCCGGGTGTTTGAGTAGGAGGACGTCGTCGGGCGAAAAGCGGATCGTGACCGCACCGCCTTCTGGAAAGCGCGCGTGTGATCGGGGATTGGTCGCGTGCACGCGCACTCGACGATCGCCGGCCAGTTCGACCTCGCACGACATCACGGAGCCAAGATAGTTCTTCAGGCGGAGCGTTCCGGGCAGGATGTTATCGAGAGCCCCGCCGGCCGGCGAAGCCGCCTCTGCCAGATCGATCGCTTCGGGCCGCAGGCAGATCGTGACCCGCTCGTCCACCGCAAAACCCTGATTGCGGGCCGCGGCCGCCCGCAGTATTGCGCCGCCGTCGAGCGCGACGGCGATCAGCCCGCCGCTGGCGCCGACAGCACTCGAGGCCTCGCGGATCGTGCCTGGCAGGAAGTTCGCTCCCCCCAGGAAGTCCGCCACGAACGTATCCACAGGGCGTTCGTAGACGTCCTGCGGCGTTCCCAACTGCACGAGATGCCCGTTGTGCAGGACCGCGATGCGCGTGGACAGCATCAGGGCTTCGTCCTGATCATGGGTCACGTAGATCGTCGTAATGCCCAGGTGCCGCTGCAGGTTGATCAGTTCGTTGCGCATCTGCACGCGCAACCGGGCATCGAGGTTCGACAGCGGCTCATCCAGCAGGAGCAGCGCCGGCTCCACGACCACCGCGCGGGCCAGCGCCACGCGCTGCTGCTGCCCGCCGGAGAGCTGCGAGGGCAGCCGGC
>JBQTJP010000320.1:0-11868 GCA_052386995.1 Armatimonadota bacterium
GCGGAGACGTTGGATTCCGCGGCGGCCGGAGATTCGGCAAGGTGCTCTCCGCCACCGAGACCGTCGCCGCCTGGGTGGCCCTGAATCGCTGCGCGTCACCACCCGCGGTCGCGCTGGAGCCGGATCGCGATCCCCAGGATGGCACGCGCGTCCGCCGGGAGGCGTACGGATCGTGCGGGGAGGGCAGCGAGGTCGTCCTGTACGCCGTGGAAGGTGGCGGACACACCTGGCCCGGGGGTCAGCAGTACCTGCCTGAGCGCGTCATCGGCCGGACCAGCCGGGACATCGACGCCAACGAGGTCCTCTGGGCTTTCTTCAAGAAGCACGCGATTCGCTGAGGGGCGCCGCGCGCCGACCGAGCGCGCCGGCTCAGGGGAGCGCGTTCTGCTGGCAAATCTCGCCGTAGAGCGCCGCGCTTGGCCTCGCGGTGCGGACCTGGGTCGTCGTGTCGAGCGCGTGAAGGCCAAAGCGCAACGTCCATCCGTCGGCCCATTCGAAGTTGTCCACGATCGCCCAGTGGTAGTAGCCGAGCACCGGACAGCCTTCTCCAATCGCCTGGAGGACGCGCCGCAGATGTTCGACGATGAACCCCGGGCGGAGATCGTCGTCCACGTCCGGCAGGCCATTCTCTGTGATGTAGATCGGGAGATCGTACCGGCGCGCGCGACGGAGCACAGCCAGAAGGCCATCGGGGAAGATCTCGCTGTCGGTGGCATCGCTCACGACCGCGCCGGGATCCACCTCGGGCCGGGCGAACAAGTGCCTCGGACGTCTGATATCAAACGCGACGCGGCTCCGTGTGTAATAGTTCACGCCCAGGAAGTCGAGCGTGGGACCCTTGTGCCGCAAGCGCACCCGCAGCCCGAAGGGGCCTACGAAACGCCCCGTCACGAGGGCATCGAGATACATCCAGTTGATCAGATGATCCAGCCGGACCGCCAGCAGCCTGTCGAGTAGCGAGTCCGGATTTGCGGGCTGAAACGGCCGGAGGTAGGCCGCTATGCTCACGCGAGCGGCGGACTGGACCTCGTGGATGGCCCGATATGCCGCCTCATGCGCGCGCATCGATCGGAGCAGCGCGGCGAGGAACGCCACGGGACTCGTGCGGCCGGGGGGGAATCGACCAAGAACGTACGCGGCGAACAAGTGCCCCACCGGCTCATTGAGCGTGATCCAGACATCGACCAGACCCGCGGCCGCGCGGGCGACCCGGGCCGCGTATCGCGCAAACGCGGGAACGATCCCGTCCCACAGCCACCCACCGCGCTCGGCGACCCATTGGGGCAGCGTGAAATGGTTGAGCGTCACCAGCGGTTCCATGCCGCGAGCGCGCAGCCCGCTGAGCATCTCCAGATAGCGCGCCTCCGCCGAAGCGTCCCATACGCCCTGGCGCGGCTCGAGCCGGCTCCATTCGATCGAGACGCGAGCCGCGTTCTGGTAGAGGCCGGCCATCAAGTCGAAGTCGCGCTCGGCGTTGCGCCACCAATCGCACGCCAGGCCCGATCGGTGGCCGTAGGCGATCCTCCCGGGCTCCTGTTCCCAGAGCCACCAGTCGCTGTCGGTATTCTCTCCCTCGAACTGATAGGCGCTGCTCGCCGTCCCCCAGCGGAAGCCGTTTGGAAAACTAGAGCTCACAGGGGCGCCTCCGGCGATCGTTGAAATCCCGCGGGGGAGTCGCTTCCGGTCCCGCCGGAGCCGTTCCTTCCACGCGTCCAAAGGGGTGACCCGGTGAGCATGCGAGGGCGCTTGGGCACGAGCGATTTGCTGTGGCTGAGCCTGTATTGGTTTGGCCTCAACTTCCACTGGGGCGCGCTGCTTGGGATCGTCATCCCGGCCGAGGTGCTGCGCTTTGTGTCCGATGCGGACAAAGGCCGCGCGCTTTCGATCGTGTTCGCGGGTGGGGCCGCCATCGCCATGCTGGTGATGCCGATCGCCGGCGCGCTCTCCGATCATGGCCGATTTGCCCTGGGCCGCCGCCGGCCCTACATGCTGATCGGCGGAGTTCTCAACGTCGCCGCGCTGTTCCTGATGAGCGGGGCGCCGAGCTTCGCGGCATTCATCGCCGCCTACTGGCTTGTCCAGTTCTCCAACAACTTTGGGGGATCGGCGTACAGCGGCCTCATCCCAGATCTCGTTCCTGCCGACCAGCGCGGCATCGCATCGGGCTGGATGGGGCTGATGACGATGCTGGGCACCATCGTGGGCGCGGTGGCAACGGGTATGCTGGTGCAGCGCGGATACCGCTTCGAGAGCTACGTGCTCATCGCGGCCGTGGTTGTCGTTACGCTGGCGCTCACCGTCTGGATGGTGCGGGAAGATACACCCCGGCCGGCCGGGCCGCTGCGCATCGGCTCGTTGCTGCGCAATCTGTGGGTCAATCCCAAAGAGCACCCTGATTTCGCGTGGCTCTTTGCCTCCCGACTCGTCGTGCTCATGGGGTTCTATACCGTGTACGACTTTGCCCAGTTCTTCCTCAAAGACTTCATGCGCGTCGAGCGCTTCGTGGAAGCGACGGGAACGCTCAACGCGGTCGTGGTTGCCGGGGCCCTGGCGAGCGCCCTGGTGGGCGGATGGCTCTCCGACCGCGCCGGGCGCCGTGGCATCGTCTCCGGTGCGGGCGTGCTCATGGCGTCGGCCATGCTGCTGTTTCTCGTCTCGCCCACGTTCGAGTTGCTGTTGATCCTGGCCGTGGTCTTCGGCCTGGGATACGGGGCGTTTGTCAGCGTGGACTGGGCGCTGGCGACCGATGTCCTTCCCTCAAAAGCCGCCGCGGGCAAAGACCTGGGGATCTGGGGGATCGCCGCCACGCTGCCGCAGGTGCTCGCGCCGCTGGTGGGCGGGCCGCTGCTCGACGCGTTCAACCGCAGAGAGCCCAACTTCGGCTACATCGTCCTGCTCGCCGCCGGGGCCGGCTACCTGCTGCTCGGCTCGGTCCTGGTGTGGAAGATTCGGGGCGTGAGATGATGCGCAGTACGCAACGGCCGGAGAAGTATGGTATCATATGTCTAAGGGAATATAAGGAGGTGCTGCGTGCAAAAAGTCACGCTTACGCTCGACGCCCAAACCCTTGGACGGCTCAGGCGTCTGGCCCGACCCAGAGCGGGCAACAAGAGCTTCGTCGTCCGAGAGGCGATCCGCTTGATGTGGGAAAACGACGCACTGGAAGAACGCCTTGAAAAGATCGAAGCCGATCCGGCCTTCCAGGCGAGCATGGCGCGCGCGCTTCGAGACATCAAAGAAGGGAGGGTTATCCCGCACGAAGAGGTCATGCGGAGAGCTGGTCTCCGCCGGAGAACCCCGCGGAGGAAATGAGTGGCTCGTCTGGTCTGGTCGCCCGAAGCCACAGGCATTCTTCTGACACTTCCAGCCCCTGTGCGCGCAGACATCGACGCGAAAACTCAATATCTCTACGATTTCCCCGACATGTACCCGGTGCGGAGGCGAGGGCGGTTCCGTGGACAGAGATTCTTGGTGGCGTTTGACTGGCTCGTGTATTACATCGTCATGCCAGAGCAGGTCACGATCACGACAATAGGCCACGCCCGGCGGCGAGGAGCGTAGCGCTGAGCACGTTTTCTGCTTCCGTGGAAGTCGGCCGCGACCGGTGGTGTACCGTGTGGGTCCCACAGCTCTTGGGCCTGTTTGTAAACGCGCCTTCGGAGCGGGCGGGCATGCGGGCACTCCCTGACGCGATCGCGGCATACTGCGCCTGGCTGGCCGGGCACGGTGAGCCAATCCGTCGGCCGCGGATCGTCCGCGTCAAGGTCATCGAACGCCACCAGGTGCGTGCCGGCATGCGGTGGGGAGGCTACGACGCCCTTCATACATTCGAGCGCAGGCCCGTCACGCCAGAGGAAGTCGCGCGAGCGATGCGCTGGATGGGAATCCTGAGAAGCGAGACACTGGGGTTCGTTCACTCGCTGCCGCGCGGCGCGCTGCGCTGGACCCGTCCGGGGCAGGCGCGAACCATCAAGCAGCATCTTCAGCACATTGCGCGCGCGGAACGTTGGTATCTGCAGCGCGTGGCGCTGGGACCGTTCCCCGATCTCGGTCGCACCACGAATCCGGTCGAACGGCTCGCGCGCGTACGGATCCTGGTCGGCTGGCGGCTGCTGCGCCTGTCGCCCGAGGAATGCGCCAGGATCGTCCAGACCGACCGCAAGTGGTGGAGCGCGCGCAAGATGCTCGGCCGCTTCCTCTACCACGAGCGCTATCATCTGCGCTCGATGGCGCGCATCGCGCGCTACCACGAGGCCCGGGTCCCCGATGGGCTGGGCGGATGGCTGCGCTACTGATGTCAAGCCATTTCACGGCCATCGGGTTTCCCGTCCGCCAGATGCCAGAATACCTGGCGCTGGCGGCGCGGGCAGCGCGCTCGGGCGAGCGGATCGGAGCGGCACGCGGGCGTACGATCGTGCGTTGGGCCCCGGGCGGTGGGCCGGAAATTTGGGCGCAGGTCACGGAGACGGGCGAGCCCGTCGTCGCGACGCCCTTCTTTGCCAGCGACGACACCTACCGGATTGCCATCACCGGCACCGGCATCTCCGATGACGATGGGTTCGAGGGGTGGATCGACGGCTGGCTCAATCCGACCGAAGACGACGAGCCCTACTCCGGAGTCTTCCCCCTGCGGGTCGACCTGGTGAACTTTCCGCTGGTGCAGGCGGCCGCGAAGCCCGGGGCGGTCGCAACGGTGCGCCTCGCGGTGATCCTCTTTGAGGCGAGTCTGTATCCCGATGCTCAGGCGTATCTCGCGGTCCAGAGCCTGTCGTACCGGCCGCCGGTGCCGTCGTTCAGTTCGAGTATGCATTTCGGCCTCGACGATCCAGACACCGATGCCGAAGCCACGGCGTTGGTCACGGGATTCCTGAACGAAGCGCGCGAGCTGACCAACCCCGCCACCGGCGCCGCGTTCTGGTGGCTCCGCACCGCGACGAACGCCGTACCATTCACGCTGACCGCCGCCCGTGAGATGCTGCCCGTTGATCCACAGGCCGGTCAGGTGCTCTCGGGCAGCGGCTGGGTCTTGGGGGAACTGCTAACCTAGAATGAGCCCTTCATCCACTCGCCGATAGTCGTAGAGCTCCTCCGGATCAAACCACAATCCGATCTCGAACGCGGCTTCCTCAAGCGAGCCGGAGGCGTGCACGAGATTCCGCACGGGCCGCTTCTGGAGATTGGCGACCGCGGGGGAGTCGGCGGAGAAGTCGCCCCGGATCGTGCCGGGTGCGGCGCGATATGGCAACGTGTCGCCGACGAGCTTGCGGGTCACGGCGACCGCATGGGTCCCCTCGAGGACGAAAGCGACGACCGGACCGGAAGCCACGAAATCAATCAGCCACTGCCGCACCTGGCGGCCGATCGCCAGGGCGTCGTCGGTGCCGGTGGCCTTGCGGACATCGAGCCCCGCTGTCTGGAATGCCTCCAGCGTCTTGCCCCCGATCGTGCGCAGGAAACCCTCGTCCGAGGGGTAATGGCGGCCGAGCAGATCCGCAGTCGCGCGCAGCATCTTCAGGCCGATCACCCTCAGGCCGGTCCGCTCGAACCGCCCGATGACTTCACCCGTGAGCCCACGCTGAACCCCATCCGGCTTGAGGAACACCAGGGTTCGTTCCGATCGCGCGTCGGGCATCGCCCACCTCCCAGCAGAGAGACCCTTATAATGGTACCCGACGATGAGCCTCCGGGAACGACTCGCCATCCTGGCTGCGAGCGTCGCCGTCGTGCTGGCAGCCGCGGTGGTCGCCTGGCGCGGACAGATGATCCCCTACCGCATTTGGGTCGAGCTGCGCCCGGTCTCGCTGCCTATGCCGGCGGCGCGGCGCGTGTTCGCACCGGGCGAAGATGGAGTCGCGCCCCTGCTCATCGTCGTCGAGAACACGCCCGAGGCGCGGCCGCAGTCCGGGCTCGCCGACGCGTGCCTGGTCTACGCCGTGCCGACCGAAGCACGCATCACGCGGTTTCTCGCAACGTTCTGCGACGCTGTGCCCAGAGCCGTCGGGCCGGTACGCAGTGTCAGACGGTACATGCTGGACATCGCCGTTGACCTGGGCGCGATCCTGGTGCATGCCGGCTACAGCGGCGAATCGCTTGCGCACATCCGCGCCCGAAAGATTCCGGTCATCAATCAGTTCTGGACGCCCGGGCCGTTCTGGCGCGATGACGCGCGCCGGATGCCGCACAATCTCTACACGGGCGTCGACCGCCTGCGCGCTGAACTCGAGAGTCACCCTATCGGCCTGCGGCCGCGGGGCGTCCCCTACGCGTTTGGGCAACCGTCTACGGGTGGCGCGCGCGCCACTGCGGTCACGCTCGACTACGGCCCGCTCTACGCGGTGCGCTACCGTTACGACGCGCTGCGGCGCCGGTACACGCGCGAGCAGGACGGCCGGCCCCACGTCGATGCCAACGGCAGGTCGATCGTGCCGACCTCCGTGCTCGTCCTCTTCGTTCGATGGTGGGAGGTCCAGGAGCCGACAGGCCCGAGCAGCAAGATCGAACTGACCGGCAGCGGGCGTCTTGCGGTGTTGGCCCAGGGCCGGCTCATCGAGGGCACGTGGAGCCGGGCCGGTCTCGGCCCACTCGCGCTCCGTGTTGGCACCGAGCCTGTCGTCATTCCGCGCGGCCCGGTGTGGATCGAGTTGTTTCCCACCGACCGGCCGTTCACGGTGCAGGGCGAGCCACAGAACTGACGGCGGCGCTACAATCCGATCGCGCAGCCGTCGACCCGCGGATCGGACCCCCCCAGGTAGATTCCACGGTGCGCATCGACCATGATGGCCTGCGCTCCGCCGCCACCCTCCATCGGTCCCATCTCACGGACGCGGTGGCCGCGCCGTTCCAGTTCCGCAACGGTCTGCGGCGGATAGCCTTCTTCCAGCCGCAGCTCGAACGGGGCGTCCCGGGTGGCCGGGTCGGTGCTGGGAAAGCTCTGCCAGCGTGGCGCCTCGATTGCCTGCTGGAGGTTCATCCTGGCTTCCACGATGTTGAGGAAGACCTGCAGGTTCCACTGGGGCTGCGCGTCCCCGCCCGGCGTGCCCCACGCCAGATACGGCGCGCCGTCCTTCAAGGCCAGACACGGCATCAACGTGTGCATCGTGCGCTTGCCGGGCGCGATGCAGTTGGGATGACCGGCAGCAAGCTCGAATCCCCGACCGGCGCGATTGTTCAGCATGATGCCGGTGCCCTCGACAACTTCGCCGCACCCAAACGAAGCCGAGAGGCTGGTGATGTACGAGACCACATTGCCTTCGACATCCGCCGTGCAGAAATAGGTGGTTTCCCCCGGCACGCCGGCGGGCAGGCCGCCCGATGGTGTCTCAACGGCGCGCGCCTGGTCGATCTCGGCGCGCCGCCTGGCAGCGTACGACTTGTCGAGCAGCATCTCGATCGGGTTGCGGATGAATCGGGGGTCGCCCAGGTAGGCCAACCGGTCGGCATAGGCGAGCTTCTTGGCTTCGACGGCCCGATGAATCCGATCTGGCGACTCCCACGGCGCGGGAGGAAAGTCCTCCAGCATGTTGAGGATCTCCAGTAGCAGGAAGCCTTGTGAGGGGGGCGCGGTTGTGCACACCGTGAGCCCCCGGAACGTTGTCGTGAGGGGCTCGTAGACATCCACGCCGTAGGCGGCGAAGTCCTCTTCCGAGAGCAGCCCGCCGTGGCTACGGCTGTATGCACCAATCGCCTGGGCGATCGGCCCGCGATAAAATGCATCGGCGCCGCCTGCGGCGACGATACGCAGTGAGGCCGCAAGGTCTCGCTGCGTGAGGATGTCGCCCTCGACCGGCGCCCTTCCCCCGGGTAGAAAAATGGCCGACGACGACGGATAGTGCGAGAGCACGGGAGCGGCTTCGTGGATCCACTGGGCGATCTTGCGCGCGACCGGCGCGCCTTCTTCCGCGTAGCGGATCGCGGGCTCGAGCAGCCGCTGCAGCGTCAGCCGCCCGCTCCCCCAACGGGTGAGCGCCGTCTCCATGGCGGCCACCGCGCCCGGGACGGAGACCGAAAGCATCCCGCGCAGCGGCATCTTGACATGGCCGCGATCGAGAAAGTAATCGCGCGTCGCGCCGGCAGGAGCGGGGCCGCTGCCGTTGAGCGCCCACACGCGGCCCTCGTGCTTCCTGTAGACGAGCATGAACGTGTCCCCGCCGAGCCCGCTCATCATCGGCTGGACCACCCCGAGGACCCCGGCGGTGGCGACGGCGGCGTCGACCGCGTTGCCGCCGGCGGCCAGCACTTCGAATCCCGCGGCGGTGGCCAGCGGATGGCCCGACGCCACCATGCCGCGGCGGGCGAGCACGAGCGACCGACTCCAACGCATCAGGTCATCACCTCGACAGTCCATTCCGCCGGGCGACCGGCAACTCCTCCGACAGGAGACCTGGGGGAGGTCGACGAATACGTGGCGGCGCAGCGGACCAGAAAAGACAAAAGGGGGGCGTACCATGGCAAAGATGTATTGCCAGTATGTCGGTGTCGTCCTTATCGTCTTAGGCATCGTCGGCTTTATCAGCCCGAATTTTCTGACCTTCCCCATCGGGGGGTCCGCCATCTGGGTGCACCTGATCAGCGGAGTGATCCTCGCCTACCTGGGGTTCACCGGAACCGCTGTGAAGACCGGCGCCCAGGTCTTCGGCGTCATCTATACTTTGGTGGGGGTTCTGGGCCTCATCGGGGGATCGACCATTCCCGTTCTCAACGCGCCCACGAACTTCGCCTACAACCTCGTTCATCTGGTCTTGGGAGTCCTTGGGCTGTGGGCGGGGTTCGGCAAAGAACCGGTCAGGGCGTAGCGCACTCTCCCATATAAGCCGCGTGGGCTCCGGCGTTTACCGGAGCCCACATGTTTGCAGGCATCCGTGCCTCGTGTGACGTCGTCACGCAGCGAACAGCTACGTCCCCTGCCGCCGCCTAACGTGCGCGGTGCTTTCGTGCGCCGTCTGCTGCCCTGGTATCGGGCACACCGCAGGAATCTGCCGTGGCGGCGCACGACGAACCCCTATCGCGTCCTCGTCTCGGAGATCATGCTGCAGCAGACGCAGGTGGACCGGGTCCTCCCTAAATACCGTGAGTTCATCCGCAAATATCCGTCGATCGAGGCCCTGGCCGCGGCCTCGGTCGATGCCGTTCGCGAGACCTGGGTGCCGCTCGGCTACAACGTTCGCCCGGTCAGGCTGCACGCGATCGCGCGCAGGGTCGTCGATGAGTTCGACGGCAGACTCCCCGACGACCGGACCGCTTTGCTCGGGTTCAAGGGGATCGGGCCCTACACCGCCGGAGCGGTGCTCTCGTTCGCGTACGGACGGCGCGCCCCGATTGTCGACACGAACGTGCGGCGGGTGCTGGAGCGGGTCTTCTTTGGGTCGGCACAGCCTGACTCCAGGCTGTGGCGCCTCGCCGAGGCGCTGCTGCCTCGGCGCTCGGCCTACGACCTCAACCAGGCGATGATGGATCTCGGCGCGACGGTGTGCGTTGCGCGGCGGCCCCGCTGCGCGATCTGCCCGCTGCGGTCGATTTGCCGCGCGTATCCGTCCTTTGCCCGCGAGGCACGCGTCTCGAACGCGGCGTATCCATCCAGGGCGGATGGCCGCCGAACCTCGCCGAGGGGCAGAGCCGATTGAGCGGGCACATCGGGCATTTCGGGGCCCTCGCGGTGCAGATCTCGCGTCCGAAGTAGATCACGCGCAACGAAAAGTCCGACCAGAGCTCAGGTGGCAGCAGCGCCATCAGGTCGCGCTCGATCTTCTGCGGCTCCGCGTGCATGGTCAATCCCAGGCGCCGGCTGACGCGCCGCACGTGGGTATCGACGACCATGCCGGGCACGCCGTACGCGCCTCCCAGGATCACGTTGGCGGTCTTCCGGCCGACGCCTTTGAGCCGCAGCAGCTCCTCCATGGTCTTGGGCACGATGCCGCCGAATTTCTCGTCCAGCGTACGGGCCATCGCCATGATGGAACGCGCCTTCTGCCGGAAAAAGCCGCTTGAATGAATCTGCTTCTCGAGCTCGGCACGCCTGGCCGCGGCGAAATCCGCGGCGCTCTTGTAGCGCGCGAACAGCGCGGGGGTGATCTTGTTCACTTGCGCGTCGGTCGATTGAGCCGACAGGATGGTCGCCACGAGAAGCTGTAGCGGGTTCCGGTGTTTGAGGGGCAGCCGTGTGACCGGATACCGCTTGCCCAGGATCGCCGCGATCTTCGCCGCGCGCCTTCGTGCGCGTGCCAGCGTTTCTCGGGTGGGGAATCGGATGGAAATCCCCGAAGGGGTGGCGGCGGCTAGCATCGACGCGGCCCGATTCGTCGACCCGCAAGACCGCTCCTGCCGTTGCCCAGTGTGCAACCGCGTCCGCTGTGACGGTACACTGACGACTTGTGACAACACGCGTGATCATGCTAAGATAAACTGTAAGCTAAACCTTAAGGTGATCTGTATGAGATACCTTCCCGTCGAGGAAGCAAGGAAGAAGCTGGGAAAGCTCGTCGCCGAGGCTGCAACGGGCGAACCGGTCGTCATTGGCCGGCGGGGCACGGAGCAGGCAGTCCTGCTTTCTGGAGAGGAGTACGAACGTTTGCGCCGCATCGCAGAACAAGCCGCTGTGGCGAGATTCAAGCAATCCCTCGAAGCGATTCAGGCGGAGGTTCGTAGAGCCAGAATCTCGCGAAAGGTGGTGGACGAGGCCATCCGGGCGGCTCGACGCCGGTGAAGGTCGTCCTCGATACGAACACGTTGGTGTCAGGGATAGCCTGGACGGGACCACCGGCGGAGATTCTCATCGCACTTCGCGAAGGCAGGCACGACCTCGTGATCTCGCCCGATCTCCTCGCCGAACTGATCCGCGTCCTTCGCTATCCAAGGCTGCGGATCGTCGCGTCTCATCCCTCCCTGCCGGCAATAGTGGAGTGGCTGCACCGGCCGGAGCATATCGTCATCGCGCAGGAGCAGATCCGCGTCATTCAATCTGACCCAGGGGATAACCTGGTGCTGGAGGCAGCGGTCGCGGGAAGGGCTGGTGTCATCGTGTCCGGCGACCGGCACCTGCTGCGGCTTGGATCGTTTCGAGGAATTCCGATCATCACCGCGCGTGCGTGTGTTGCGAGGTATCTGTAGACCGCCAGAGAATCACCAGAACGACATCCCATTTCCAGGAGCGGCGAATATGGCCCATCCCGATCGCATTGCGCGCACCCGCGCGCAGATGGCCTCGTCGGGCGTCGATCTGCTCGGTCTGCCGCCTGGCGACGACCTCTACTATCTGCTCGGCTACAGCCCGCACGCCGACGAGCGCCCTTGCTACCTGTTCCTCACCGCCGCCGACGCGGTCTTCCTCGTCCCGGAGCTGAATGCCGGTCAGGCGCGTGGGCACGTCGATCTGCCGTTCCTGACGTATACCGACGCCGAGGGTCCCTCCGCCACCCTGCGGCAGGCGCACGACCGTCTCGGCGCGGCTGCGCGCGTGTCGGTGGGCGATACGATGCGCGCGGATTTTCTGCTTCTGCTGCAGGAGCGCTGGGGCAAGAGCGCGTTCGTATCCGGCGCACACGTCATGGCCCCGGTGCGCATGATCAAGACCGCGGACGAGATCGAGATCATGCGGCGGTCGGCGGCCACCGCGGATGTCGCAACCGACGCGGCCTTCGCAGCCTGCCGCCCCGGTGTGACGGAGGCGGCGGTTGCCCGCGCGGTGACGGAGGCGCACGCGGTCCAGGGAGTCAGGCAACCTCATCTGGCAATCGTCGGAGGTGGGCCGAACTCGGCCTACCCGCATCACGCGTCCGGCGAGCGGCCGCTGAAGGCCGGCGAGCCGGTGCTGGTCGATCTCGGCGGGTCGCTGGAGGGATACGCATCAGACATCACACGCATGGCCTACCTCGG
>JBQTJP010000321.1:0-22551 GCA_052386995.1 Armatimonadota bacterium
GACGAGGATACCGACCCGGCGCATCTGGCCGCCGGCGCGCAGATGCTCCTGGACGTGCTACTCAAATTAGACGCGCACTTCCCATAACGAGGAGGGTCTCATGATCACGGGCATCAAGCATCTCGCCATCGCTGTGCGAAACGTCGACGAGGCCCTGAAGCGCTATCAGGCGGTGATCGGCGTGGGCGATGTGCGCAGACACAGCTTCGAGAAGGCGCGCACGCACGAAGCACACTTCACCGTGAGCGGCGTGGAGATCCAGCTTTGTCAGTCGTGGGATGCCGATGGCCGGTTCGCCCGGTATATCGCCGACCACCGCGACGAAGGCGTGCACCACGTCTGCTACACGGTTGAGAACATCGAGCGGGCCCTGGCCGGCGCCACGGCGCAAGGCGCGAAGTTGAAGCCGTGCGCGGCGTGCAAGGTCACAGGGCCCCACAAGCACTCCGAAGGCTGGGTCGCGTTTCTCGAGGACAAGCTTGCTGGGATGGAGACGGAGTTCATGCAGGTGTATAAGCCCGGTGAAGGACCGGACGCGGGGCCGCGCACCGTATGACGGCAGAGCCTCGGGGAGCGTCCACACGCGCTCAACAAGTGATTGGACGCCTTGGTGCGATCGAAGCCCTGCAGCTGGAGTTGCCCGCGCCCACCGCGGCCGGGCGGGATCTGTCGGGCGACCATCCCGTCTTTGATCTGGCGCCGGAAGCCCGGGCGAGCACCCGTGAGGCGTTAGACCGCGGTGAAACCCATTACGCCGACGTCCCCGGTGTTGCGGAGCTGCGCGAAGCAGTCTCTCGCGCATTGCGCGCATGGGGATTGAGTGTTGACGGCGCCGACGGGCTGATCATCACCGCGGGCGAGCAGGAAGGCCGATTCCTCGCAATCCAGATGCTCGCGCACCTTGGATACCGCGTGCTCCTCCCGCAAGTGGTGCACCCAGGTGCACGAAAAGCAGCGGCACTGGGACGGGTGGACGTTGCGCGCGTGTCGGTTGATCCCCTCACCCTGATGCCCGATCTCGCCAGCGTGCGGCGTGAGCTGGCCCGCGGCAAGGCGGCGCTGTACCTCGAGTCTCCGCATCGGCTGACCGGCAAGATGATGGACGGGTCCCTCGTGCACGAGATCGCCGATGAGATCGCTCGTTCCGATGGGATCGTCATCTGGGACGCTGCGCTCGCACCCTGGATCGCCGGCGGCACAGACTACGTCATGATGGGCGCGCTGCCGGGGATGTTCGAACATACCGTGACCATCGGAAGCCTGTGGACCGGCACCGGCATCGAGGGATGGCTCGCCGCCTATCTGGCCGGGCCTCAATCAATGCTCGGCCACGGACGGAGCCTCAAGCAGATTCTCGCCATCTGCACCACCACGCCCGCCCAGTGGGCTGCGCTGGGCGCGCTCAAGGCGAGCGAGACCGGACACCGCGAGCGCCGCGACCTTTTGCAGAAGCACAAGCGAGATGCCGCGGCGCATCTTCCGTCCGCCGTCGTGCCGGGAGAGGCGGCGTCCGTGCTCGCGGTCCGCCTGTCCAGGCCGGTCGCTTTATCAGAGCTGCCCTCGCGGCCGATGCGTGGGGATGCCTTCGGTGCGCCGGAGATCGTGCGGTTCACCGTGACCCCGGCCGGCGAGGTTGTTGAAGCGATGCGCCGCCTCGCGGGAGCGGTATCGTGAGCTTCCGTCCCGCGGGCAAACCGCGCGCAAACGTCGAGGCCCCGCTAGCGGGGACGTCGCTTCTCTATTCCTTGATGGCGGATCTGAAGCGCTATCCCGACGGCATCAGCCTGGGACGCGGCGACCCCGACTTCAGGACACCATCGCACATTCTCGAAGCTGTGCGCGGGTGGCTTGACGCGCCTGACGCCGATCAGCGCGCTCCGGCCCGGGTGCGGTCCGAGCTGCTGGCGGCCATCGCCGCGCGGCTTCGCGAGATCAACGGGATCGACGTGGATCCGTCAACGGAGATCGTTCTCACGCAGGGCGGGCAAGAGGCAATATTCCTGATGGTTCAGACGGTGCTCGGACCGGGCGACGAGATCATTGTGCCCGAGCCCAATTACAGCTCGTATGCCGATGCCATCGCTTTTGCGGGCGCCGTGCAGGTACCCGTGAAGACCAGGATCGACGAGAATTTTGTGCTCGATCCGGACCGCGTGCGCGCGGTCATCACACCGCGCACCCGAGCGCTCGTCATGGTCTCGCCCAACAATCCGACCGCGGCCGTACTGTCGCCCGACCGCGTGAAAGCGCTCGCGAGCATCGCCGAAGAGCACGACCTGATCATCCTCGCGGATGACATCTACGACCGCTTTCTCTACGACGGTCACGTGCACACATCCCCTGCCTCACTTCCCGGCATGAAGGCCCGCACGCTGACCCTCAACGCGCTCTCGAAGATGTACGCAATGACGGGGTGGCGGATTGGCTGGGTGGCCGGGCCGGCGCCGCTAATCGAGCAGGTCGCTCGCATCAAGGAAGCCGCAAGCGGTGACCTGTCGCTGCTGTCGCAGCGTGCGGGGATCGCCGCGCTGACCGGACCGCAGGATGGGCTCTTTGAGATGCAGGCCGCCTACGGCCGCCGGCGGCGCATCGTCATGGAGGCGCTCAACGGCATGAGACTCCGGTACGGCATCCCCCAGGGCGGACAGTTCATCCTCGTGGACATCAGTCCCACCGGATTGAGCTCGCTCGACCTGGCGCGCCGCATCCTCGAGCAGGGACACGTCCTGGTGTCTCCCGGTATTTCCTACGGGGATTCGTGGGCAGGCTTCATCCGCATGACGTTCCTGCAGCCCGAGCCCGTGCTCGGCGAGGCCATGCGCCGCATCGCCGACGTGGTCGCGCGGCTCGGCTGATGCCTGACTCGCCCGTGCTGATCCTTGATCCAGAACTGGCGGAGGGGGCACAGGCGGCCGGACGCAACTTTCCCGAGCTCGAAGTGATCCCTCCACAAGATCAAGCGGGGCTGCCGGCCGCGGCGGCGCGGGCAGCGGCCGTCGTGACCCAGAGCGCCCGGGTCGATGCACAGCTGCTGGCGCAGGCACGCGCGCTGCGACTCCTCATCAAGATGGGCCGGGTCTACGACAACGTAGATCTGGACAGCGTGCGGGCACGCGGGGTGCCCTTCGGCCTGGTCCCACGAAAGGGTCCGGGGTGCGTGGCGGAGCTCGCGCTGACCCTGATCCTAGCGCTCAGCAAGGACCTGATCGCCGCCCACCGCGACGTGGCCCAGGGTGCGTACAGCCGCCTCGGGGTGCAGCCGGTCAAGACCAGCCAGCGCGTCATCGCGTTCAGGTGGATGCGGCCCGCGCGCCTCCATGAACTGCGCGGGAAGACGCTGGGCTGTGTGGGCTTTGGTGAGATTGGGTGCGAGCTGAGTCTGCGCGCGCAACCACTGGGCATGCGGGTGATCTACACGCGGCGCCGGCCCCTCCCCGCACGTTTAGACGAGTCCTACGCTGTGGCGCACCGCCCTCTGGAGACTTTGATGGAGGAGAGCGATTTCGTCTGCATCGCCGTCCCGCACACCGACGAGACGCACCACCTGATCGGCGCAGAGCAGCTGCGCCGGCTCGGTCCCACCGGGTATCTCGTCAACGTGGCCCGCGGCGGTGTGGTTGATGAGGAGGCGCTCATCGACGCGCTGCGCAGCGGCACCATCGCCGGGGCCGGGCTGGACGTGTTCACGTACGAGCCGCTGCCCGCGGACAGCCCCCTGTGCACGCTGGAGAATGTGATCCTGACGCCGCACATCGGCGGCGGCACCGGCACCTCCCGCGAGGGCGAGCTGGCCGAAGCCCTGCGTGAGGTCACGCGCGTCCTCGACGGAGCTGCGATGCGGCACCCTGTCGCGACGTGACAACGAGACCGAGGCCGTCTACGCCCTCTACAAGGAGGCAGGCATGAAAGAGATTCACGCGCCGCTAAAAGAGTCGTTGGTGCGGCGCTACCCCGAGCCCGTGATCAGGAAGTTCGCGCGCGACCTCATCCTCGGCCTGGGCGGCAGTGAGGCAGAGGCCGACGTGATCAGCGACGGCATCACCACGGCGAGCCTGTGGTGGCACCCCGGGCAGGGCCAGGGGCTGGAAAAGTTCTTCCGCTATCATCGCCGCGTGCGCAATGGCGGATACGTGCCGCGCACGCAGCTCACCTGGGTGAGGGAAGGGCCGGCATACGCGCTGTTAGAGGCCAACAAAGCCTTTGGCTACCACGCCGGCAACACGGCGATGCGCAAGGCCATCGATCTCGCGCGCCGCTCGGGCATCGGCATGGTCGGGGTGCGCAACAGCAATCACTTCGGGATTGCCGGCTACCACGCGAAAACGGCCGCGGACGCCGGCTTCATCGGCGTGGCGATGACCAATGCCAGGGCGGAGATGGCCCCGTGGGGCGGCACGACGGCGGTGCTGGGGACCAATCCGTGGGGCTGGGCCGTGCCACGGCGCAACGCCTATCCCATCATCCTCGACATGGCGCTCACGATGTCGGGGATCGGCATGATCGCCTGGGCGCACCGCGAGGGCCGCACGGTGCCCGACGACCTGGCGCTCACCAAAGACGGCCGGCGCACGACCGACCCCGCCCAGCTGCTGGACGGCAGCACGCAGATGCCGATCGGCCGTGCCAAAGGCTACGGGCTGAGCTTCATGACCGATGTCCTGACAGGCGTGCTGATGGGCGCGAAGTTCGGGATGTCGGTCTTTCAGGACGACACGCACTTCGACGTGTCGCATGTCATGACCGCGGTCAACATCGAGGCGTTCTCGCCGCGCGAGCGCTTTTTCGACCGCCTCGAGCAGCTCGTCAGCGAGGTGAAGTCGTCACCGCGTATCGCACCGGACGAAGAGATCCTCCTGCCCGGCGAGGCCGAGCAGCGAAGAATGCAGGAACGGCTCGCCCACGGCATTCCCGTCGACGTCGAGACTGTGGAAAAACTGCGGCCAATCGCCGCAGACGTCGGGGTACGCTTTGCCCTGTAACCGTACGATGCGCAGCGCCCACATTCACAGGAGGCCTATGGATGCAGACACCGACCGCTGAACACCGGGCCGACGTGCAGCGCCGGCTCGGGCAACTCAAGAAGATCATGGCCGCGCGCGATCTTCGAGCCGTGCTCGGCATCGCCGGAGGCGCCCCGGGGCAGAATGGGTTTCTGCGGTACTTCACCAACGTCGAGCTCTGGGCTGGCCGCGCGTTCTTCATCATCACGCCGGATGAGCCTGATCCCCTCGTCGTCATGTGGTCGAACTACGGAGCCGAGTGGGCGAAGCTCATCGGGACAACCTCGCGCGTCGTCAGCACGATTCTAGACAACCAGCAGCCGATCGTCCGTGTCGTCAAAGAGTTGAAGGCCGCGGCCGGGAATGGCTCGGCCCAGAAGATCGGCACGCTGAACATGCAGTCGGTGCTCTCGCTCAACGAGCATGCCGCGCTCAGCCAGGATTTGCCCGGTGTTGTCTTCGAGCCGGTTGACACGGCGGCGAATGCGGTACGGCAGATCAAATCGCCGTTCGAGATCAAGGCCATGGAAGAGACCGGACGGATCCTGGCCGGGGCGCTCGAGCGATTCGGTGAGGTTGCGCGCCCGGGTGTGCCCGCGTGGGCGGCGGCCTCCGAGTCTGAACGCTATGCCAAGGAGCGCGGCTGCTTTTGGGGGCGCTCGAAGTACTCGCTCGATCAACGCCCGTACACGATCCCCACGCTGCTCGACCGGCCGCTGCGGCGTGACGACGTAATCCTGTTCGAGCTCGTCTACACCGGCCCACTCGGCTACTGGCACGAGATCACATGCCTGTACTCCTTTGGACCTCTCCCCGACGCGCCTGCGAAACGCTTCGACACGTGGTGGAAAGCCGTGCAGGCGGCGGCTGCGGTTGCGAAACCCGGCAACCGCTTCGGCATGATCGGGGAGGTGGCAGACAAGGTCTTCACCGATGCCGGCTATAAAATCATCGGTCATCACACCCCCAACTGCCACACGATCGGAACCGACGAAGCGGACGGGATCACGCCTCCGCCGCCCGACGAGCTTCTCAAAGAGAACATGGTGCTGTCATTTCACCCGTCCACCTGGCTGGAGGGCGATCTGGCATTTCTCATCTCGGACAACTACCAGGTCACGCCGAAGGGCGGCCGGGTGCTCTCCCCACTCGGCCGGCCGTACCGGCAATTGAAAGCGTAGCGGGCGCGAATGCCCGCAGGAGGTTGTCCATGGCGGCGCCTACCTCGCCGTTTCAGATCATTCAGCCCAAGGGCATGTACACGACATCGAACTACGTGCATGGGCTTCGTGCCGGTAACACGCTCTACGTCGCCGGGCAGGTGGCGCGGGACGAGCACGGCAACCTGGTCGGTGAAGGCGATGTGACCGCACAGGCGCGCCAGGTCTACAAGAACATCGGGACGATCCTGGCGGCAGCGGGCGCGGACTGGCGACACATCGTGAAGGTCACCACGTATCTCCTCGACCGCGCCGACTCGCCCGCGGTCACGGCCGTCCGGCACGAGCACTTCGGCGATCATCGCCCGCCTCACACCGGCCTCATCGTCGCCGGACTCGGAAGCCCGGGTGTCCGGCTCGAGGTCGACGTGATCGCGGTGCTGCCGGGCGGCCCGGCTCCACGCACGCGCGCGAAGGTTATGCGGGGTAGCCGGGGCCGCCGCGTGACGTCGCGCCGGAGCGGACGGAGACGATAACTGGTTAGAGGAAGTGGGCAGGCGACCGGTTAAGTGTTACGAGACCAGGATTGCACGCAGAACTGAAGCTCGTGCGAGTGAAGATTCGACTCCTGAGGGGGAGTGCGGGACTATGATCAGGCAACGTCCGCATCATCTGCGCGTCATTGCCATCCTCGGCGCCATCGGTCTGTTGGTCTTGACCGGGCTCAATAGCGGGTCCGCCGCGCCTGCCCCGGCCGCACCCGGCGAACCGGTGCGGGGCGGGACATTAACCCTGTCGTATCCGCCCGGACTCCCGCACGTCGACACGAACTCGGTTTCGCAGACGTTGATCGTGGAAGTCATCGGCAACTTCTACGAACGCCTCTACGAGCGAGACAGCACTGGGAAGGTCCAGCCGCACCTGGTGGAGTCGGAGCAGGTCTCAGCGGACGGGCTCACCGTGACGTGGAAGCTCAAACCCAATATCAAGTTCCACGACGGCTCACCGTTCAACGCCGAGGCAGTCAAGTGGAACTTCGAGCGCAAGATCTCGCGGCGGCAGATCCAGTTCGGCCTGCTGCCGTTCAAGTCCATGGACGTCGTGGACCCGATGACGCTGCGCGTGTCGTTGACCCGCACGGCGCCCAACCTGCACGCGATTCTGACCATGGGCAACATGGCCATGTACAGCCCGACGTTCACCCAGCAGGTGGGTGAGGACGGCATCAAGCTCCGGGCATCGGGCACGGGTCCCTATACCCTCGAGGAGTTTCGCCCGCAGCAAATCTTGAGGGTCAAGCGCAACCCCAACTACTGGCAGAAAGGCCTGCCCTACCTTGACGAGATCGTCTATCGCGTTGCGGACGACATCAACACCCGAGGGACAATGCTGGCCGCCGGCGATGTGGACATCGCGCGCGAGATCTCGTTCCCGGACAACCAGCGATTCAAGACCACGCCGGGCTTCAAGGTGCTCGAGCGGGTCGGCTCGCGCCAGTACTGCATCTACATCAACACGCGCCGGCCGCTGGTCAGCGACGTGCGCATGCGCCAGGCGCTGAATTACGCTATTGACAAAGAGGCCATGATCCGGACGGTCCTCCTCGGCAACGGCAAGCCCGCGAATGTCTGGCTGTTCGGTCCCAACGTGGCGGGGTACACACCAACTCCAGGGTACCCGTACAATCCGGACAGGGCGAAGGCCCTGCTCGAGGAAGCCGGGTGGCGAGCGGGGGCAGGAGGCATGCGGGCGCGCGACGGCCAGCCGCTGCGCCTCACGTACGTCACACGCAAGGGCGGGTCGCCCGGTGACTTTGAGATCGCGGAGCAGGTGCAGGGCATGCTGCGCGCGGTCGGCGTCGACGTCAACCTGGTCGTGGCTGACAGCGCCACGCTACTCGCGCGTTTGAACGCGCCGGGAGGCGTGCAGGTCGAGTACGACATGCTGAACCTCGGCAACAACACCTTCACCGGCGACGCCGAGTACATCATGCTGGGCTTCTATCGGAACGCCGACTTCCCGCCGAATGGCTTCAACTACTCCCATTACTCGAACCCCCAGGTCGAGCGCCTGATTGAGGATTCGCTCCGGGCGCGCAACCTGTCGGGCCGCAACTCGATCTACTATTCGCAGATCATCAAGCAGGTCGTCCGCGACGCCCCGGGCATTCTGCTCTTCGACATTCAGATGCAGGCGGCGATGAAGCAGAACGTGCAGGGCGTGTATCTCGACCCCGCCTACAACATGTGGCCGGTGAAATACGCCTGGAAGTCCAGATAGACGATCTGAGCGGCGCGATCCGCGGTGCGGCCCGGCTCCCGTGAGGGACCGCGCCGCTTGCATGCGCGAGTGTCTGGGACGTGTCGCCAGCTACAAGCCTGTGGACATGGCGCGGCGCAGTTGCTCAATCACAAGGTCCACGTCGTCTATCGGCATCCCCGGATAGATCGGCAGTGTAAGCAGCTCGTCGGCCGCCCGCTCAGTTTCGGGAAGCGAGCCCTTAGGATACCCCAGGTCCTGAAACGCGGGCTGCAGGTGCGTGGGCGGGATGTAGTGTGTGCCGGTCGGAATGCCCGCTTCGAACAGCAACCGGCGCACGGTGTCGCGATGCTTCACGCGGATCACGAAGTTCCTGTACGCGTTGCGCAAGTACGGGGGGTCGTCTGCTATGGCGGCGTGCGTGCCGCGCAGTCCTTCACGATAGCGCTCAGCAATCGCCTGCCGCTCCTCGACCATGGAGTCCAGATGCGGCAACTTCACCAGCAGCACCGCCGCCTGCAGCGTGTCCAGGCGCACGTTCCAGCCCTGGACTTCGGGATGCAGCGTTGCGAACCGGAATCCGGCCGACGGCGGAGGATGCGTGGCCGGGTCCTCGCCGTAGGCGCGGAGCATCTTGATGCGCCTGGCGACCTCGCCGTCGCCGGTCGTGATCATGCCGCCCCAGCCGAACGCGCCAAGCACTTTTCCGGGCGCAAACGAGAAGCACGCCGCGTCGCCCCACGCACCGGCCTGCCGATCGCGGTAGATCGCGCCGGCGGCAAGCGCCGCATCTTCGACCACGAGCAGGTGGTGGCGTCGTGCCACCTCGAGAATTGGGGTCATCTCGGCCGGCCGGCCGTACATGTGGACAGGCAGCACCGCGCGCGTGCGTGGGGTCACGGCGGCGGCCAGTGCGGCGGGGTCCATATTAAAGGAATGAGGCTCGATATCTACCAGCACCGGCCGCGCGCCCGCAAACCGGATCGCCGCGACTGTTGAAGGATCAGAGTTGGCGACCGTGATGACCTCGTCCGGCCCCACGCCAAGCGCGCGGAGCGCGAGGTGCAGCGCCGCCGTGCCCGAATGGACGCCGACGGCATGGCGGACGCCGATGTAGCCTGCAAACGCCCGCTCGAACTCGTCGACTTCCTTCCCGAGCTCGAAGCGTCCGTCCGCGACGACCGCCTGAATCGCGGCGTCGATCTCGGCCGCCAGCCGCGTGTTGTGGGGCCGCACGTCGTTGAACCGCATCGTCTGGCGGGGGAGATGGGCAGTCACGGGCGCGCTATACTCCCGAGCCGGACGCCCCCGCGCCGCTCATGCGCCGCAAGCGCGGATCGAGGGCGTCACGCAGCCCGTCACCCAGCACGTTGAAGCCGAACACCACGAGCATCAGCGCGAACCCGGGTATGACCATCACGTGCGGCGCGAGCCGCGACCACTGGAGGCTGTTCTGGAGCATCGCGCCCCATTCGGGGGTCGGGGGCTGCACGCCGAGCCCGAGAAACGAGAGCGTCGCCGCGGTCAAGATGGCGCCCGGAATCAGCAGGCTGGTCTGCACAATGAGCGGGGCGAGGAGGTTCGGCAGGATGTGCCGCGACAGGATCGCGCGGTCTGTCGCGCCCACGGCCACGGCCGCTTCGACGAAGACCCGCTCTTTGACCGAGAGCGTCAGCCCGTGAGCCAGGCGAACGTACTGCGGCACCTGGACGATGGCGATGGCCACGATCACGTTCTCGAGGCCGCGCCCCAGGATCGACACGATCGTCAGGGCGACGACGATGCCGGGGAAGGCCAGCAGCACCTCGTTGAGTCGCATGATCGAGCCGTCGAGTCGACGGTAGTAGCCCGCAATGGTGCCAAGGAGAATCCCTACCAGAGCCCCGAACCCCACGCTGGTCAACGACACGAGCAGCGACATGCGCGCGCCGAAGATGATGCGGCTCAGCAGGTCGCGCCCCTGGTTGTCGGTCCCGAGCAGGTGGGCGCGGTTGGGCGGCTGCAGGGTCTTTTGCACGTTGATCAGGCTGGGATCATACGGCGCCAGCACCGGCGCCAGCAGGCCGGTCAGCACGAAGAGCGTGACGAGCAGCGCTCCAAGAGCGGCCAGGCGGTGCAGTCGCATGAAGACCTGCAGCGCGTTCGGCGTCCTGACGCGGAGCGCCGGTGCCGGGACCACGCGCCTAGCGGTATCGGATCTGGGGGTCGAGGAAGCCATACAGAAGATCCACGGTCATGTTGACAAGCACGAACGACGCGGCAAACACCAACAGGATCCCCTGGACGAGCGCGATGTCCCGCTGCCCCACGGCACCGACGAGCAGCCGGCCGAGCCCCGGCCAGGCAAACACCTGCTCCGTCACGACCGCACCGCCCAGCATGTATCCGAATCGAAGCCCCACCACGATGACGACCGGCAGCAGCGCGTTGCGAAGCGCGTGGTACGTCACGACCATCCACTCGGGCAATCCTTTGGCCCTGGCGGTGCGCACGTAGTCCTGGCGGATGACCTCGAGCAGGGACGAGCGGGTCATCCTGGCGATGAACGCCAGCGAGAAGACCGCCAGGGCGACCGTCGGCATGAAGTAGTGCTTCCACGTGTAGTCGCCCGCGCTGGGGAGCACGTGCAGCTGAACGCTGAAGAAGTACATCATCAGGAGGCCGAGCCAGAACACCGGGATCGAGATCCCCAGCAGGGCAACCACGCTGGCGAGGTGATCCCAAAACGTGCCCTGCCGGACGGCGGCAACGGTCCCCAGGAGCACACCGACGGCCGTCGCCAGGATAATGCTCGCGATTGACAGTTTGATCGTGTTGATGAAGGGCGATCCGAGCTCCTGCGCCACCTGCCGCCGTGTCGAGATCGATTTCCCAAGATCGCCCCGCGCGAGGCGCCTGAGGTAATTGAAGTACTGCACGATCACCGGCTTGTCGAGGCCGAGTTCTCGTCGCAGGACCTCAACGGTTTCGGGTGTGGCCTCCGGGCCCAGATACAAGCGCGCGGGGTCGCTGGGGATCAGCTGAAAGGCAAAAAACACCCCTGTGACGACCAGAAACAACACCGGGATGCTGCTCAGAACTCGCCGGATGACGTAGGTTCCCAAGCCGATCCCTCTAAGGAGAGTATTCTATGCGGCGTTCCGCTCTGCCCTCTGGAGGGCGAGCCGCGCCGGGGCCGCCCATCCCTGCTCCCGTACGAGCTCGGCCAGCGCAAAGAGGTCGAACCGCCGACCCGACAGCTCCGGATCTCGCGTCGCGGCGAGGTAGCCGAAGGCTTCGGCGAAGATCTGCGGACTGACATACTGCGTCTGCCGATCTGCCGGCAGGGCCGCAAACGCCGCGTCGGTCATCGACGTCGGCTTGGTGGTTGCACCCGGCGTGCACAGGGTGACGATGATCCCACGCGGCGCGGCCTCGAGCGAGAGTGACCGCAGCAACCCCTCGAGCGCGTATTTCGTGGCGCAGTATGCGGTCTCGCGTGCAAACGGCTTCACGCCCGCGGTGGACGACATCGTCACGATGTTCCCATGGCCGCGGTCGAGCATGCCGCGGTAGACGCGCCAGGTCAGGTAGTACGCGGTGTGGAGATTGACATCGACGGTCTCGTCCCAGACGGCCGGGTCGGTCTCCTCGAAGGGCCTAAGGTGAAGCACCGCGGCGTTGTTGATCAAGACATCGGGAGGTCCCCAGGCATCGGTCACCTGCTGCAGCGCCCGGTCGATCTCGTCGCGGCGGCGAAGGTCGGCGATGATCCCCATGGCCTCGGCCCCTTCGGCCCGCACCAGCCCCAGCGTGACGTCCAGTTCTTCGGGGACGACATCGAAGATGGCAACGCGAGCCCCGCGGCGGGCCAGTCCCACGGCCCCTCCGCGGCCGATGCCCCGTCCGGCCCCCGTGATGATGGACGTTCTGCCCCTGAGCACGTCGTCGCGGCGTGGCGAGCTCGTCATTGCGACGGCGCCGGCATCACGGGTGCGCGCCAGAATTCCCGAGGGGTCGTCAGGTACTTGCTGATATCAACCCGGGCGAAGGCGCCGTCGGCTTCGGCCTGCGCCCATTCGAGCACCGCGCCGGCGTCCACCGTGAGCACACGGCGATCGCGCATCAGGATCCTGCCGTCGACAATGACGTTGGCCACATCGGCGCCCTGCGCGTAATACCCCAGCAGCTGCGGGATGTGCGTGCGCGGTGTGAGATGCGGCTGCTCCAGGTCGACGGTAATCACATCGGCTCTCTTCCCGGGCTCCAGGGATCCGATCTCCGCATCCCAGCCAATCGCCCGCGCGGCGTCGGCCGTCACCATGCGAAGCGCCGTTCCCACCGGCAGAGCGGCAGGGTCCTTCTTGTCCATCCGCTGCATCATCATCGCCCGGGGAAGCTCTTTCCAGACATCCAGGCTCATGTACGGCGCGCTGCCATCCGTGGCGATCGCCACGGGCACGCCCGCGGCCAGCAGGTCGATGACCGGACAGACCCCGTAGAGGATGTTCTCGTGCGTGGTCGGCACCCACGCTACCGCGCACCCGGACCGCGCCGCCAGCACGACTTCTTCGGGACTGAGGGCGTTGGCATGCGCCAGCAGCACGTCGGCCTTCAGGATGTCATTGAGCGCGGGGCCGAACGTCTGCGCTCCCCACGCGAGCGATCCGCGAAAAGCATGGGTGTGAATCATGACCTTCCAGCGGTCGGCGAACGCGCGCATTTCCTCGGCGCTGCGCGCCATCGCCTTGGTGTCTTCGACACGATAGGTATGTGGAAACTTTGGATGCTGCGCAAAGCGCCCGAGCAGGTAGGCCGGGTGCAGGCAGACGCGGATGCGGTCATTGTGCGTGCGATGCCACCGCCGGACCACGTCGACGCTCACATCCATGCACTGCTCGTGCGTGAAGGGCCTGGTGATCCCGCGGCCGTCGCGCCAATCGGTGGCGGTCCAGGGTCGGGGAAGTTGCTCGATGAACGGATCGGGAGGACCGATCGAGAGCATCTCCCGGATGCCGACCCGGACCACACCGCGCAGATGCGCGTCGGCGTACACGGCGTCGTCGGCGCGGGCCGGTGTGGCTCCCAGCACCGTCAGCCCGGTGGTCGTCCCAAAGCGGACACGCTCCAACGCGCTGAGCTGCGCTTCAGCCTCCCACCAGTCCGGTGTTGTGGCATGAAAGTAGATCTGGTTGGTGGGCCAGCCGAGTTGTGGATGATGAATGCCTTTGATCATCCCGTGGCCCGCGTGCGAGTAGGCGTCGATGAGCCCCGGAAGCACCGCGTGATTGGGACGGTCGATGACATCGCTGGCGCGGTACCGCGTGGTGATGTCCGCGGCCTCGCCGACCGCGACGACGCGATCGCCTTTGATGGCCACGGCTCCCGGCTGGTAGACGCGGTCCTCGTCGTCCATGGTGAGGACGCAGCCACCGCACACGAGCAGGTCAACGTCATTGGGGGTTGGGGGCATTGGGCGTGGTTTCGCATCATCGCGCGTACGCCCCTGCCGGACGCCGAAGTGGGTCACGCGGGTGAAGACGTCCGCGCGGCGAACGTCTCCCCAGGGAGGAGTGACTCTCATGGCCGTGCGGTATGGCATCATCGGCGCAGGCAAGGCCGGTATTCTGCACGCCCCAGCCGTTCTCGAGAGCCGGCGCGCCACGCTGACGTGGATCGCCGATCCGGATGCCCGGCGCGGCGAGGCACTGGCGTCGAAGTGCTCTGTGCGCTATGTCGCCGACTATCGGGAGGGGCTTGCGGGCGTCGATGCGGTGAGCATCTGCGTTCCCCACGCGTTGCTGGCCGACGTTGCCGTGACCGCCGCGCGCGCCGGCGTGCACGTGTTGCTGGAAAAACCGATGGCCCTCACGCTGGCCGATGCCGATCGCGTCATCCGCGCGGCAAAGAACGCCGGCATCACCCTCATTGTCAGCTTCGTGCACCGCTTCCGGCCGGAATCCCGCCGGGCGCTCGAGATCATCGCCTCAGGTGACATCGGCGAGCCCCGATTCGTCACGGATCACAGCAGCGGCGGCGGGCTGGCGGGCTGGCCCGGGTGGGTGCGGGACGCCGGAGCCGGCGGCGGCCTGCTGCTCTACTCGGGTGTGCATCGGATCGATCGCGCCCGGTGGCTGCTGGGCCGCGATGTCGTATCGGTCTACGGCTCGACGGCGGCGCTGCTCCCCGGGAGCGATGTCGATTCGTCGTATATCGTTGCCCTGACATTCGACGGGGGGGCGCGCGCCGTGCTCTCGCATCACTTCCATGCCGTCGAGGCTCCTGCCCGGTGGGAAACGGACATCCACGGCACCGAAGGAATGATCCGCATTCGTACCGGAGAGAGCATCGACCTGATAGCGCGACGCGGGTCGCGTCACGAGGCGGCCGGAGTGGACCGGCGCTTCCATGAGGAGATCGAGGCCTTTCTGGACGCCATAGGCGGCGCAGGGCCCGCATCACCTTCGGCCGCCGATGCCCGCGAGGTCCTTGCGGTGGCCATCGCGGCGGGACAATCACACGCGACCGCCCGTCCCGTGTCGCTCGCGGAGTTGCCCGCGACGTAAACCGACGGCGCGCATCACGGTCCGCTGCTGCCGCTCTCAGCCTCCTTCGATCCAGGATTTGAGGCGCGCGAGCCCCTCACGGATCTCCGCGGCGTCGATACCGGAGTAGGCGAGCCGGATAAACGAGTCTGGCTCGCCGGGCAGCATCCGGCCAAAATGCCGCCGCGTGCAGAATGAGACCCCGGTGCGGCGCAGCGCCGCGTCGGCGAAGTCACGCACATCGCGCAGTCCCAGCTTGCGGATGGCGCCACCGACCTCCGGATACAGGTAGATCGTCGACGCGGGGATCCTGACCTGGATGCCCTCCATCCCGGTCAACGCCTGCAGCGTCGCATCGCGGCGCTCTTTCAGGGCGGCGAGGAGCGCCGCCGCATCACTCTGGTCCCCGCGCAGTGCCTCGAGCCCCGCCCACTGCGTGAAGTTGGCCGTGCCGGATTCCGCCGCGCTGAGCGTAGTGAACACGTCCATGAGTGCCGGCGGACCGATCGCCGCGCCGAGCCGCCAGCCGGTCATCGCGTACTTCTTCGAAAACGTGTAGAGGGTCACGGTGCGCCCGGCCATGCCGGGCAGGCTCTGCAGAAAGTGGGTCTGGCCATCGTAGCGAATCTCCGCGTACGCGTCGTCGGCCAGCACGAGTAGGTCGTGCCTGCCGACCAGCTCCGCCAGCCGCTCGACCTCGCGGCGATCACATTCGGCGGCCGTCGGGTTGTGGCAGTTGTTGAGGATGAGCGCCCGCGTTCTCGGTGTGATCTGGGCGCTCAAATGATCGATGTCGATCGCAAACCGCTCGCCCGACTCGACGATCCTGTACGGCCGTGCCACGCCACCGAAGAGCTCGACGGCGAATTCGTACACCGGAAAGCCCGGAACGGGATAGAGGATCTCGTCTCCGGGACTCACGACCGCCTGCGCGAACTTGAGGATGACCTGACTGCCGCCCGACTGCACGGCCACGTTCTCGGGCGCGTATGGGACGCCATGCAGCCGCGCACACTCATCGGCCAGCGCCTCGCGCAGCGGCATGATGCCCGCCGCGGGTGCGTATCCCGTCTTGCCATCGCGCATGGCCCGATGCGCCGCCTCAACAACCGACGGCGGGGTGGGAAGACCGAGATCCCCCAGGTGGAAAGCGTAGACCGTCACCCCGCGCGCGGCCAGGGCCGCGGCGGCTTCGAACACCGCATAGGGCGTCTCATCGCCGAGCTGAGCCAGACGGCTCGCCAGCGGCACCTCGCGCGCGGCGCGTGAAGTCATCATGTCGCCATCGCTATCGTCGGTGGTGTCTTCGAAAGACACCGCGACTCCCCTTCATCGACCGTGCGGGCGTGCGCAACAGGAGCGCGCTCCCGGCGCACCGAATGTCACCAGTACGTTCCGATCCTCGTCGGGAGGGTCTTGAGTGTACCGCGGCTCACCAGGCATGCTTGCCTGGGCGCTCCATCGCATTACCGGTGTCGCGGTTCTGCTCTTCCTCCTTGCACACATCGTTGAGACCTCGATGCTGGGGCTGGGCCCGGACGCCTATAACCGGGCGATCAGCATCTACAAACAGCCGTGGTTCAAGCCCCTCGAGTTTCTCCTGGTAGCGGCCGTCCTCTACCACGCCGGGAACGGCATCATGGTGATGATCCTCGACGTCTGGCCGGCGTCCACTCGCTTCTACCGCCGCATGTTCCTGATCGGGGCGGGACTTTACGTGATCGCCCTCATGCCGGTGGCGTACCTGATGCTCGGCAAACTCATCGGGGTGCGGTAGGACACAGATGCGCGGCGGGTATCGGGAGCGCCCGGGCGGGGGGATGAGCCTGTTCCTCTGGTTCTATCTGCGCGTGTCGGCGGTGGCGATGATCGGGCTCGTGATCGGCCACCTCTACATCATGCATCTGGTCAACTCTACCGACACCATCGACTTTCAATTCGTCGCCGAGCGATTCCGCGGGCCCTTCTGGCGGACATACGATCTGCTCATCCTGGTGTTTGCGCTGTCGCACGGGCTCATCGGTCTGCGGGTGATCTTCGACGACTACATCCATCACCGTGGATGGCGCGCCGCGGCCGAAGCCGCTCTCTGGATCATCGGTATCGTGTTTATCGCGCTGGGCGCGCTGGTCCTCTTCGTATTCCAGGCGCCGGGAGGCTGATCTGTGAAGACCCAGGATGCGAAGGCCCGCACCGAGCGCGACACCCTCGGTCCGATGGAGGTCCCGGCGGACGCCTACTACGGCGCCTCGACGGCACGTGCGATTCGGAACTTTCCGATCAGCGAGCTGCGGTTTTCACGCCCGTTTCTTCGCGCCCTGGGGCTGATCAAGCGCGCCGCGGCGGAGGTCAACGTGGAGCTGGGGCTGCTCGACCGGCCCGTGGGCGAGGCAATCGCGCGCGCGGCCCAGGAAGTGGCCGATGGCGCGCTGGACGCCGAGTTCCCGCTGGATATCTATCAAACCGGGTCGGGCACCTCGACGAACACGAACGCCAACGAGGTGATCGCCAACCGGGCGGCGGAGCTGCTCGGGGCCACCCGCGGCGCGAAGACCGTTCACCCCAACGACCACGTGAACATTTGTCAGTCGAGCAACGACGTCATCCCGACGGCGATCCATCTGGCGGCGCTCCTGATGCTGCGCGAGGATCTGCGGCCAGCGCTCGACGGGCTGGAAGCGGCCCTTCGTGAGAAGGCCGGCGCGTTCTACGGCATCATCAAGACCGGGCGCACGCACCTGATGGACGCCACTCCCGTGCGCCTGGGGCAGGAGTTCGCCGGCTACGCGGATCAGGTCGCCGCGACCAAGCGGCGCCTGGGATACGCGGAGGCCGAGCTCACCGAGGTGGCGCTCGGCGGGACCGCGGTGGGGTCGGGCATCAACGCGCATCCCGAGTTCGCCTCCCGCGTCTGCACGCGCCTGACGCAGCTCACCGGGCTCGCGCTCCGCGAGACGTCGGCGCACTTTCAGGCCCAGGCAGCCCTGGACGCCGTGACGTTTGCCTCCGGCGTGCTGCGCACGTACGCCACCGCGCTGATGAAGATCGCCAACGACATCCGGTGGATGGGCTCCGGCCCGCGGGCCGGGCTGGCCGAGTTGACCCTGCCGGCCGTTCAGCCGGGGTCATCCATCATGCCGGGGAAGATCAACCCGGTGATCGCCGAATCGGTCCTGCAGGCCTGCGCGCAGGTGATGGGCAACGACCTGGTCGTGGCGATCGGGAACGAATGGGGGAACTTCGAGCTGAACACGATGATGCCGGTGATCGCGCACAACCTGCTCGGAGAGATCGGTCTGCTCGCGGCGGTCTCGCGCAACTTCGCGGGACAGTGCGTCGAGGGCCTGGAGGCGACCGAGCGCGGACCCGAGTCCGTCGAGCGCGGGCTCATGCTGGCCACCGCGCTGGCGCCGGTGATCGGCTACGACGCCGCGGCCGAGATCGCAAAGGAAGCGGCGCGCACCGGCAGGACGATCCGCGAGATTGCCCAGACCAAAGGGTTGTCGGCCGAGCAGCTGAAGACGATTCTCGACGCCGCGGCCATGACTCAACCCGGACTGCACGGTCTCCCCGGCGGCGGAGGATAGCCGCGGTTCTTGACTGAAAGTCTGAATATCTGATAGTCTGCCCTTGAGGCGACATGATGTGAAACCAATCAGAACCGGGAAGCGGGGCGCAGTGGTGATTCCTGCAGAACTCCGGCGCAGGTACGGAATCGGCGAAGGATCGCTTGTTGTTGCGGAAGCGCAGCCGGAGGGGATTCTGATCAGGCCTGCGGTCGCGGTTCCGATAGAAATATACACGCCGGAACGAAAGGCGGAATTCCTGCTATCCAACGCGCTTGACGCTGCGGGGTATGCCCGGGCGGTAAAGCAAGTCAAGGCCCTGGGTCTCGACCCCAAACGCATCCCTCACCGACGTCCGCGTCGAACCTGAGGCTTGCGGGTCTTCCTGGACGCCAACGTCCTGTTTTCGGTCGCCTACGGGAGCCCGAGACTGGAAACCCTGTGGCGTGTAGCGACCTTACGGGGAGACGAATTGCTCGTCTCGGCCCATGTGGTGGAGGAGGCGAGAAGGAACCTGACTAACCCACGCCACCTGGCCCGCCTTGACGCTCTGGTCAGACGAACAACTGGCGTCGCTTCAGCTCCGCCGGACCTCGTGTGCCCGATCAATCTGCCTCCAGGAGACCGGGAAGCCTTCATGGCCGCTCTCGCCGCCCGGGCCACACACTTCCTCACGGGAGACGCGACGCACTTTGGCGCCTACTACGGGCAGTCCATCGGCGGTGTCCTCATCCAGACGCCCGGCGAATTTCTCCTGAGCCGAAGAAAAGGCTGAAGGGCGTAGAGCGAAACCTGCCGAATGGCACATCGTTCCATGGACGTCGCAGATAGCAACCAGCACGACATCCTCATCATCGGCGGCGGCGGAGCCGGCCTGCGTGCGGCCATCGCCGCGGCGGAACTGAACCCGCACCTGGACATCGCTGTTCTCTCCAAGGTCTATCCGATGCGCAGCCACACGGTATCGGCCGAAGGGGGCGCCGCAGCGGTGATCAAGTCCGGCGACAGCCTCGACGGCCACATCGAAGACACGATCACGGGATCGGACTGGCTCGCCGATCAGGACGCCGTCGAAGCGTTCGTCAGAGAATGCCCCGCCGAGATGATTCAGATGGAGCACTGGGGCTGCCCGTGGAGCCGCCAGCCCGACGGCAGCGTGGCAGTGCGCGCATTCGGCGGCATGAAGATCGAGCGCACGTGGTTCGCCGCCGACAAAACCGGCTTCCACATGCTGCACACGTTGTTTCAGACGTCGCTGAAGTTTCCGCTGACACGATACGATGAGTGGTTCGCCACGAAGCTCCTGATAGCCGACGGTCGCTGTCAGGGCGCAGTCGCTATAGACCTGAGTACGGGCCGCGTGCAGATGATCGCAGCCCGAGCGGTGATCCTCTGCACGGGTGGGGCCGGGCGCGTCTTCCCCTTTACCACCAACGCGGCCATCTGCACCGGCGATGGCATGGCCCTGGCGTACCGCGCGGGCGTGCCGCTGAAGGACATGGAGTTCGTGCAGTATCATCCGACGGGCCTCCCGTTCACCGGGATCCTCATCACCGAGGCCGCGCGCTCCGAAGGCGGCATCCTGATCAACAAGGATGGCTACCGCTACCTGCAGGACTACGGCCTGGGCCCACCCGACCCGTGGCCGCGTCTGCGTGCCATGGAGATGGGGCCGCGGGACAGAGTTTCCCAGGCCTTTGTCAAGGAAGCCGAGAAGGGCCGCACCGTCAAAGGGCCTTACGGCGATGTGGTGCACCTCGATGTCCGGCACCTGGGCGAGAAGAAGATCAACGAGAGGATCCCGTTCGTGCGGGAGCTTGCCAGGCTCTACGCCGGCATCGACCCCGTGCACGAGCTCATCCCGGTGCGGCCGGTCGTGCACTACATGATGGGCGGCGTCCACACTGACGCGCACGGGGCGACGCCGGTCCCGGGCCTCTACGCGGCCGGCGAGTGCGCGTGCGTCAGCATCAACGGAGCCAACCGCCTCGGGTCGAATTCGCTGGCCGAGCTGCTGGTGTTCGGCGCCCGGGCGGGCAGAATGGCGGCGGCGTTTGCGCAGGCGCATCGCGCCATCAACCGGCAGGCTCTGATTACTCAGGTCCTCGATGAGGAATACCGGCTCTCGAGGGACTTCCTCCGCAAGGAGGGCGGCACGGAGCGCATCGCGACTTTGAGAGAAGAGATGAACCAAACCATGGAGAACGGGTGCGGGATCTACCGCGATGAGGCTTCGCTCCGCGCGACGTGTAACGAGCTGGCCCGGCTCCGCGAACGGTTCGCGGGCGTCTCCCTCGACGATCGGACGCTCGGCTACAACACCGAGCTCATCGGCGCGCTGGAGCTCGATTTCATGCTGGATGTCGCCCAGACCGTGGCCCAGTCGGCCCTGGCCCGCACCGAGTCACGCGGCTCCCATCAGCGCACGGACTATCCGAAACGCGACGACGGCCGTTTCCTCAAACACACTCTGGCGTATCGAACCGGCGGCGCGCCCCGGATCGACTACCTCGATGTCGTCATCACGCGCTGGCCGCCGGCCGAGCGCGTGTACGGGAGATGATGATGGCGGATCCCACGATCACCCTCGAGGTCATGCGCTACCGTCCGGGACGGGACGACTCGCCGGTCTTTCAGGCGTACGCGGTCCCCTACCGTGAGGACTGGGTGGTCCTCGACGCCCTCAACCACATCAAAGACCAGATCGACGGCACGCTGACGTACCGCTGGTCGTGCCGGATGGGCGTCTGCGGCTCGTGCGGTATGATGATCAACGGCGTCCCCAAACTGAGCTGCGCGGCTTTTCTCAAAGAGTACTATCCGTCGCCCGTGCGCGTCGAGCCGCTTGCCAACTTCCCCATCGCGCGTGACCTGGTCATCGTGCTCGACGACTTCATGGAGAAGCTCACGGCCGTCAAGCCCTGGATCATCCGCGACGATGAGCGGCCGACCTCCGACGGGGAGTACCGGCAGACGCCCACCGAATTGTACCGGTACAAGCAGTTCAGCATGTGCATCAACTGCATGCTCTGCTACGCGGCATGCCCGGTCTACGCGCTCGAGCCGCGCTTCGTCGGCCCCGCCGCCATTGCGCTCGCAGCGCGGTACAACCTCGACTCGCGCGATCAGGGCCGCAGCGAACGCGAGGAGATCGTCGCCGGACCCGACGGCATCTGGGACTGCACGTTTGTCGGCGAGTGCACGACCGTCTGCCCGAAGGACGTTGATCCGGCCGGGGCCATTCAGCAGAGCAAGGTGTCCAGCGCGCTGCACTGGATGAAGAGCGTCGTCTTGCCCTGGGGCAAACGATGAGCCCCTATCAGCGTCCGGTTCGCTTCACGTGGTGGTTGGGGCACCGGGCATACACGTTGTTCGTCATCCGCGAATTGACGAGCATCTTCATCGCCGCCTACGCGGTGCTCTTGCTTCTCCTGCTGCGAAGCCTCTCGCAGGGGCGCGAGGCCTACGCGGCCTATCTGCAGTTGCTGAGCGCGCCGGGCATGGTCGTCTTCCATCTCATCGCGCTCGCCGCGGCCCTCTACCACGCGGTGACGTGGTTCAATCTTGCTCCGAAGGGCGTCGCCGTGCGCGTGGGTAACAGCGCGCTGCCGGGGGGGCTCATCGTGGGCGGCAACTACGCGGCGTGGCTCGCCGTCTCGATCATCATCGCTTGGATCGTCCTCGGAGCGTGACCGTGCGGTCGATCAAACCCCTTTGGTGGTTGCTCTTTGCGGCGGGAGGGACCGTGGCGGCCTTCGTCGTGCCGGTGCACGTCGCCCTGCTCGGAATCGCACTCCCCGCCGGGATGGCGCCGGAGGCCTTCGCGTACGACCGGATGCTCGCCCTCGTCTCGCATCCCCTGAGCCGCCTGTACCTCTTCGTTGCGATCTCGTTATCGCTCTTCCACTGGGCGCACCGGTTTCTCTACACGCTCGCAGAGGGACTCCATCTGAAAACCGCCTGGCTGCCCCTGCCGGTGGCCTGCTATGGCAGCGCCATTGTCGGCACCGTCCTCGCCGCGATTGTTCTCGCAAGATTATGA
>JBQTJP010000322.1:0-10912 GCA_052386995.1 Armatimonadota bacterium
TCGATCTGGCGCCGCTCCACCTCCGGATCGATCTTGAGGGTTGGAATCGCCGGCTCCTCCTCGGCCACGAAGTCGTTGACGCCGACGATGATCCGGTCCTTCCGCTCGAGCTGCTGCTGGAAGCGGAACGACGCGTCGGCGATCTCGCGCATCGGGTACCCGGCCTCGACCGCGGCCACCATCCCGCCGAACTGGTCGATCGTCCGGATGTAGGCCCAGGCGGCCTCCTCGATCTGGTTCGTCAGGGTCTCGAGGAAGTACGAGCCGCCCAGGGGGTCCACCGTGTCGGCGACGCCGCTCTCGTGGGCGATGATCTGTTGGGTGCGCAGCGCCACCAGGACGGCGTCCTCTGTGGGCAGCGCGTAGGTTTCGTCCATTGAGTTGGTGTGCAGTGACTGCGCCCCGCCCAGCACCGCGGCCAGAGCCTGCAGCGCCACGCGCGTGATGTTGTTGAGCGGCTGCTGCGCGGTGAGCGTCACCCCGGCGGTCTGGGCGTGCGTGCGCAACCACCACGACCGGGGGTTCGTCGCGCCGAAGCGCTCGCGCATGATCTTCGCCCACATCCGGCGGGCGGCGCGGAACTTGGCGATCTCCTCGAAGAAGTCATTGTGAACGTCGAAGAAGAACGACAGCCGCGGCGCAAACGCATCGACGTCCAGTCCGGCCGCCAGCCCGGCCTCCACGTAGGCGATACCGTCGGCCAGCGTGAACGCCAGCTCCTGAACCGCGGTGCTCCCCGCTTCGCGGACGTGGTAGCCGCTGATGCTGATGACGTTCCAGCGCGGGAGCTCGCGTGTGCCGAAGACCAGCATGTCTTGGATCAGGCGCATAGAGGGACGCGGCGGGACGATCCACTCCTTCTGCGCGATGAACTCCTTCAGCATGTCGGTCTGCGTGGTGCCGCCGAGCCGCTCGTGCGGTACGCCCTGGCGCTCGGCCACTGCGAGGTAGAGCGCCAGGAGCACGTTGGCTGGCGCGTTGATCGTCATCGACGTCGTCACGCGGTCGAGCGGAATCCCTTTGAAGAGCCGCTCCATGTCCGCCAGCGAGTCGACCGCCACGCCCTCGCGGCCGACCTCGCCCAGCGCGCGCGGGTGGTCGGAGTCGTAGCCCATCAACGTGGGCATGTCGAACGCTACGGACAGGCCGGTCTGACCCTGCTCGAGCAGGTAGTGGAACCGCCGGTTGGTATCCTCCGCGCTGCCAAAGCCGGCGAACTGCCGCATGGTCCACAGCCGGCCGCGGTACATCGTCGGATGAATGCCGCGCGTGAAGGGGTACTCCCCGGGGCGCCCGAGGTCGTCCGCGACGGAGCGCCCGGCCAGATCGTCAGGGCCGTAGGTGCCCTTAACGGGAATGCCCGAGAGCGTCTCCTCAGGAAGGTTGCGACCCGCGCCCGGATACCCGCTTGCGGGTCGGGCGTCGCCGCCGTCACGCATGCGTGCTGCGGTCGAGCAGCTCGGCCACGTCCATCGGGCGGATCTCAGACGACGTCGCCGCCGCGCCGTCTTCCAGCATGAGCAGGCAGAACGGGCAGGCGGTCGCCAGGACCTGCGCGCCCGTGGCAACGGCGTGGTGAGTGCGGACGTGGCTGACCCTCTGCCCGACGCGATCTTCCACCCAGTACAGGCCCCCCCCGGCACCGCAGCAGAACCCGCGCTCGCGGCACTGAGCCATCTCCACGGCCCGTGCGCCAGGGATGGCCGCGAGCACTCGCCGCGGCGCCTCGTACTCGCCGTTGTGGCGGCCCAGGTAGCACGGATCGTGAAAGGTCAGTGACTCGGTCATGGGCGTCGTCGGCGCGATCCGCCCCTCCTCCACCAGGCGGGCCAGGAGCTGCGTGTGGTGCCAGACCTCGTAGCGGCCCCCGAACTGAGGATATTCGTGCTTGATCGTATTGTAGCAGTGCGGGCAGGGCGTGACGATCTTCCCAACCCCGAACCGGTTCAGGGTCTCGATGTTCTGCTGCGCCAGGGTCTGGAAGAGGTACTCGTTGCCGATGCGCCGGGCCGGATCGCCCGTGCACGTCTCCGCGTCGCCCAGGATCGCGACGTCGACGCCGGCGGCGGTCAGCAGGCGCACGAGCGCGCGTATCGGCGGGTGATTGCGCTCATTGAGCGCCGACGCGCATCCGACCCAGAGAAGCCAGTCGGCGCGCGCGCCCTCGCTCAAGATGTGCACGTTCTGACCCGCCGTCCACGCGGTGCGGGAGAAGGCGGCCCCGCGGAAGGGATGACCGCGGGCCTCCAGGCTCCGGAGCGCCTCGCCCATCGTCGCCGGCACGCGGGCCTCTTCCATGGTCAGATGCCGGCGCATCTCCACGATCTTGTCAATGTGGTCGTTCATCGCCGGGCACTCCTCGACGCAGGCGCCGCAGGTCAGGCACTGCCACAGGAAGTCCTCCGAGAACACCCCGCCGACGAGGGGAGGCGCTGCCTCACCGGCGCGCGACTCGAGCGCCAGCTGCCCGCGCAAATCGGTGTGCAGGCGCCGGGGATCGAGCTCTTTTCCGGTGCTGTTGGCCGGGCAGGCCTCGACGCAGCGCCCACACTCCATGCAGGCGAAGGTGTCGAGGTTGTCCTTCCATGTGAAGTGCTCCGCGCGAGATGCGCCCAGGTGGTCGGCCCGCTCGATGTCGATCGCCGCCAGCGCGCCCCTGGGTCGGCGCTTGCGCAGAAGCACGTTTGCGACGACGGTGATCAGGTGCAGGTGCTTGCCCTGGGGGATCACGGTAAGGAAGGTGAGGATGATCAACAGATGGCCCCACCAGGCGACTTCGAAGATGCCCCGCGTGACCGCGTGCGGGGCCGGCGCCAGCCAGCCGGCCACGAGCGACGATAGTGGCGCGCCGTCGGCCCACACGGGGCGCTCGAGCGCGATCTGGCCGGCGCGCGAGAGCAGCAGCGTCACCATGATCCCCGTGATGAAGATGAGGATCATGTAGGCGCTCCGCTGGTTCTGACCGGCTAAGCGACGCGGCCGAAGGACCAGCCGCCACCAGAGATCCATCGCGATGCCCGTGAGCACGAGCACGATGAACAAGTCTTGGAGAGCGGCCAATACCGGAGAGGCACCGATGAGCGGAAGCGTCCAGCCCGGTCGGAACGCCTCTCCGATCGCCTGCACGATCGTGGTGGACAGGATCAGGAATCCCCAGAAGATCAGCACATGCATGATCCCCGCCAGCGGCTGGCGCAGCACCTTGCGATGTCCCAGGACCTGCACGAGCAGATCCCGGACACCCACACTCAGGGGCTGCAGCGGAACGGGACCGCCGCCAAGGCGGATGAGCCGGTAAATGTGCAGGAGCTTCGCGGCGAAGATCCCCACAGAGGCGATGAGCAGGGGGACTGCGATTGCGGCCCGCCACCAGGGCAGCGCCATCAGATCAATGACCTTTGAGCTGTTTGATCTTGGCGATCAACGGGGGCAGCACCTCGCGATAGTCGCCGACGATGCCGAGATGCGCGACACCGAAGATCGGCGCCTCGGGATCGCGGTTGATGGCGACGATCGTGCGCGAGCCGGCCATGCCGGCGACGTGCTGCGTCGCCCCCGAGATGCCCACGGCGATATACAGCGCCGGCCGGATCGTCTTGCCTGTCTGGCCGATCTGCCAGGAGATCGGCACCCATCCGGCGTCGGCGGGTGGTCGCGAGGATCCGACCGCGCCGCCGAGAACCTCGGCCAGCGCGTTGATCGCGGCAAACCCGTCGGGACCGCCCAGGCCCCGGCCTCCCCCAACTACGATCTGCGCATCCTCCAGGCCGACCTCGGATTTCTCCCTGACGACCTCTCGCACCCGCGTGGGCAGGCGCGACAGGTCGATGGTGACCGAGAGCTTCTCCACGGTCCCCTGCACCGGCGCGGCCTCTGGGACATCCAGCACTCGGGGCTTGACCGACAGCACCGCGGGGCGGCGCCGCACGACGTATGTCGCCACGGCCCGCCCGCCATACGTCTGACGGCGAGCCACGATCTCACCGCCGTCACGCCTGAGCTCAACGCACTCCGTGACCAGGCCCGCGCCCAGGCGGTGGGCGAGCCGGGGCGCGACCTCACGGCCAACGGTATCCGCGCTCACAAGGATGACGTCCGGGTGAGCCTTCTGTGCCACCTGCTCGGCCGCAACGAGAAAAGCGTCGGACTGCCCGACGTCCAGCGCGGGGTCATCGACGCTGTACACGGAGGCCACACCGTGCTGATGCAGCGCCTCCGCCGCCGCCTGAAACCCCGTGCCGCGTCCCAGCAGGGCGGCCGCAACGCCCCCTCCGGGTTGCCCCGCGGTCAAGGCGCGCGCGCCCCCGATCAGTTCGAGGCTCGACCGGGAAAGCGAGCCATCGGCCAGGGTCGCGAGGATGAGCACACTCGGCACGCGCACGTCTCCGTCTACAGGAGCTTCAACGCGCGCAGCCGCTGCGCGAGCTGTTCGGCCTGCTCGGCGGGATCACCCTGGAGAAACTCGCAGCGCGCGGTCCGCTGCGGAATAGCCACTTCGCGGATCTCCACGCCCTCCGAGGTGGTCTCGGCCCCTCCATCGCTTCCCGCCGCGCCCAGGTCCGCGGACAACCAGACCTGCGTCGGCTTGCGCTTGGCGGTGATGATGTCTTTCACCTTCGGCAGGCGGGGCTTGTTCGACTCGTCGCTCGTGATCGAGAGCACGGCCGGCAGTCGAGCCTCCACCACGTGCACGCCGTCTTCGGCCTGGCGGCGCGCGATCACCATCCCGTCGCGCACCTCAACCTTCGACACGAAGGTCACGCACGCGGCCCCGAGTTCTTCGGCCATGAGGGGCGCCACCACCCTCTCCACCCAGTCCGCCGATTCGCACCCGGTCAGCACCAGATCGAAATGACCGATCTTCCGAAGAGCCGCGGCGAGCCGCGCGGCCTTGACCGCGCCCGGCCGACGAGGACTTTCTGGATCATCGACAACCACGGCCTCGTCCGCGCCCATCGCCAGCGCGAGGCGAATCGCATCGCCGATCGTGGCCTGGGGCGCGATCGTCAGTGCCGTCACCTTGACGGAGTCGCGGTCCTTCAGCTGAAGGGCGACCTCCAGCGCGTTTTCATCGTACGTCGACAAGACCAGCGGGCGGCCCTCGCGCACCTGCTGGCCGGTGGCCGGGTCGATGGCAAAGTCCCGCGCGGGCAATTCGGGATCGACGACCTGCTTGAGGCACACCACCACGTTCATGGGATCAGGCCTCGGCCAGCAGGCGCCGCGAGATCACCACGCGCTGGATCTCTGACGTCCCCTCGTAGATCTCGGTGATCTTGGCATCGCGAAAGTACCGTTCGACCGGGTAGTCCTGGATGTAGCCGTAGCCGCCGAACAACTGCACCGCGCGGTGGGCCGCCCACATGGCGGTCTCGGAGGCGAAGACCTTCGCCATCGCGGCTTCTTTGGTGCAGGGCTGTCCCGCGCCCCGCAGCGCGGCCGCCCGGTGCGTCAGCATGCGGGCCGCGTCCAGACGGGTCGCCATATCGGCCAGGGCCCACCGGACGGCCTGAAACTCGGCGATGGGGCGGCCGAATTGCTGCCGCTGCTGCACGTACGCCGCCGATTCTTCGAGGCACGCGCGCGTGATCCCCAACGCCTGCGCCGCGATACCGATGCGGCCGCCGTCCAGTGTGGCAAGCGCGATCTTGGCGCCTTCGCCGCGGGCGCCCAGCAGGTTTTCGGCAGGCACCCGGCAGGCCTCGAAGACCAGCTCCGCCGTCGACGAGCATTTGATCCCGAGTTTCTTTTCGACCTTCCCCACGGTCAGGCCGGGGAACGATTTCTCGACCAGGAATGCCGAAATTCCCCCGGCGCCCGCGACGCCTTCTGTGCGCGCGTAGACTACACAGAGGTCGGCCTCCACGCCGTTGGTGACGAAGATCTTCGTCCCCGACAGGATCCACTCGCCGTCACGCCGCGTCGCCGTGGTGCGCAGCGCCATCGCGTCTGACCCGGCGGCCGGCTCTGTCAGACAGTAGCATCCCAGGCGCCGGCCCGCGACCAGATCGGGAAGATACCTGCGCTTTTGGGCTTCCGTTCCCCACCGCACGATCGGATCGCAGACCAGGGAGTTGTTCACCGTGACAATGGTCTGGAAGCCTGCCGACGCTCTGGCAAGCTCTTCCTGCACGATCACATTGGCCACGGGGTCGAGGCCGGCGCCGCCGTACTCCTCTGGAACAGTCAGTCCCATCAGGCCAATTGCCGCGGCGCGGGCGACAATCTCGGCGGGAAACCGAGCCTCATGATCGAGCTCGGCCGCCACGGGCATGAGCTCGCGCGATGCGAACTCCCGAACGGTCTCCCGGATCACCCGGTGTTCGTCGGTACCGGCCACGACCATGCGCACGTCTCAGCGATACGGCGTCCGGTAGAAGATCGTCTCGATATCGAAAAAGGCCAGGGGCCCAGGACTGAAGTTCGCCAGTGTATTTCGAAAGGCCGGCTGGGTCAGCGTCGTTGCGAAGTAGATCAACGGCACCTGCTCGGCGACGATCTCCTGCCACCGGTTGTAAAGTTGCTTGCGCTTGTTCTGGTCGACGGTGGTCGCGGCCTGGTCGAAGATCCGGTCGATCTCGGTCTCCCAGTCGGTGGCAGCCTTCTCCTGCTTGGGCCACCACATATGCAGTGAGCCGGTCGACTTCCAGATGTTCTGGCTGGTATGGGGCTCCACTCCTCCGGTAAGACCGATGATGATGGCCTCCCACTGGAAGGTGCCGGTGAGTTTCCCCACCAGCGTGTTGAATGCTTCCGGCGCGGCGGTCACGCGCATCCCCAGCCTCGTCAGGTCCTGCCGCAGCAGGTTCATGATCGCCTCACGGTCCTGGTTGCCGGCGTTGGTGGACAGCGTGAACTCGACGATGTTCCCTGCGGAGTCGCGCAGAAGGCCGTCGGGCCCCTTCGCAAACCCCGCCTCTCGCAACAGCGCCTCCGCCCGGGCGATGTCATGGGGGTATTTCCGCGTGTTGGGGTTGAAGAAGAACTTGTTCGCAGGGCTCGTCGGGCTGAACTGCGCGGTCGCGCGGCCCGCATAGACCTGCCGGATGACGGCGTCGCGGTCGATGGCATGACTCACGGCCTGGCGGAACTTCAGATTCTGGAACCAGGTCAGCTTCGGCGGGCGCACCCCGGCCGGATTCATATTGAAGACGACAAATTCGGTCGAGAACGTCGGCGGACCGTCGAAGATCGTGAAGTTCCCGGCCTGTTGCTGGCCGCGAAGCTCGGCGAACTCGCGCGGCCGCGCGCCGTAGGAGTCGGTCTCTTTCGCCATGAACTTCAGGCGCGCCTGATCCTGGTTGGGCACGATCTCGACGACGAGCCGCGCCAGGTACGGCAGCCGCTGTCCCTTCTTGTCCACCTTCCAGTACTTGGAGTTTCGTACGAACAGCATCCGCTGCCCGGGGACATAGGTGTGCATGGTGAACGCGCCGCTGCCGATAATCTCGCGCGGTGGCGTGTTGACCCCCCAGGTCCTGTTGAACTCCGCGGCACCTTTCTTCAACGCTTCCTCGAGTCTGTGTTTGGGAAGGATCGAGAATCCTATCGTGCGCAGGAGCGGCCCAAATGGCTCGTCGGTTTTGAACTCAACGGTCAGGTTGTCGATCTTCTTGTAGCCGATCTTCTTTCCCGCAATCGTCAGGACGTCCCGCAGGCTCGTCTGCACCCCATCGGTGAAAGCGGCATCGAGGGTGAACACTACATCATCGGCCGTCACCGGCTTCGCGTCGAACCACTGCACCCCCGCCCGCATCTTGAACCGCCAGGTCCGGCCGTCCCGGCTCACCGTCCACGACTCAGCCAGGTTGGGCTCGACCTCGGTGGACGTGCGGTTCGTCTGCACCAGGCCTTCGAACATGTAGCCCAGCGGTACGGTCGATGAGGTTTCTTGGGCGACGAGGCGGTTGAATGTCCGCGGATCGGAGATCGAGCTCACCACGAACGTCCCGCCGAAGCGGCCGGCGTCGGCGGCCTCGACGATGAGCGGATTGGGCACGTCCGGCAGTGCGGCCTGAGACTGGGCGAGGGCCGGCGCCGTCATGCTCAGAGCCGCCGCGGCAGCCACCAGCACCATCCGAGAAACGAACCGAGTCATGTCCTCATCCCCCCTGTCCACTCCCACAGATGCGGTACGCTTCCCTGGGACGGTTTCCTGCCATACACTAAGGCACTGACCCGGAGGTGGGCGCGCTGGAGACCCTCATCGTTCTTGCCGTCGTCCTGGCCGCGCTTGGCCTGGGCGCGTTCGCCTGGTCGTACCGGCGGTTCGGCGCGACCCGCGCGCGGCTGATCGACTACCTGCGCACGGCCGCGCCCGAGATGAGCGTCGTGGGTCTCACCGACGTGGGATTCAGCGCCCAGGTGCTGGGAATAGAAGTCGACGTCGATCTTGCGACCCTGGCGAGGAGACGCCCGGTTGGACTCGCCGAGACGCAGTGGTTCGAGGCCGTCATCGACGGCATTCGCGCACAGGTTCCGGCACCAAGTGTCGCGCCTTACCCGCTCGTCGAGGATCGGCTCATGCCGCTGCTCAAGCCTGCCGCGTACGTTGCGCTTTTCGAACGATATCCGCCCGCGCTGCGGCCGGCCTGGCGCCCGCTCGCCCGCGACATCGCGGTGACGTATGCGATCGCGGCCGCGGACCGCCGCACGACCGTGACGTCGGCGATGCTGGACGCCTGGGCGATTGGAACCGAGGCGTTGCACGAGCGCGCTGTGGACAACCTGCGAAAGCAGACCGCGCATCTGCTGGCAGAGCTCGGCGGGCCCCGCGCCCGTTACGAGCACATCGATGGATACGATGCCACGCGGATACTCGTCGCGGACATGGTCATCTCGCCTGAGATGGCCGATCCGCTGATCGCGATACCCGAAGAAACGGTGCTGCTCACCGGTCCCGCATCAGAACAGGCCGCCCTGGCCGCCGAAGCCGCTGCGCGCTGCCGGGTGTCGGTCAGACCGCTCAGCGCACGCCTGTTCCGGTTCTCACCGGCAGGGCCCGTTCTGCTAGTTGAATCGCAGAGGGACGCAGGAGCATACCCGTCTCAGAGATAAGGCTCTGGTGACGCGTCAGCGCTCCGAGAAGGCTCAAGGAGGACCCGCGATGGCTGGAGTGGGATCGGTACGCCTGGCTCGTTCTGAAACGGCGTCGCCCCGCACCGCAGCGGCCTTCGACTGGGTCGTGATCGTGCTGTCGGCGTGGCTCACGCTCGGCGCGCACCTCGACGCCTGGGCACACATCAACATTCCAGGACTGGAGACATTCTTCACGCCGTGGCACGCGGTGCTCTACTCGGGGTATCTGTCGCTGGCGGCGTTCCTGACAGGCTCGGCGATCCGCAACCGCGCTGCCGGGGTTCCATGGGGCCGCGTCCTGCCAGGCGGTTACCTGCTGTCGCTACTCGGCGTCGCAATCTTCGCCGCGAGCGGGTTGGGCGACATGGTCTGGCACCAGATCTTTGGGATCGAGGACAACCTCGATGCCTTGATGAGCCCGACGCATCTGGGGCTCGCCGTGGGGGCAGGGCTCATCGTGTCAGGACCGCTGCGGGCCGCGCGGGTCCGGGGCGATACCGGGGGCGACCTGCTCGGCCGATTGCCCTATGTCCTGTCCCTGACGTTCCTGATCACGCTCCTGGCCTACATGACCCAATGGGCGCACCCGTTCGGTTTCGTCTGGGCGTACGAGCGCCTGCGCCCGGAAGACCCCCGCCTGGTGTTCCCCCGCCAGGCCATGACGGTGCTGAGCATTCTGTTGCAATCCGGCATCTTGATGGGCGTGCTCCTGCCGGAGGTTCGGCGACGCGCGCTTCCCGCAGGCAGCCTCACGGTCGTATTCGGGCTGAGCGGAGTCCTGATGACGCTTATGCGGGCGAAATTCCTGCCGACCGGCCCGTATCTGCTGATCGGCGTGGCGGCGCTTGCCGGAATCGTTGGTGACCTGCTCTTGTGGCGGCTCCGCCCGTCGGAGGTCCGGCCCACCGCGTTTCGCGTGTTTGCGTTCGCCGTTCCTGCGATGCTCTCGGGCGTGTACTTCCTTGCCCTCGTGCTCGCAGGAGGGATCTGGTGGTCGGTGCATCTCGCCACGGGGACCGTCGCACTGGCGGGTATCGCCGGCTGGCTGCTCAGCTACCTGGTTCTACCACCAGAACCCTCTTCTACTGCGTCCACTCCCACATCTCCGAGTTCCAGTTGACCCATGGGCCCGGATTGAAGTTCTTGAGGCCCTTCTTCGACGTGGTCAGCGAGATGCGGAAGTAGAGGGGAATTGACGGCAGTTCTTCGGCCCAGATCTCCTGCTGGCGCCGCATCAGTTGCACGCGCTTCTCCGCACTCAGTTCTTCCACGATCTGGTCGATCAGCCGGTCGTTCTCCTGATGCCGCCACCCGTTGCTGTTGGCGCCCTCCCAGTTGTTGGCGGGGCTGGGGATCTGGCTGGAATGCCAGCCGATGGGGAGTGTCAGGGGGCTGTAGAACGTCGCAAACATGATCATGTGAGGATACTGCCGCCGGCGAATCACCTGCGCGACCAGGACACTCGCCGGACGGTTGTCGATCCTCAGATCGATGCCGACCGCGCGGAACTGGTCTTTGATGATCTGCTGAATCTGCTCCCGCACGGCATTGCCGGCCGTGGTCATGATCGTCATCTCCACCCGCTTGCCCGAGGGATCGCGCAGGATACCGTCGGGCCCGGCGGTAAAGCCCGCTTCCTTCAGGAGGTCGCGCGCTCGCGCGGGATCGTACGCGTACTTCTTGACGTTCGGATTGTGGCCCTCATGGCGTTCGGGCACCCAGGTGTGCGCCACGGGCTGCTTGCCGTGGAAGAGCCTGACGCTGATCTCCTCGCGGTTGATGGCGTGGGCAAGGGCCGCCCGGACGCGTTTGTCCTTCAGCCATTCGTTGTCCA
>JBQTJP010000323.1:0-1622 GCA_052386995.1 Armatimonadota bacterium
ACCACCCGAGCGCACGTACCCAGTACACTCCGAGGGCGTTCATCGCGACAGCGGCGGCCAGGAGCGCGTAGTCGGCGGGCGCGGGACGCTCGCCGAGCGCAAAGGCGAGCAGGACGAGGACGAAGGGCCACCAGTCGAGACTGTACCGATAGCCAAACTGTATCCATCCGGTCGAGAAGAAAGTGAGCGTCGGCGCCACCACGGCGGCGACAGGCAGCAGCCAGGCCAGCGCCCGGCGTCGTTGATGTCCGAAGAGCAGGCGGACGATGACCGGGCTGGTGAAGGCGAGCGCCATGCCGCTGGGGTCGGGCTTGAGGAACGGCCACGCGTCCAGCAGCATCGGCGCGCGAAACAGCATGATGTACAGGTGCCGCGGGATATACTCCAGCCCCACGTATCCCGTCTGCCCCACCGCGACGGCGCTGGGAAGCGCGAGAGAGAGCATCCCGTAGCCGGCTTCCAGGGCGTCGCCGAACCGCGCATAGTTGTACGCCGCCAGGATGGCCAGGCCGGCGGCCGAGGCCAGCCCGAAGCCGATCAGTGGCCGGACGGCGCGGTGGCGGAGCAGCAGCAGCAGCGCCACCGCGGGGATCGCGGGCAGCAGCGTCGCCCGCGCAAGCCACGCGCACGCCAGCCAGACGCCGACGAGCCACCCACGCGCAGATCCGGCCAGTTCCCAGATCACCAGGACGAGCATCAGGGTGACGACCGTGTGCGCGAAAAACCAGGTCGAGCCGATCGCGGTGGCCGACCACAGCACGCTGCCGAGCCCCAGCGCCGCGCCCGCGAAGAGGCGCACCGCGCGTGTTCGTCCCAGCCGGCCCAGAGACCCGACAAAACCCGCGACGGCGAGCGCCGCAAGAATCTGTCCGAGCCGGCCGGGATGCGCGGCTTCGCCTTTGAGCGCCACGAGCGGCATGAGCAGGACGGCTGGAAGCGGTTGGAACGGGGCATACACCTTCCCATTGAGGTGGATCAGGTCGTGGTAGTGGGTGGGAACGCTGACAAGATCTACGCGGCCGGCCAGGAACGCCTTCGCCATGTAGACGTAGTGATGGTAAAATCCGTGCGGACGTGGCGTGACCGTCACGTAGACGGCCAGCACGACCACGAAAACGGCGAGCAATTCCCGCAGCGGCGGCGTCCGTCCGCCGCCCCCCAGGACGTCGGGGGACAACGGCGCCGGTCTCTCGAGCGAGGAGGCGTCGGGACGATGCGGCATGTCAGTCATAGAAGGAGCGGCGCGACCGCTGTGCGACCGGCTATCGTGCAACCGTGTTCGTGATGCCGCAGTCCCCCTCCCTCCCCCTGACGCCCCGCTTGGGCGGACCACTCACCGATGTCGAGCCCGCCGAGCGGGACGTCAGACTCTGGTGGACGCTGGCGGCGGCCGCCGTGCTGCTCCGCTTCGTCATCATGCCCTACGGCGGATTCCCTGTAGACATCGGAACCTTCAAGGCCTGGGCGAATCACCTCGCCGAGCGAGGGCCGGCGGCATTCTATGGGGCCGGCTTCGCGGACTATCTGCCCGGCTACCTGTACGTGCTCTGGGTGATCGGAGAAATCAACACGATCGTCCGGTTCAACGACCCGGCCTTCCTGTTCGCGCTCAAGCTCCCGGC
>JBQTJP010000324.1:0-33874 GCA_052386995.1 Armatimonadota bacterium
TCATCAAAGTGGGCATCGTGGACACCTACAGCGGGCCGCCGGCCGTCTTCGGCAACGACGCGCTCAACGGGTTCAAGCTCGCCCTGACCGAGATCAACCGCGAGGGCGTGCTGGGCGCGAGGATCGAGTTCGTCACGCGCGACGAGCGGTTTTCGCCCGAGATCGGGTTGAGCATGGCGCGGGAGCTCGTGCTGCAGGAGCGGGTGGATGTCCTGGTCGGCACGATCAACAGCGCCACCGCGCTCGCCATCGGCGCATACGCGAAAGACCAGAAAATCCCGTTCATCGTCTGGATCTCCAAGAGCGAGAAGATCACCGGACAGAGCGGCCATCGTTATGTGTTCTCGACCGGGGAGAATACCGCGATGGCCGGGCGCGCCATCGCGGAGGCGCTGGCCCGAAGACCCTACACAAAGTTCTGGATCGGGGCGGAAGATTACGAGTACGGCCACGCCATCACCAACTCGTTCTGGAAGTTCATGAAGCGCGCCAAGCCGGAGGTCACGCTGGCGGGCCAGAGCTGGTGGAGGACCGGCGAGCCTGACCTCGTGCCCTACATCACGGCGATCGCCAACGCCAGGCCCGAGGCCGTGTTCTTCGGCACCGGCGGCGCCGGCATGACCAACGTGCTGCGGGTCATGAAGGCCACCGGCATGTCCGAGCGGATTCCCACCGCCATTCACACCGCGATCGATCACGCGGTGCTCCGGCCGCTGGGCGCGAACGCTCCCGAAGGCGTGCTCGGAACCATCGATTACCTGTGGTACTACCCCGACACTCCCGCCAACCAGGGGTTCGTGCGTGCGTTTCAGGCCGCCTACGGCGGGCCCCCGGGCTTCCCGGCCTTTCACGGGTACACCACCGCGCACTTCATCGCCCAGGCCGTACGGAAAGCCAGGTCGCTCGATCGCGAGAAGTTCGTCGACGCGCTGGAGGGGCTGAGGATCGCTACCCCTGTGGGCGAGGTGGAGATGCGCGCCTGCGACCATCAGGCTGTGCTCCCGCTCTTCCTGGGAACCACGAAGAAGACGGCGCAGTACGAATTCCTCGTGGCGACGGGCCTCTCCACTCTTCGCGGTGAGGAAGTGATGCCGACCTGCGAGGACATCAGGAAAGCCCGCGGGCAGTAGCGCGCCGGGTCAGCCGCACGCGTTGAGCCGTACGCGTCCGCAGGTAGCCGGGCTGAGATCGTCCGGCTGCCTGCGTTCTCGCCTCCGGTGGACCGTCTGATGGACATCGCCGCGCTGCTCAGCCAGCTGCTGGTGGGCCTGAGCCGGGCCATGATCCTGTTCATCGTCTCGGCGGGCTTGAGCTTTGTCCTCGGCGTGCTGCGCGTGCCCAACGTCTTCCACGGATCGCTGTACATGATCGGCGCGTTTTCGGCGTTCAGTATCGCCACGATGCTGGGCGGGCATCCCGCGGGCCTGTGGCTGGCGCTGCTGCTCGCGCCGCTCGTCGCGGTAATCGTTGCCCTCATCGTCGAGCGCGCCCTGTTGTCGCACCTCTATCAGCGCGAGCACCTGATGCTCATTCTCTTTACCTGGGGCATCATGCTCGTGCTCAACGACCTGGTGAAGCTGACCTGGGGGCCGGACTATCGGTCGCTCGTGGCGCCCCCGGCGCTCCAGGGATCCGCGGCCGTCCTTGGGGCGTCCGTGCCGCGGTACAACCTGTTTCTGCTCATCATCGGTCCGCTGGTCGCCGCCGGCATGTGGCTCCTGACGCAGAAGACACGCATCGGCAAGATCGCCCGCGCCGCGGCGGTGGACCGCGAGATGGTCGACATCCTGGGGATCAACGTGAGCCGGGTCTTCGCGGTGGCGTTCCTGATCGGATGCTACCTGGCCGGCCTCGGCGGTGCGCTCGTGGCGCCTACGACGAGCATCACGCTGGGGATGGACCACACCATCATCATCGAGGCGTTTCTGATCGTCACCATTGGCGGATTGGGCAACATCTGGGGAGCGCTGCTCGGATCGCTGCTCTTCGGGGTGACGCAGTCTATGGGACTGCTGATCTGGCCGCAGTTCGCGATCGTGTTCCCCTACCTGGCCGCCGTGATCGTCTTGGTGCTGCGGCCCACAGGTCTGCTCCGCTCGGTATGGTAGACGCGCGCACGATACGCCGGTCATTCACCGGGCCCGGACGCCTTGCCGCACTTCTGGCCGCCCTGGCGGCATTGATTGCGGTGCCTGCCGCGGCACCAGAATTCTACGTCTACATCCTCGCCCTGATCCTGGTGACCGGCCTGCTGGCGACGAGTCTCAACCTCGCCCTGGGATACGGCGGCATCTACCAGTTTCACCACGCGGTGTTCTACGGGACCGGGGCATACACGCTGGCCCTGGCCGTCGTGAAGGTGGGGTGGCCGGCCTGGGTGGGGTTTGCGGCCGGTCCCGTGGTGGCGGCGGCCGCGGGTGCGCTCGTCGGGGCGATCTGCGTCCGGCTCACCCGCCTGTACTTCGGCATGCTGCAGCTGTCGCTCGGCTCGTTGATCTGGACCATCGCGCTGCGCTGGTATCCGGTCACCGGCGGGGACGATGGCATTCACGGCATCCCCCTGCCCGCGTTCCTCCAGACCGTGGGCGGCGCGTACTACTTCATCGTCGGCGCGGTCGCGTTGTCACTGATGATCCTCCACCTGCTCGTGCGGTCGCCCTTCGGCGCGACCCTTCAGGCGGTCCGCGATAATCCCCAGCGCTGCCAGGCCATCGGCGTGGACGTCAGGGCGCATCAACTCGTGGCGATCGTGATCGCCTCCTTCTTTGGTGGCGTCGCCGGGGTGCTCTACGTCGCGCTGGAGCGCTCGGTGTTCCCGAACATGCTGTTCTGGGTGCTGTCTCTCGAGATCCTCGTGATGTGTCTGCTGGGCGGGTGGTTCACGTTTCTTGGCCCGATGGTCGGCGCCGCCCTGATTGTGGCGTTGCGAACAGTCGCGAGCCGGTACACGGACAACTGGACGATGATTCTCGGAACCATCCTGATCCTGCTCATCTTCTTCATGCCGGACGGCGTCATGGGCCACTTACAGCAGCGATTTGGTCGACGCCGGCCCGTCGAGGGCAGCCATGCCTGAGATGCTGCGCGTCACGGGAGTGAGCAGGTCGTTCGACGGCTTCCTGGCCGTGCAGGGCGCGGCCTTGAGCGTGGAGGCGGGATCGGTTGTGGCCGTCATCGGTCCCAACGGCGCCGGCAAGACGACGCTGTTCAACCTGATCACGGGGATGCTGAAACCCGACGACGGGCAGATTGTCTTCGAAGGACAGGAGATCAGCCGTCTCGCGCCGCACGAGATCTGCCGTCGCGGTATCGGGCGCACGTTTCAGATCGCGAACGTCTTCCCCAGGCTCACCGTGTTCGCCAACGTCCAGGTCGCGGTGCTGTCCCAGCAGCACCGCAGCCTGATCTTGCTGGCTGCCGCGTCGCGTCTGGCCGTAGACGAGACGAACGAAGTCCTGCAACATACCGGCCTCGCCGGCAAGGCGGACCGCCCGGCGGGGACGCTCTCGCACGGCGATCAGAGGATTCTGGAGATCGCCATTGCGCTCGGCAGCGGGCCGCGGCTGCTGATCTTGGACGAGCCCACCGCCGGCATGTCCGTCGAGGAGACCGCGGCGACGATCGAGCTGGTCAGGCGCCTCGCACGCGAGCGAGGCCTGACGGTCCTGTTCTGCGAGCACGATATGGATGTGGTCTTCTCTGTGGCCCAGAGCATCATGGTCATGCGTCAGGGACGGACCATCGTCCAGGGTCCTCCCGAGATGGTCAGGCAGCACAGCGAGGTGCAGGAAGCCTACCTGGGAACCCGCGATGCGTGACCCCGCGATGCTAGAGGTGGAAGGCATTCACACCTTTTACGGACTCGGCCACATCCTCTTCGACGTGTCGCTGCGGGTGGTGTCGGGGGAAGTGGTCTCCCTGCTCGGCCGCAACGGCGCGGGCAAGACCACGACGCTGCGGAGCATCATCGGCGTCACCCCGCCTCGCCACGGGCACATCCGGTACAAAGGTGAGGAGATCGCGGGCCGGGCGCCCCACGTGCTCGCGCGCAAGGGCCTCGGCTACGTTCCCGACGATCGAAGGATCTTTGCCGATCTTACCGTGGACGAGAATCTGGAGGTCGCGAGAAGGAGATCGACCCGGGGTCAGGAGTGGGACCGAGCCAGGGTGCACGAGCTCTTTCCTGTCTTGCAGGAGAAGGCCTCGCACAAGGGCGGACATCTCTCCGGGGGCGAGCAGAAGATGCTCGCGATCGCGCGGGCGCTCGTGGGCAATCCCGAGCTCCTGCTGCTGGATGAGCCGATGGAAGGCCTGGCACCTTTGCTCGTGCGCGCGCTGGAGGACCGTATCCACGCACTGAAGGCCACCGGCCTGACGGTACTGCTGGCGGAGCAAAACCTGCACGCGGCGCTGCGCCTGGCCGACCGCTGCTACGTGATTGACGACGGGCGCATACGGTACGAGGGCACGGTGGCGGACCTGAAAGATAATGACGAAGTGAGGAAGAGGTACTTGCTCGTCTAACGTAGTGGTCAATCTGGGGGAGTCCAGGTCGGAACTCGGTCCAGACCCAGTAGAGCGTCCTTGAAGAGGTGTGGCGATATGCGCTACAGTGAAGCCGGATTTCCCCCATGTTGTTCGGCATCTGTGCGTCACGTGCCAGACTTCCGAGGATGGTGAAGTATGCTCCAGCTTGAGACTCTGAAACCCCCGACCGAAGGCCAGACGATTGAGATCAAGGACAACCGGCTCGTTGTCCCCAACCAGCCCATTATCCCGTTCATCGAAGGCGACGGCACCGGGCCCGATATCTGGCGCGCCAGCCGGCGGATCTTCGAGGCCGCGGTCGCCAAGGCCTATGGTGGGAAGCGCCGGATCGTGTGGTTCGAGATCTTTGCCGGCGAGAAGTCGTTCAAAACCTACAAAACCTGGCTGCCGGACGACACACTGCGGGCCTTTCAGCACTACATTGTCGGGATCAAAGGCCCGCTGACAACCCCGATCGGCGGCGGGATGCGCAGCCTGAACGTCGCGCTGCGCCAATTGCTCGACCTCTATACGTGCATCCGGCCGGTGCGCTGGTTCGAGGGTGTCCCGAACCCGGTGAAGCATCCCGAGCGCGTGGATATGGTGATCTTTCGCGAGAACTCCGAAGACATTTATGTCGGGTTCGAGCAACCGGCCGACTCGCCGGAGGCGAAGAAGCTCATCGAGTTCGTCCGCAAGGAGTTTGGCTGGAACGTCCGCGAGGGCTCCAGCGTCGGTCTCAAGCCGATGAGCGCGTTCGGCACCAAGCGTCTGGTCCGCAAGGCTCTCCGCTACACAATCGATCGCAAGCGCAAAAGCGTGACGTTTGTCCACAAAGGCAACATCCAGAAATACACTGAGGGCTGGTTTGCCAAGTGGGGGTATGAGCTGGCCGCCGAGGAGTTTGGCGACAAGACGATCACCTGGGATGAGGTCAGCAAGCAGCACGGGGGCAAGACGCCGGCCGGCAAGATTCTGCTCCAAGACTACATCGCGGACGTGACCTTCCAGCACGTGCTGACGCGGCCGCAGGACTTCGACGTGATCGCCACCAGCAACCTTAACGGCGACTACCTCTCGGACGCGATCGCGGCGCAGGTCGGCGGCATCGGGATGGCGCCGGGGGCCAACATCAGCGACTTCCATGCGGTCTTCGAGGCGACGCACGGCACCGCACCCAAGTACGCTAACCAGGACAAGGTGAACCCCGGGTCACTGACCCTCTCGGGCGTGATGATGCTGGAGTACCTGGGATGGCAGGAGGCCGCCGACCTGATCGTGCGCGGCATGGAGAAGACGTTCAAGCAGAAGGTCGTCACATACGATCTGGCGCGCCACATGGACGGCGTCAAAGAAGTCAAGACCAGCGACTTCGCCACAGCCGTCATAGACAACATGCCCTAACCGCGGCACCCACGCCGCCGAGTTCCGATCGGGAGGAACACGCAGTGGTCAAGCGACCTAAAGTTTCGATTATCGGCGCCGGCACCGTCGGCACCGCCGCCGCCCACTGGATCGCTAGCCTCGAACTGGCCGACGTCGTGCTCACCGACATCATCGAGGGCCTGCCGCAGGGTAAGGCGCTCGATATCCTGCAGGCCGCGCCGATCGCGGGCTTCGACGTGAGCCTGACCGGCAGCAACGACTACGGGGCCACCGCCGGCTCGGATGTCGTCATCGTCACCGCGGGCATCGCGCGCAAACCCGGCATGACGCGCGAGCAGCTGATCGGCACCAACGCCGGGATTGTGCGCAGCGTCATCGAGCCGGTGGTGAAGGCGTCGCCCGATTGCGTGCTCATCATGCTCACCAACCCGCTGGATGCCATGACGTATCTGGCTTACAAAGTCGCCGGGCTGCCACGGTCGCGGGTGATCGGCCAGTCCGGCGCGCTCGACTCGACTCGGTTTCGCACCTTTCTCGCCATGGAAGTCGGCGTGTCGGTCGACGACATCCACGGCATGGTAATCGGTGCGCATACGGACAAAGACATGGTGCCGCTGGCGCGCTTTGTGGCGATCCGCGGGATTCCGGTGTCGTACTTCCTGCCCGCCGAGCGTGTCGAGGCGGCCGTGCGCCGTACCCGTCGGGGTGGGGCGGAGATCACCGGGCTCATGAAGGCGAGCGGCTTCACGGCGGCCGGCGCGGCGTTGTGTGAGATGGTCGAGGCGATCCTCCGCGACAAGAAGCGCGTGATTCCGTGCTGCGTCTACCTCGATGGCGAGTACGGCGAGCGTGACGTGTGCGTGGGTGTGCCGATCGTGTTGGGCGCGGCCGGTATGGAGAAGATCATCGAGATCTCGCTCGATGACGCCGAGAAGACCGCCTTCGCGGCGTCGGTCGGTGCCGTGCGGGAGATGCTTCCCGCGCTCAATCTCTAACCGGCGCACTGCTGTGCCCGAATCACTGCGCATCGAGCCGGTCACTCTCGAGGGCGCGCACGTCCGGCTTGAGCCCCTGTCGATGGAGCATTACGCTCAACTGTGTCGGGTCGGTCTCGACGAGGAATTGGTGCGGGTCACGCAATCGTACGCTCCTACGCCCGAGGGCCTGCGCGGCTACATCGAGAAAGCGCTGCAGAGACAGGCCGAGGGCGCCGTGCTGCCCTCCGCGGTCATCGCGAAAGCGGTTGGCCGGGCCATCGGCAGCAGCCGATATGCCGCGATTGATAGGGTCAACAGGCGCCTGGAAATCGGCTGGACCTGGTACGGCCGCGAATGGCAGCGCACCGCCGTCAACACGGAGACGAAGTATCTGATGCTGCGGCACGCCTTTGAGGCGCTCGGGTGTGTGAGGGTGGAGTTCAAGACCGACGTCCTGAACGAGCGTTCGCGCGCGGCGCTGCTGCGCATCGGGGCAAAGGAGGAGGGGGTCTTCCGGCATCACATGATATTGCCGGATGGACGCATTCGCGACACGGTGTACTTTAGCATTATTCGTCCCGAATGGCCGGAAGTGAAGACGAGGTTGGAAGCGCTCATGGCCGGCCGCCCTGCGGCGGCCAGGTAGCCGGCAGACTGTGGAGGAAAACCCCGCTAGATGAAGCTTCACGAGTATCAGGCTAAAGAGATCTTCGGGGCCTACGGCATCCCCATTCAAAAGGGGACCGTCATCGACCGGTCCGACAAAATCGATGAGGTCGCCATAAAGTACCCAGTCGTCCTCAAGGCGCAGGTGCTCGTCGGGGGGCGCGGGAAGGCCGGCGGGATCAAGCTCGCCGCCACCCCCGAAGAGGCGCGAGCAAAGGCCGGGCAGATCCTCGGGATGGACATCAAAGGCGAAAAGGTGCGCCGGCTGCTCGTGGTCGAAGCAGCGAACATCGGCGCCGAATACTATCTGGCCTTCACCGTCGACCGGTCGGCCCGACGGCTGGTGGTGATCGGCTCGGCCGCCGGCGGCATCGACATCGAGGAAGTCGCCCGGACCACGCCCGAGAAGATCGTCAAGATGCACGTCGATCCGTTTACCCGATTCCATCCGTATCATGCCCGCGAACTGGGCCGCAAACTGGGGTTTGGGGGCAAAACCCTGCTGCAATTCGCCACGATTGCGGATGGCCTCTCGAGACTCTGCGCTGAAATGGATGCCGAACTGGCAGAGATCAATCCCCTGGCCGTGGTCGACGGCGGGCTCCTGGCCATCGACGCCAAGCTGATCATCGACGACAACGCGACGTACCGGCATGAGGGACTGCCCCGCAACGAGGAGTTGACCGAGCTCGAAGCCGCGGCGAAGGCGGCAGAGCTCTCCTATGTCGAGCTCGACGGAAACGTGGCGATTATAGGGAACGGCGCCGGGCTGGTGATGTCGACGCTCGATATGATCGCGCACTTCGGCGGCCGCCCCGCCAACTTTCTCGATGTCGGTGGGGGCGCCACAACGGAAAACATGGCGCAGGCGATGCGCATTGTCCTGCGAAAGCCCGGCGTGCGGTCGCTGTTCATCAACATCTTCGGTGGAATCACACGGTGCGACGATATCGCGCGCGCGATCGCGGCGCAGCCGCCCTCGGTCCCGATGGCCGTACGCCTGACCGGCACCAATGAAGACGACGGCCGCAAGATCCTCCAGGACGCGGGTATCCGCGCGTACGTAGACCCCGAGGAGGCGGCGCGGGAGGCCGTGCGGCTGGCGTCCACAGCGTGAGCGGAGGAATCGATGGCAATTCTCGTCAATGAGAGCACACGCGTCCTCGTCCAGGGGATGACCGGCTACCAGGGCGAGTTTCACGCGCGCCGGATGATGGAGTTCGGCACGAAGGTGGTCGCCGGCACGACACCCGGGAAGGGCGGACAGACGGTCGCCGGTGTGCCGGTGTTCGACACGGTTGCCGAGGCGGTCGCGCAGACAGGGGCGACCGCGTCATGCATCTTCGTCCCCGCGCGGCTGGCCAAGGACGCGGCGCTCGAGGCGATCGCCTCCCATCTTGATCCCGTGGTCATCATCACCGAGCACATCCCGGTGCACGATGCGATCGAGGTCGTTGCCGCCGCCCGCGCTGCCGGCGTGCGCGTCGTGGGTCCCAACGGACCCGGCGTGACGTCACCGGGTCAGTGCAAGATCGGCATCATGCCAAACCATCTGTTCAAGACAGGAGGAGTCGGGCTGGTTTCACGCAGCGGCACGCTGACGTACGAAATTGTGGCCGGCCTGACCGGTGCCGGGCTCGGCCAGAGCACCGCGCTGGGTCTCGGTGGCGATCCCGTGGTCGGAGTGAGTTTTCTGGAGGCGGTCGAGCTCTTTGCCGACGATCCCCAGACCGAGGCGATCGTGCTCGTCGGCGAGATCGGTGGGAGCGCGGAAGAAGAGGCCGCCCGGTTCATCAAGACCTCGGTGCGCAAGCCGGTGGTAGGCTATATCGCCGGGCGCACGGCGCCTCCGGGGAAACGCATGGGCCACGCGGGCGCCGTGATCTCCGGCAGCGAAGGCACGGCCCAGGCCAAGGTCGCGGCGCTGGAAGCGGCCGGCGTCCAGATGGTAGACCTGCCCGGCCGCGTGCCGGACACGCTGCGCGCAGCCATGCGAGTGTGAGATTCCCGAAGGCCTCGACGTGGCCTGTCTTTGCCCGCGCGAATCTGGGATAATCGCCTAAGGGATTGATCGCGCGGAGGACCTGATGCTCAGCGGCCTGCTGTTGCGCTGGCTCTTCAACACCATCGCGATATATGTGACCACCGGGCTCGTGCCGGGCATTGCCGTTCCCGACACGGCCGGCATCATCATCGCGGCGCTGGTCCTCGGTCTGGTCAATGCCACCATTCGCTGGTTCGTGCTGATTCTGACCTTGCCGTTGAACATCCTCACCCTCGGGCTGTTCACGCTCGTCGTCAACGCACTCATGCTCTATGTCGTCCAGGCATTCACCTCGCTGCGCATCGAGTCGTTCGGGGCGGCGTTGATTGGGGCGCTGGTCATTGCGGTCGTCAGCACGATCCTCAGCCACGTTTTCGGACGGTAGCCGGGCGCCCAGGCGTCCGGCACGTCGGCGCGCGGCGCGGGCCCGCCGCGAGGGCGGAATCCAGTTCGTCATCATCACAGGGCTGTCCGGCGCCGGAAAATCCAACGCCATGAAGGTCTTCGAGGACGTGGGCTTCTATTGCGTGGACAATTTGCCCCCCGCGCTCCTGCCGAAGTTTGCCGATCTGGTCCTGCATTCCGGCGGCAAGGTCCGCCGGATCGCGATGGTGATCGACATCCGCGGCGGCGAGTTCTTCGACGAGCTCTTCTCGTCGCTGCAGCAGGTCGCGCGATCCGGGCTGCGCTACGAAATCCTCTTCCTTGATGCGGCGGACGATGTGCTCGTCCGTCGATTCAAGGAAACCCGGCGGAAGCATCCGCTGGCGCAGGCCGGCAACCTTCTCAACGGGATCCGCGCCGAGCGGCGGCGCCTGGAAGGCGTCAAAGGTCGCGCCCACAAGATCATCGACACGTCGAACCTGACCGTGAAAGAGCTGCGGGAGGCGATCGCCTCCACGTATCAGAGCGACATTCCGCCCGCGCGCGCGCTCGAGGTCAACGTCGTGTCGTTCGGCTATAAGTACGGTATCCCGATCGATGCCGACCTGATCTTCGACTGCCGGTTCCTGCCGAACCCGCACTACGACCCCGCGCTGCGACCGTTGCCAGGCCAACACACACGCATCCGCCGCTTCGTGATGGACCAGCCGGAGACGCGGGAGTTTCTCGGACGGCTCTACGACTTCGCCGACTATCTCCTGCCCCAGTTTGTGGCCGAAGGGAAGACGCACTTGACCATCGGGATCGGCTGCACCGGCGGGCGGCACCGCTCGGTAGTGTTGGGCGACGAGCTCGGGCAGCATCTCCGCCGGCGCGGTGCGCGGGTGCACGTACGGCACCGCGATTTGCGCAAGGACGAGCGGCTGAGCGAGGCGACCGAATGAGCCCCGCGGACGCCGCGGGCCGGAGCAACGGGGTGGCCGCTCAGTGGCGGCGCTGGCGCCGCTGGATCGCCCCGGGTCTTGGGATCAAGCGCTGGGGGCTGGTCATCGCCGCCGGCGTTCTGGTGTTCAGCGCCGGCATCTCCCTGGTCGTGAACGTCAGTTTCCTCTCTCAGTTCGATGAGGCCATCTTCTTGCTGGCCGATGCGCTGGGGCGAATCAGCGGCGGTAGCGTCTCGCCGATGGTGCTGGGGATCGCCGGCATCGCCCTGGGTGGCCTGATCACGGTTCTCGGGCTGCGCGGTACCCTACGCTCGATCGATCGTGTGCTCTTTCCGACCGGCACTTCAACCCTCGTCGAGATCCTCCGGGACCGGCGTCGCCGCCAGCGTGGCCTGAGCATCGTCGCGCTCGGCGGAGGGACGGGGCTGGCCACCGTGCTGCGCGGCCTCAAGCAATACTCCTCGAACCTGACGGCGGTCGTGACGGTGTTCGACGACGGCGGGTCCTCGGGCCGGCTGCGGCGAGAGCTGGGTATCCTGCCGCCGGGCGATATCCGCGACTGTCTGGTGGCGCTGGCCGAAGCCGAGCCTCTCATGACGCGTCTGTTCGAATACCGGTTCCGCGGCGGGGCGCTGGACGGCCACGCGTTCGGCAACCTTTTCATCGCCAGCCTGACCGGCGTCACCGGTGATCTCGAGCAGGCCGTCAAAGAGACGAGCAAAGTCCTCAACATCCGCGGGCGCGTGCTGCCCACGACCGCGCACGATGTCGTGCTCGCGGCCGAGTTCGATGACGGCCGGGTCATCGAGGGCGAGTCGACCATCACGGCCACGCACGGCCGGATCCGCCGCGTCTCACTCCGGCCCGCGGATGCTCCGCCGCTGCCGGAGGTCATCGAGGCGATCGCGGACGCCGACCTGATCCTGCTTGGGCCCGGAAGTTTGTACACGAGTGTGATTCCGAACCTGCTCGTCCAAGGAGTGGCGGATGCCGTGCGCGCGTCCGATGCCCCGTGCGTCTACATCTGTAATGTGATGACGCAGCCGGGTGAGACCGACGGCTACACGGCCGCCGACCACGTCCGCGCGATGCACGCGCACACCGGGGCCGGCGTGTGCAGCTATGTGCTGGTCAACACGCGGCCGCCGCAGAGCCGCGCGCTGCTGGAGCGCTATGCGGGGCAGGGCAGCCGCCCCGTGGATCCGTCGCTTCCCGATCTTCAGTCGATGAATCTGATTCCGGTGGGACTCCCGCTGATGAGTGAGGAAGAGCTGCTCCGTCACGATCCCGTCAGCCTGGCGGAGGCCGTCTTTCGGGTGATGGACATGGCGGGCGTCCGACCGTCCAGGGAGCGCCGGCTCGCGGTCCCGACCCGCCGCGCGTAAGCAACCCGCAACATGCGCGCGGGGCGATAGGATTCTCGGCTCCCCGCGACGAAAAACCGGCACCGGTACGTGACGGTCCACGCCATCATTCATCACTGAGGATTATGCTGCTAGTTGATTGGCTCTATGTCGGCGTGTTTGTGGCCGTCGGGTTCGTGATGGCCGCGCTCCCCCTTGCGATCGTCTGGGCGCTGGCCCCGCAGTTTCCACAGGCTCAGAAACGGCTGACCTACGAGTCCGGGGTGCAGCCGTTCGGCCAGGCGTGGGCGCAGTTCAATGTCCGATACTACCTGTTCGCGCTCGTCTTCGTCATCTTCGATGTCGAGGTCATCTACCTGTATCCTTGGGCGATCGTCTTCCGCAGCCTCGGCAAGTTCGCGTTCGTCGAGATGTTGATCTTCCTGGTGATTCTGCTCATCGGCCTGGCCTACGCGTGGCGGAAGGGCGCGCTCGAGTGGGCATAAACTGGCCGCGAGAGTTCGCCACGGCAATCGGCTTGACGGTCGCGATGTTCACCTTTCTGGCGGTCGTCACCGCGATGCTCGGCGTGCTGCTCGAGCGGAAAATCGGGGGATGGATTCAGTCCCGGCTCGGCCCCAAACACGTCGGTCCGCAGGGCCTCCTGCAGACGGTCGCCGACACGGTCAAACTGCTGCAGAAAGAGCACATCACCCCGTACGCGGCCGATGTGGTGATCTTCAACATCGCGCCGCTAATCGTCGCGGTCGCGGGACTGATGGACTGGCTGGTGATTCCCTTCGGCCCCGGCGTGATCGTCCGGGACCTGAACATCGGGGTGCTGTTCTTCGCCGCCATGGCGTCGCTGACGGTCATCGGCATCCTGGCGGGGGGATTCGCGTCGAACAACAAGTACGCGCTGCTGGGCGGGCTGCGATCGGCGTCGCAGATGGTGAGTTACGAACTACCATTGGCGACGGCGCTGATCGCGGTGGCCATGGAAGCCGGCACGCTCTCGACGGTAGGAATTGTCCAGGCTCAGGAGGGCTGGCTCGGCTCGTTCGTCTTCAGGCAGTTTCCGGCGTTTGTGATCTTCATGATCGCGGCCACGGCCGAGGTCAACCGCGTGCCGTTCGACCTCCCCGAGGCCGAGTCGGAGCTCGTGGCCGGGTACTTCTCCGAGTACACCGGCATGCGCTTTGCGCTCTTCCAGCTGGGCGAGTATGCCGAGATGTTCGCCATGGCCGCATTGGCGACGACGCTCTTCCTGGGCGGCTGGCGGGGCCCGATCCTGCCGCCGATCGTCTGGTTCTTCATCAAGATGTATGCGATCGTGTTCTTCTTCATGTGGATGCGCTGGACATACCCGCGGTTCCGGCTCGATCAACTGCTGAACCTGTCCTGGAAACTGCTGCTACCGGCCGGCCTGATCTGGATTCTCATCACGGGCTACCGGATCGCGTTCTGATGGGCGAGCTCGCGGCGTTTGTCATCCTCTCGGTCATCACGCTGGCGTCCGCTGTCGTCGTCGTGACCTCGGCGAACATCGTCCGCGCCGCGCTGTCGCTGGTGCCGACGTTCCTTGGCGTCACGGGCCTCTACATCCTTTTGCAGGCCGAGTTCGTGGCCGGCATCCAGGTGCTCATCTATGCCGGCGCGATCACCGTCTTGATGCTGTTCGTGATCATGCTCACCGAGGGCGGCACCGGTCTGCGCGTCCGCCAGCTCAACGAACAGGTGCCGCTGGGGATGCTGGCCGCCGCGATCCTGGCCGTGCTGCTCATCGCCGTGTTTTCGGGTACGGAGTGGCCGAAGGCGTCGGGGAGTCTGCCGCAGTACACCGCCGCGCCCATCGGCACCGCGTTCCTGACCAACGCCGTGCTCATCTTCGAGACCACCAGCCTGGTGCTGCTCGTATCGCTCATGGGCGCGATTATCATCGCCCGGCGTGAGCGCTAGCGGAGCGGAGAGCCTGTGGCGGTCGGACTGTCCCATTACCTGGTCGTCAGCGCCCTGTTGTTCTGCCTGGGCCTCTACGCGGTCCTGACCCGGCGGAACGCGGTGGCGATCCTCATGGGCATCGAGCTCATGCTCAACGCCGCCAACGTCAACCTGGTGGCGTTCAACAAGTTTACGGCGGCTGGCGCCCTGAACGGACAGGTGTTTGCGCTGGTGGTGATCACGCTGGCCGCATGTGAGGCCGGCGTCGGGCTGGCGCTGGTGATGGCCGCGTACCGCAGCCTCGAGACCGTCCATGTCGATGAGATCAACATCATGAAGTGGTAAACGATGCTTGAGCTGGCCTGGCTGATCCCGGTTGCCCCGCTGGCGGCGTTCGCGCTGATCGTCGCGTTCGGCCGGCGTCTGCCGGGGCATGGCGCCTACGTCGCCGTGGCGGGGATCGGGATTTCGGCGTTGCTCTCGCTGGGGATCTTCATCCAGATGCTGAGCCACGCCGCGCCGTACGAGGCGAACGTCGGGTGGATGCTCCTCGACCGGCTCCCGCTCGACCTGGGGATTCGCGTCGATCAGCTGGCGACCGTAATGCTGCTCGTCGTGACCGTGGTGGGCTCGATGATCTTCATCTATTCCATCGGGTACATGCACGGGGACCCGCGATATCCACGGTTCTTCGCGTATCTCTCCTTGTTTGCGGCCTCGATGCTCCTGCTGGTGCTGGCCAACAACCTGCTGTTTCTCTACGCCGGCTGGGAGCTTGTGGGGTTGTGCTCGTATCTGCTGATCGGATTCTACTTCGAGAAGCCCTCGGCGGCCCGCGCCTCCATGAAGGCGTTTCTCACCACCCGGGTCGGCGATGTCTTCATGTTCCTGGGCATCCTGTTGATCTTCTATCATCTCGGGAGCTTCCGCTTCGAGGAGATCTTCGCCAAGGTCCGGGAAGGGGCGCTGAAGGACCTGACGGTCGGGGGCTGGCCGCTGCTGACCGTGGCGGCTCTGCTCATCTTCGGCGGTGCCGTCGGCAAATCGGCGCAGTTTCCGCTGCACACCTGGTTGCCGGACGCGATGGAGGGCCCGACTCCGGTCTCGGCCCTGATCCATGCGGCGACCATGGTCGCCGCGGGTGTCTACGTCGTCGCGCGCGCGTTCACGCTGTTCGTTGCGTCGCCGGGGCACGAGGCGCTCCTCGTGGTCGCCTACATCGGCGGTATCACGGCGCTCATGGCCGCCACGATCGGCGTCGTGCAGGACGACATCAAACGTGTCCTAGCCTACTCGACCATCAGTCAGCTCGGCCTGATGATGCTCGGACTGGGAGTCGGGGGATACACCGCCGGCATGTTCCACCTGACGACCCACGCCTTCTTCAAGGCGCTGCTCTTCCTAGGCGCCGGCAGCGTCATCCACGCGATGCAGACGAACGACATGAAGGCGATGGGCGGCCTGGCGAAGGTCATGCCCTCGACGTACTGGACATTCCTCATCGGCACACTGGCGCTGTCGGGGGTCTTCCCGTTTGCCGGCTTTTGGAGCAAGGACGAGATCCTGCTGGAGGTGTTTCACCACAATCAGACGCTGTTCATCATGGCCGCCCTGACCTCGTTCCTGACGGCCTTCTACATGTTCCGCGTGATCTTCTACACGTTCAGCGGCACACTGCGTTCTCACGACGCGCACCCCCACGAAAGCCCGACGGTGATGACGCTCCCCTTGTGGGTGCTTGCCGGATTCTCCGTCGTGATCGGATTCGTGGGCGCGTCGTTTCTGGGTAATCCGTTTCACGCGTTCGTCCACTTTGAAGGTGTCGAGGCCGTGCCGTTCAGCGCCGGGCTCGCGCTGGTCTCCCTGGCGATTGCAGTCGCGGGGATCGGAGCGGCGGCGGTCGTCTACCACTGGAAGATCGTGCCATCGGCGACGCTGCGCCGCGCCGCCGGCCCGCTGTACACGCTGGTGTCAGGCAAGTATTACTTCGACGAGCTGTACAACGTCACGATCGTCAGGCCGGTCCTCTGGAGCGCAGGGGCGCTGCGCATGTTCGACACCTACGTGATCGACGCGCTCGTCAACCTCGTGGGGCTGGCGGGCATCGGACTCGCGCGCCTGTACCGTCTGTTCGATACCTACGTCGTGGACGGGCTGGTGAACGTTCTCGGCTATACCGTGAAGGCCGGAGGAGGCATTCTCCGGTACTTACAGACCGGACGGACGCAGAACTATCTGCTGGCCATTGCGCTCGGCGTGATCATCCTGCTCGCAGCCGGACTCTTTAGATGAAAGGTAACAGCGTTAAGGCGAGCATGGCGAGCCCGATTGCTGAGGAGGCGTCGGGCAAGCCCGACGCCGGTGAAGCACATCTCGTGTGGCGGTTGGAGGATGGCGTGTGACAGCGTTAAGGCGAGCGTGGCGAGCCCGATAGCTGAGGAGGCGTCGGGCTTGCCCGACGCCGGTTGAGCACATCTCGTTTTTTGAATAGGAGGCGTCGAACTGGATGGAACGCTACCTGCTGACGATCACGGTTTTTCTCCCGCTGCTCGGTGGGCTGATGGTGCTGTTGATCCCCAAGACCAACCAGCCCGCAATGCGGCAGGTGGCGCTCATCACATCCGTCTTGACGCTCTTGGCCTCGCTGTGGCTGTTTGGGCCGTTCGAGATCGGCAAGACAGGGATGCAGCTCGAGGAGCGCTACCTGTGGATCCCGGGAATCGGCATCAACTATCACCTCGGGATCGACGGGTTGAGCCTGCCGTTGATCGTTCTGACGACGCTGCTGACGGTGCTCTCGATCGTGTACTCCTGGCGCATCGACCTGCGTCTGAAGGAGTACCTCTTCCTGTTCCTGCTGCTCGAGACCGGGATGCTGGGCGTGTTCATCTCCCTTGACTTCTTCCTGTTCTACGTCTTCTGGGAGGTCTCGCTGGTGCCGATGTACTTCCTCATCGGCATCTGGGGCGGGCCCAGACGAGAGTACGCCGCCATCAAGTTCTTCCTTTATACGTTGATCGGGTCGCTGGCGATGCTGCTGGCAATTCTGCTGCTGTATTTCAACGCCGAGCCGCGGACGTTCGGGATGCTGGAGCTCATCCGCCAGCAGCCACTGGCGAAGGCGCCGGCCCTGGCAGGGCTGGCGTTCTGGGGATTCTTCCTGGCGTTCGCCATCAAGGTCCCCATGTGGCCGTTCCACACTTGGTTGCCCGACGCGCACGTCGAAGCGCCGACGGCGGGCAGCGTGATCCTGGCCGCCATCCTCCTGAAGATGGGGACGTACGGCTTCATCCGCATCAGCCTGCCGATGCTGCCGGAGACGTTCAAACTGTACGCGCCGATCGTCGCCGTCCTGGCGCTGATCGGCATCGTGTACGGCGCGTTGGTCGCGATGGCCCAGCCGGACCTCAAGAAGCTCGTGGCCTACTCGAGCGTCAACCACATGGGGTACGTGATGCTGGGGGTTGCCGCTGCCGCCGCCGCCGTCGGGGATGCCACCAAGGCGGCGTCCGCGACGATCGCGCTCAACGGCGCTGTCTTCGAGATGATCGCACACGGTGTCATTACGGGGGCGTTGTTCCTCATCGTGGGCGTCATCTACGACTACAGGGCGCACACGCGCGGCGTGGACGATTTCGGCGGGCTCTGGGGTCCGCTGCCGGTGTACGGCAGCCTCACGATCATCGCGATGCTGGCCTCCCTCGGGCTGCCGGCGCTGATGGGCTTCGTGGCCGAATTCCTGGTGTTCGTCGGGGCGTTCGGGGTCTTCCCCAAGCTCACCGCCGTGGCCGTGACCGGCGTGCTCTTTTCGGCAGCGATGTTCCTGTGGACCATCCAGCGGATCTTCCTGGGACCTCCCAACCCGCGGTGGACGGCGCTGCCCGATATCGACCGGCGCGAGGCGATCTCGCTCGTGCCGCTGGCCGCTCTGATGGTGATCTTCGGCATCTATCCCCGGCCGCTGCTCGATGTCATCAATGTCGCCATGACCAGTCTGGTCACCGGGCTGAAGTAAGAGCCGGCGATGCCGATCCCGCGGGAAGATCTCTGGGCGCTGGCGCCGGAGTTGTGGCTCACCGGCCTTGGGCTGCTGCTCATCGTGTTCGATCTCTTCACGGATCGGGATCGCAAGGTCGCCGTGGGATGGGTGGCGATGGCCGGACTCGTCCTCTGCCTGCTGCCCATTCTTGGCATGATTGGGCAACCTGCGCGCACGGTCTTTTTCAACACGTACGCCGTCGACGGGTTTGCGGTCTTCTTCAAGCTCATCGTTGTCGGCTCCACGATTCTTGTCATTCTGGCGGCAATGGATTACTTCCGGGGGCAGACGAGCTACGAAGGGGAACTGTACATTCTGCTGACCTTCACCGCGCTCGGCCTCATCCTCATGGCCGGAAGTGCCGATCTCATCCTGCTGGCGCTGGCCGTCGAGTTCGTTAGCCTGACATCCTATGTGCTTGCCGGGTACTTCAAGGCGGATGCCCGCAGTACCGAGGCAGGCATCAAGTACTTCCTGTTTGGCGCCACGGCCTCGGCGATCATGATCTACGGATTCACGATCCTCTACGGCCTAACCGGCGAGACCGCGCTCTACGCGATCGCTGATCGCGTGCGGACGGCTCCGCAGCCCGCCTTGATCGTGGCGCTCGGTCTGTCGCTGGCCGGCTTCGGGTTCAAGATCTCCATGGTGCCGTTCCATCAGTGGACCCCGGATGTCTATGAGGGCGCGCCGACGCCCGTGGCGGCCTATCTTTCGGTTGCCTCCAAGGCGGCCGGATTCGCCGCCCTCGTGCGCCTCTTGCTGGTCGCGTTCGAACCCAGCCGGGTCGACTGGGTTGTTCTGATCGCGGGCCTGGCGGCCGTCTCGATGACGCTGGGCAACCTGCTGGCCCTGCCGCAGCGGAACATCAAGCGGATGCTGGCCTTCTCCAGCGTCTCGCACGCCGGGTTCATCCTCATCGCCGTGGCGGCATTCAAGGGGGATTTCGGGACGCCGGGCCTGCTCATCTACATCCTGGCGTACACGTTCACGAACCTGGGCGCTTTCTTCATCGCGGTGGCGGTCGGACAGCGGCTCGGGTCCGACGACATCGCCGACTATGCCGGCATGGCGCAGCGCTCTCCGTTCCTCGCGCTCCTGATGCTGTTCTTCATGCTCTCGCTGACCGGCATCCCGCCGCTTGCCGGATTCTTCGGCAAGTTCTACATTTTCGGCGGCGCCGTGAACAACGGGCTGCTGTGGCTGGCGATTGTCGGGATCGTCAACAGCGTGATCTCGCTGTATTACTACGTGAACGTCATCCGCGTCATGTACCTCCTGCCCGCCCCGTCGCTCGAGCCGGTCGGGGAGTCGCCCACGCTGCGGCTGGCCCTGGCCATCACCGCGCTCGGCACTCTCCTGATTGGCCTCTACCCGCAGCCGTTCATCAACCTGGTCGGGGCCGCCGCGCCGCTCCTGCGGTTTTAACGAAGGAAGGAATCGGAGAAAAACGGCGCGAAGCCGCATGCTGCCCGGATCCGCGGTTCCCTTGACGCTTGTTTGGGGTCCCTGCTATCATCGCGCAGGTCGTGTGCCCCCGGGCACCGCGTCCTGGGGGCGTTTTGCTGACAGCGCGACGAGGGCGGGCGCATGAGCGCAAAGTCGGGCCATGGTGAGCACCACGCAGGGGACGACAATCTGCTCCATCTGATCGCCAAGAAAGAGCACGATCTCGAAACCCTGCTGGCGGGCGCGCGGTCCGAGGCCGCATCGCTCGAAGCACGGGCGCGCGCTGAAGCCGAGCGGATCCTCAATGAGGCCCGCGCGCAGGCCGCGGCCGCATCACGCGAGTATGAACAGCGCGTGGCCGCGGAGGTGGCCCGCATCAACGACGACCTGCAGGCGCGCGCGGCCAAAGAGGTCGAGTCCTTGCGCAAACAGGCGGCCGCGCGTCAGGCCCAGGCGGTCCAGATGGTCGTCGACCGCGTCATCAAAGGCATGACCGCGTGAAAGGGACCCCCGCATGATCGTCGAGATGCGTCGGGTGCTCGTGTTCGGCCCGAAACGTCTGCTGGCGCCCGTGATGGAGGAAGTGCAGCGCCTGGGCGTGCTGCATGTCGACCGTATCGAGGCCGAAGAGGCGTCGCTCAGCGCGCTGCAGCTCGATGAGACGGCCTCGGCACAGCAGGCCGCGTTGGAGCGGCTTCGCATACGCGCGGACGCCCTGCTCGGTCTGCTGCCCGCGGTACCCGGCGATTCGCACATCCCAGGTGGCGATTCCGCTGACCTCGCCGATGCCGATGTCGACGCCCTGGAGAGCGCGCTTGCCGCGATCGAAAATGAAGTCCGCGCACTCAGCCGCCGGCGGCTTGAGGCTGAAGAAGAACGGGAGTTGATCAAAACGTATGAAGGCGCGGTCCGTGTGCTCTCGCCGCTGCTCGGCGCGCTGCGGGACAGCAAGTCGGTGGAGACCGTTGGGTTCATCCTGCGTGGGAAAGACCTGACGGTCGTGCAGGCACTGCGGAATCAGCTCAACGAACTGACCAATGGGCGCGTGGAGGTCGTGAGCCGGACGATCGAGGAAGGCAAGATCGGCGTCGTGGTCGCGTTTCTGCACCGCGATGCCGAAGCCGTGCGCAACTTCCTCACGCAGGCCGGCATCTCGGAGCTGCGGCTCCCGGCGCGATATGCGGAGGCGGGTCCGGCCGAAGCGGTACGCTTGATGCAGCAGCGGCGCGAGGCGCTGCCCAGGGAACTCGCCGAGATCGATGCCGCGCTGGCAGAGGCCGCCCGGCGCTACCGGCCGCGCGTCACCGCCATCCGAGGGCTCGTCGCCGACCGGCTCGCCCGACTGCGCGCGCTGCCCAATCTGGTCGAGTCGCGCTACACGTTCATCCTGTACGGCTGGGCGCCGGCGTCCCGCATGGCGGAGGTGCGCGCGGCGCTGCGGCGCCGCTTCGGTCATGACGTCATCGTGCACGATGTCCCCGCCGATCCGCACGACACCGCGGGCGTGCCGGTGCTGCTGGACAACCCGGCCCCGATCCGGCCGTTTCAGCGGCTGCTGGCCCTCTTCAGGCCTCCCCGGTACGGCACCCTCGACCCGACGGTGTATCTGGCGATCTTCTTTCCGATCTTTGTGGGGATGGTCGTTGGGGATGTCGCCATCGGCATACTGCTTTTCGCGTTTGGCTGGTGGATGCGGAACAAGGCGCAACATGGGGAGACGTGGGATATCGAGATTCCCTGGGTTCGCATCAATCTGGGGATCCGCGTCCCGCCCGACGCGCTCGCCGACATGTCGTGGATTGTCCGGATTCTGGCCATCTGGACGATCCTGTTTGGCGTGCTGTATCTCGAGGTGTTTGGCAACCTTATCGAGCACCACTTCCACGTGCAGCCGATCTTCAACCGCGTGGAATTGACCACGACGTTCTTTTACATCACCGTTGCCGCGGGGCTCGTACAGGTGATGCTGGGCTACTTGCTCCATCTGATGATCGCGGTGCGCCACCGCCACCTCGTGGGTGTGCTGGAGTCGCTGGCCATGATTAGCGGGGTGTCGGCCCTGTTCGCCATCCTCGGCGCCATGGGCAACATCCTGCCTGCGAGCTACTTCACTCCCGGTATCGCGCTGGCCGCGGCCTTCCTCGTATTTGTCCTGATCGGCATTGTCCTGAACCGGATGGCGGCGATGTGGCTGCTCGAGGCCATCTCGGGTATGGGCAATGTGCTCTCGTACGCTCGGTTGTTTGGCGTGGGGCTCGCGGCGGCGGTGCTGGCGAACGTCGCTAACGAGCTCGGGGGCATGTTCGGACCGATATGGATCGGCATTCTCCTCGGGATCATCATCCAGTTAGGAATTCTGGTCTTCACGTTTGCCGGCCACGTCATTCAGCCCGCGCGGTTGAACTGGGTCGAATTCCTCACCAAGTTCAAGTATCACGATGAGACAGGTAACTCGTACCAGCCGCTGCACAAAACAGGAGGTGACTAGGTTGAAGAAAGCGCTGTACATGTTCGGATTAGTCGGAGCGATCATGCTGGCGACCGCGTCGGTGGCAGTTGCAGCCGAAGCGACGCCTGGTGCGGCCAAGGAGCTCACAATTGCGCACGGGTTGTTGGGTCTCGCTGCCGCGATCGCGATCTTCGGAGGGGCCATCGGCACGGCGTGGGCGCAGTCTCGCATCGGCGCGGCCGCGGCCGGCGCGATCGCCGAACGCCCCGAGATCGGCGGACAGATGCTGATCTTCCTCGTGCTTCCCGAAACGTTGATCATCTTCGGTTTCCTCGTCGCGTTCTTCATTGTCCAGAGGATCTAAAGCGGATCCCACGAGATGAGCTCCGAGCTGATCACTCTCCTCGAGCGCGAGGCTGCGGCCGAGCGTGAGAAGCTGCTGGCCGAGGCCCGTGAGAAGGCAGAAGCCATTCTCGCGCAGGCGCGCCGCGAGGCGGAGGAGCTGCTGGCAGCGCACCGGGCCCGGCTGGACGCCGAGGCGAAGGCCGCCGTCGTCAAGGCGCAGAGCACCGCGCAGCTGCGCGCGTCGTCCCTCGTCCTGCAGGCCAAGGAGGAGGAGATCAGGCGGGTCTTCGCACTGGCCGAGGCCGAGCTCATGCGGTTTGCCGGCAACGGCCAGCGCTATCCCCACATCCTGGAGGCGTTCATCGAGGAGGCGCTGCGCGGTCTGGGAGCCGAGGCCGTGGTGACCGTGAACCCTTCCGATAAGGATACCGCTGAGGCGGTACTCGTCATGATGAAGCTGGGGGACCGCGTAGGAAAAGTTGCCGTGCGCACCGATCCGTCGGTCCAGGGTGGGGCCCGCATCTCGTCGCCCGAAGGACGCTTCATGGTGACAAATACGCTCGGCTCCCGGCTGGAGCGCGCGCGCCCAATGCTCGCGGCCGAGGTTGCCAGGACGCTCTGGGGGTCGCACTAGGGGACGATGCCTGACTTTCCGTATATCAATGCGCGGGTGCGCGCCATGCGCAGCCGTCTGCTGCCGCCCTCGCGCCTGGAAGATCTGCTGGCGGTGCCCACAATGGACGCGTTCCTCCAGGCCCTGGCCGCCACGCCGTACGGGCCCGAACTCCAAGAGGCGCTCTTACGCTACCAGGGCCTGCGGGCGGTCGACGAGGCGCTCACGACCAACCTGCAGCGCACCACGCGCGCGATCCTGCGATTCGCCGACGGCCGGCCTCGTGCGCTGATTGAAATCCTGCTGCTTCGGTGGGACCTGGCGAATCTCCGCGCGATCGCGCGGGGAAAGCACGCCGGCCGTCCGGTCGATGAGATCGCCGGCGCGCTCGTGCCCGCCGGCACTCTCGGCGAGGTGGTGCTGAAGGAGATGGCCGGGTACCCCGACGTCACCGGCATCGCCGGCACGCTCGAATCTCTCGACCATCCGTTGGCCCCGGGCATGGCCGCGGGCGTTGCCGAGTACGTGACAACGAAGGACCTGATGTCGATCGAGCTCGCGCTCGAGCGCGCCTACGCCGCGTACGTGTCGCGGCGGACGGCCGGAGCCGGAGGCGATGCGGCCGCGTTGCGAGAAACCGCTGTCGCTGAGATCAATGCCGCCAATGTGAAGACCGCGTTGAAACTCGCGTCCGCTGGGAACCTGCCGGAGGACCGGCGGAAGAAGTTCTTCATCCCCCTGCCGGAAGACGCGGGGGCGGTGGTCACCGAGAAGCTCTTTCTCGCGCTCTCTTCTCCGCAGACGCAGGCGCAGGCGTGGGAGCGGCTGCGTGTGCACGGATTTCCGGTCCGCGAGCTGCCTACCGATCTCGTGGCGTTCGAGCGCACACTCGACCTGCATGCCGCCCGGGACCTTGCGGCGCGCTATCTTAGAGATCCGTTGGGACTCGATCTCATCATCGGCTACCTGGCGATGAAGTCGGCCGAGGTCGCAAATCTACGATTGATCGCCCGCGGGAAGTTCCTGGGTCTGCCGCGGGAGCAAGTGAGGCGGGAGATGGTCGTTGTATAAGCTCGGCATTATCACCGACCCCGAGACCGCAACCGGCTTCCGGCTGGCGGGCGTCGAGGTGCGCGAAGCCGCGAACCCGCAGGAAGGGCTGGAGCACCTGCGCCAGTTCGTGACCCTTGACTATGGCCTGGTGGCGGTGAACGAGGCGCTGCTGGAGGGGACCGATGAGGAACGCGCGCGGCTGATGCGCGGCCGCGACCTGCCGATCATCGTGCCGTTTCCGGCGCCGCAGGTCGAGATAGAGAGTGGCGAAGCCTACGTGGCACGGCTGGTGAAAGAGCACATCGGATTCTACGTGAAATTGCGGTAGCGGAGGGTCAAGATGGCGACGGAGGGCACGATCATCAAGATCTCCGGGCCGGCGGTTATCGCGCGCGGTATTCCCGGGGCGCGCATGAACGACCTGGTGCGCGTCGGCAAGGAAGGCCTGCTGGGCGAGATCATTCGGCTGGATGGCGAGACGGCCTTCATCCAGGTGTATGAAGATACGTCCGGCCTGTACGTGGGGGAGCAGGTGGTCAGCAGCGAGGTTCCGCTGTCGGTCGAGTTGGGCCCAGGCCTGCTCACCGGCATCTTCGACGGCATCCAGCGACCATTGCACCATGTGCGCAAGATGACCGGCGACTTCATCGCCCGCGGCGCCGTCACCGAAGCGCTCGACCGGTCGAAGCGCTGGGCGTTCACACCGAAGGTCTCGCGCGGCGCGAAGGTGCGTCCCGGTGACGCGATCGGCACGGTTCAGGAGTTCCTGTTCGAGCACCGCATCATGGTGCCCCCGACGTCACGGGGCGGTGAGGTCACCGAGATGCGATCGGGTGAGGTCACGGTCGACGAGGTCCTCGGACGCCTGTCCGACGGGACTGAACTGCGCTTGTTCCACCGCTGGCCGGTGCGCCAGCCGCGACCGGTTGCGCGTAAACTCGATCCCCGCGAGCCCTTCATCTCCGGGCAGCGCATCATTGACGTGCTCTTCCCGGTGGCGATGGGCGGCGCCGCCTCGATCCCCGGGCCATTCGGCTCGGGGAAGACCGTCATGCAGCAGACACTCGCGAAATGGTCCAACGCCGACGTGATCGTCTACGTCGGCTGCGGCGAGCGTGGCAATGAGATGACGCACGTTCTGGACGAATTCCCGGAACTGGAGGACCCGCGCACTGGGCGGCCGCTGATGGAGCGCACGATCATCATCGCCAATACGTCCAACATGCCGGTCGCCGCGCGCGAGGCCTCGGTCTACACCGGCATCACGATGGCGGAGTACTGGCGCGACCAGGGCTACAAAGTCGCGGTGATGGCAGACTCGACCAGCCGCTGGGCGGAGGCGATGCGTGAGATCTCGTCCCGGTTGGAGGAGATGCCGGCCGAGGAGGGCTACCCGCCGTACCTGTCCAGCCGCCTGGCGGCGTTCTACGAGCGCGCCGGCCGCGTGGTCTGCCTGGGGCAGCCAGAACGCAACGGCTCGGTGACAGTCGTCGGCGCGGTTTCTCCTCCAGGCGGCGACCTCTCAGAGCCCGTGACGCAGTCTACCCTGCGCATCACCGGGACGTTCTGGTCGCTTGACGGTAGCCTGGGCTATCGCCGCCACTTCCCGGCGATTCACTGGTTGCGGTCCTACAGCCTCTACACGTCGCTATTCAAAGAGTGGTATCGGGAGAATATGCCCGAGGACTTCGAGCATCTGCGTGACCGTGCATCGGCGCTATTGCAGAAAGAGTCGGAGCTGCAGGAGATCGTCACACTCGTCGGTCCTGATGCCCTGCAGGACGACCAGCGGCTGATCATCGAGGTCGGGAAGATGCTGCGCGAGGACTTTCTGCAGCAGTCCGCCTACTCCGATGTCGATGCGTACTGCTCGCTGGAGAAAGCCTACGGGATGCTCCGCGCGATCCTCCTCTTCTACGATGAGGCCGGCGGCGCCCTGAAACGCGGCATGCTGATGGACGAGATCCTCAACCTCAAGCAGATAGAGGAGATTGCGCGCATGAAGGAGGTCAAGAACGAAGAGTTCGCAGCACATATCAAGGGCTGGCTCGAACGGCTGCCGGAGGCGTTCGGGGCCAAGGCGGCGGCGGGAGGAGCATAGGACATGGAGCTGGCGACCAAGCAGTACCAGTCGATCTCATACATCTCGGGCCCGCTGCTCTTCCTGGAAGGTGCCCAGGACCTGGCTTACGGCGCCGTGGTGAACATCCACCTGCCCGGCGGCTCGGTGCGCGGCGGTCAGGTGATCGAGGTCTCGGAGAAGAACGCCGTCATTCAGGTTTTTGAAGAGACCGCGGGCCTGGACCTCGGTCGTACGTCGGTGAGCCTGCGCGAGGAGGTGGCCCGGATCTCCTGCTCGCGTGAGATGATCGGGCGCCGGTTCAGCGGCCTGGGCGACCCGATCGACGGCCTGCCGCCCATCATTCCCGAAAAGCGCGTGCCGATCATCGGTGCGCCGATCAATCCGGTGGCCCGGGAGCGACCGCAGGAGTTCATCCAGACCGGGATCTCTTCGATCGACGGGCTGAATACGCTAGTGCGCGGCCAGAAACTGCCGATCTTCTCAGGCGCTGGACTGCCGCATAATGAGATCGCCGCGCAGATTGCGCGCCAGGCCAAAGTGTTGGGCGCGGCCGAAGAGTTCTCGGTCGTCTTTGGTGCGATGGGCATCACCCAGCGCGAGGCGGCGTACTTCATCGAGCAGTTCGAGGCGACCGGCGCGCTCGCACGCAGTGTCGTGTTCCTCAATCTGGCAGATGATCCAGCCATTGAGCGGCTTATGACACCTCGAGTCGCGCTGACCACGGCCGAATACCTCGCCTTCGAACTCAACATGCAGGTCCTCGTTATTCTCAGCGATATGACCAATTATTGCGAAAGTCTCCGCGAGATCGGTGCGGCGCGCGAAGAGATCCCGGGCCGGCGCGGCTACCCGGGATACATGTACACCGACCTGGCATCGATCTACGAGCGGGCTGGTCGCGTGCTCGGGCGCAGGGGTTCGATCACCCAGCTACCGATTCTCACGATGCCGGATGATGATAGAACGCACCCGATCGCGGACCTGACAGGCTATATTACTGAGGGCCAGATTGAGTTGAGCCGTGCCCTACACCGAACCGGGATCTACCCGCCGATCAACCCGCTCCCCAGCCTCTCGCGCCTCATGAAAGATGGCATCGGGGAGGGCCGGACCCGCGCCGACCATGAGAACGTCAAGGACCAGATTTTTGCCTCCTACGCCAATGGTATTGATCTCCGACGTCTGGTGGCGATCATTGGCGAGGAGGCCCTGACTGACCGTGACCGACTGTACCTGAAGTTTGCCGACGAGTTCGAGAAGCAGTTCCTGGGCCAGGGCCAGACCGACCGCACGATCGAGGAGACCCTGACATTGGGCTGGAAGCTGGTCTCGATGTTCCCGAAGGGCGAGCTGAAGCGCATTAAGCAGGATCACGTAAACATGTACTACGGTGCGCAGATGGAACAACTCTGGGAGGACAAGGCGCGGATCTAATGGACGTCCCGAAGCGATACGTTCGGGAGGATTGAGGAGCCGACGGCATGGCAGAGGTCATCAGCCCAACCCGCATGAATTTGCTGCAGCGGCGTAAGCAGCGGGAGATCGCCGACCAGGGGGTTGACCTCCTCAAGCGCAAGCGGGACGCGCTGGTGGCCGACTTCTTCAAGATCGTCCGCGAATCGCTGGCCGCTCGTGAGCGCCTCGCTGCAGCCTCCCGCGAAGCCTACGTCATGCTGACCCTGGCCAAGGCCCTGGAAGGCCGCGAGGCGCTGGAGGCCGCCGCGCTCCCCGCCGCGCGCGACATCATGCTCGCGATCGATATCCGCAACCTTTGGGGGACGAAGATTCCCGAGGTGACGATCGCCGACGTGCGCCGGCCGCTACTGGAGCGAGGCCAGAATCCGGTCGCGACCAGTGCCCGGACGATCGAAAGCACCTCCAATTTCGAGGAAATGATCGGCGCCATCCTGGCGGTGGCCGCCACGGAGATCAAGCTTCGCAAGATCGGCGAAGAGATCAAGAAGACGACCCGGCGCGTGAACGCCCTGGAGCAGGTCGTGATCCCGCGGTTGCGGTCGGAGATCCGCTTCATCGCCTCGGTGTTAGAGCAGCGGGCTCGGGAAGACGTCTTCCGTTTGAAGCGTATAAAGAAGAAACTGGAAGCCAAGGAGGCGGCAGGATAGGTGGGTCTCGGGCAGGCGTCCTTCCGGGGACAGGTGCATCGCTGGCAGGCAGCCCTGGCGGTGCTGCTCGCGCTCGTGGGATTCGTCATGGTCGCGCAGATCCGCACCGAGTGGCTGATCAAGCGCGCCCTCCGAATTCCCTCCACGCAACTGGCCGAGTTGGCCTTTACGCTGCGGGATCAGGAGCGCCACCGGGCGGCGCTGGAAACGCAGGTGGTGGAACTGCGGGCGCGACTCGTGGACTACGAGCGGGCGGCGACCGAAGGCCGGACTGCCGCCGCGCGCACGGCGCGATCGCTTCAGGAGATGCGGGCGCTCGTGGGGCTCACGCCGCTGGAAGGCCCCGGAATCGTCCTCGAGCTGAACGACAGCAGGCGTGCACCGCTGCCCGGAGAGGATCCCAACAAGACCATTCTGCACTACAGTGACATCGCCGCGGTTGTCGCAGAGTTGTGGGCGGCGGGCGCGGAGGCGATTGCCCTCAACGGCGAGCGGATCGTCGCGAGCACCGGCATCAACTGCGTTGGAACGACCATCCTCTGCAATACCAAACGGGTGGCCCCTCCGTACGTCATCACTGCGATCGGCGATCCGGCGCGTCTACGACAGTACCTGCGGCAGCCGGGCGGGGGCCTCGAGTTGCTCGCGGCGTTCGACTTTCCAATCCGCCTCACGGTGCGCCGGCTCGTGCAGGTGCCGGCCTATCGGGGAACGTATCGGTTCGAGCACACGACCATCACCGTACAGGAGTAACGCCGATGTGGTTGCCAGTGCTGGGACTGATCCTGGGGGTCTTGCTCGGCTTCGTGTTCTCCGTGGAGATCCCGCTCGGGTACGTCAAGTACACGGCCATCGCCATCCTGGCGGCGATCGACACCATTCTCGGCGGGCTGCGCGCGCAGCTCGAGGGCCGCTTCGCGCTCTCGATCTTCCTGTCGGGATTCGTGGTCAACGCGGCGTTCGCGGCGCTGCTGGCCGGGATCGGCGATCTGTTGGGGCTCGACATCTACCTGGGGGCGGTGATCGCCTTCAGCATCCGGATATTTGACAACGTCGGCTTCATCCGCCGCGACGTCATCATGAGCTACCTGCGGGGCAATCCGCGCGACGCGCGGCGGCCGGCGACAGGCGGCAAGTCGGTGGAGGGCTGGTGAATCCGGGCGGGCGCCGCCCGGATGAGAGGAGGGGGCCATGGCGGTCCGCGTAGGCATCAATGGGTTTGGGCGCATCGGCCGGCAGTCGCTGAAGGCCATGCTCGAAAGATATCCAGAGGACCTCGAGGTCGTCGCCGTCAACGACATCGCCGACCTCAACACCAACGCGCACCTCTTCAGGTACGACTCCAACTATGGCCGCTACCCGGGCACCGTGCAGGCCCGCGACAGTGAGCTCGTGATCGACGGCCGCGCGATCAAGGTGTTCTCGGAGCGCGAGCCCGCCGCGATTCCGTGGGATAAGGTCGGCGCGCAGGTCGTCGTCGAGTCCACCGGTCGTTTTACCGCTGCCGACAAAGCCCGCGGACACCTCGAGCACGGCGCGCAGAAAGTCGTGATCAGCGCGCCGGCCAAGGGCGAGGACATCACGGTCAACATGGCCGTCAACCACGAGCTCTATGATCCCAAGAAGCACGCCATCGTGAGCAACGGGTCGTGCACGACGAACGCCCTGTCTGTCACCGCCAAAGTGCTGAGCCGCGAGTTCGGCATCAAGCGGGGGTACATGACGACCGTCCATTCCTATACCAACACACAGCGCATCTTGGACGTGGTCGGCGAGAACCTGCGCGAGGCGCGCGCGGCGGCGATCAACATCATCCCTGCCGCGACCGGGGCTGCGAAGGCGATCTTCCTGGTGCTGCCCGAGTTGAAGGGGAAGATGCACGGGATTGCGCTCCGGGTGCCGACGCCCACGGTGTCGATCGTCGACCTGGTGTGCGAGCTCGAGAAGCCGGCGAGCGCCGAAGCGGTGAACGGCGCGTTTCGCTCCGCGTCGGAAGGGGCCATGAAGCGCTACCTGGGGTACACCGACGAAGAGCTGGTCTCCATGGACTTCAAAGGCGACCCACACTCGGGGATCGTGGACGGCTCGCTGACGACCGTGCTGACGGACAATTTCGTGAAGGTACTGAGCTGGTATGACAACGAGTGGGGATACGCGTGCCGGGTTGCCGATCTGGTGGCCTATCTTTACGAACGCGGGCTGTAGCAGGTCGGCGCAGATTCGGGGCCGCGGGCTCCTGCCCGCGGCCCTCGCGTGTCGGAGCGGCGAATGCGCATGAAGAAGACCGTGCGTGATGTTGACGTCGATGGCAAACGCGTGCTGGTCCGCGTCGACTTCAACGTGCCGATGGAAGACGGCCGCATCACGGACGACCGGCGGATTCGCGAGTCGCTCCCGACGATCCGCTACCTGGTGAAGCACCGCGCGAAGGTCATCCTGGCCAGCCACCTGGGGCGGCCCAAGGGGCGCGTCGATGAATCACTGCGATTGACGCCCGTGGCCAAGCGACTGAGTGAGTTGCTCGGCCAGTCCGTCCCATTGCTCCCGGACCGCGTGGGGCCGGCGGTAGAGGCCGCGGTCGCGCGCATGAAGCCGGGCGAGGTGGTCATGCTCGAGAACCTCAGGTTCCACGCGGAGGAAGAAGCCAACGATCCGGCGTTTGCCGCTTCACTGGCCCGGCTTGCCGACCTGTACGTGAACGACGCGTTCGGGACCGCTCACCGTGCGCACGCGTCGACGGTGGGTGTGGCCGCGTACCTGCCCGCGGTTACCGGCCTGCTCATGGAGAAGGAACTGCGACACCTGGGCCAGGCCCTGGAGGAGCCGAAGCGCCCCTTCGTGGCAATCCTCGGAGGCAAGAAAGTCTCAGACAAGATCGGCGTGATTCAGCACCTGCTCACGCGCGCGGATTCGCTGCTGATCGGGGGCGCGATGGCCTATACGTTTCTACGGGCGCAGGGAAAGGAGATCGGCGCGTCGCTGTGTGAGACCGACCGGCTTGGGCTGGCGAGAGAACTGCTGGAGACCGCCGCCCGGCGCAGCGTACCTTTTCGCCTTCCCGTAGACGTCGTCGTGGCGACGGCACCCGACGCCGGTGCCGACCACAAGGTCGTCGATGTCGACGCAATCCCGTCCGGGTGGATGGGTGTCGATATCGGGCCCAGGACCGCGGCGCAGTTCGCAAAGACCATCGCCCCGGCCGGCACGGTCCTCTGGAATGGCCCCATGGGGATCTTCGAGATTCCAGCGTTTGCGGGCGGGACACGCACGGTGGTCGAAGCCATGGCCGCGTCGAAAGCCGTGACCGTCGTCGGCGGCGGAGATACCGCTGCCGCCGTCGAAGAACTGAGGTTAGCCGACCGTATGACCCACGTGTCGACCGGTGGTGGCGCGTCGCTCGAGTTCTTGGAGGGCCGCGAACTGCCAGGCATCACCGTGTTGCAAGACACATGACGATCGAAATGATGGTAACGCCCGCGACGGGTTCCCCTGAGCGGACGTGTGACGAGGCCAACCTCTAGACGATTTGGTGGAGGCCGAGTCTTCGGCGGCGAAGGGGAAGCCCTCGCGGGCGCTGACGTGACAGATCGATCGGAGACAATATGCGGACTCCATTGATGGCGGGCAACTGGAAGATGCACAAAACCGTACGGGAGGCGGTCGAGCTCGCATCGGACCTCAAGACGCGTCTTGCCGACACGAGCGGCGTCGATGTCGTGCTCTGCCCGCCGTTCACGGCCCTCGCCGACGTTGGACGCGCGATCGCGGGATCGCAACTGGAGCTCGGCGCCCAGGACCTGCATTGGGAGGGGCGCGGGGCATTCACCGGAGCGATCTCGGCGCCGATGCTCTGGGATCTCGGCTGCACCTATGTCATCGTGGGGCATTCGGAACGTCGAAGGTTGTTCTGCGAGACCGATGAAGATGTGCGGCGCAAAGTCGCCGCTGCTCTCACCAACGAGCTCTTCCCGATTCTATGCGTCGGCGAGTCCCTGGAAGAGCGCGAAGACGGCCGCACCGAGCGCATTCTACAGACGCAGGCTCGAATCGGCACGATGGACGTCACGCCAGAGCAGGCGTCGCAGATCGTCGTTGCCTACGAGCCGGTCTGGGCCATTGGAACGGGCCGCCCGGCGACGGGTGAGGAGGCCGGGCGCGTCGCGGGGCTGCTGCGCAAATGGCTGGGCGAGTGGTTCGGTGAGCAGGCGGCCTCGGTTCGCATCCTCTATGGAGGCAGCGTGACCCCTGAGACCATCGGGGAGTTCGCCCGCCAGTCCGAGATTGACGGCGCCCTGGTCGGAGGCGCCAGCCTGGACGCGGCCGCCTTCGCGGCTATCGTCGGCGCGGCCGCTCCTCGGTAACTGAGGGCAACCGCGTTGTATCAGCTCACGACCGATGCTACGATGGACGGTGCTGCGCGACGGGCCCTGCGCCGGAACCGGCAGCGGAGAGGTGTTCCGTGCACGAGCCACTGTTGATCATCCATCTCGTCATCTCCCTGGCCCTGGTGGGCATCATCCTGCTGCAGGGGCCAAAGGGAGAAGGTCTGGGCGCCATCGGCGGCAGCGCGCGCATGTTCCACGGCCCGCGCCCGCGCGAGACGCTGATGACCCGCGTTACCGCTGGCGTGTCGATCGCGTTCGTCCTCACGTCGAGCACACTCGCCTACCTTAGTTTGAGGTAACGGGTCATGCGCGAGGGTATCGACCTCCGGTCGCTCATCCTCAGCCTGCTGTCGGCGGGTTGATGACTGATCGCCCCGGTGGTGAGCCTCCTCGGGTTAGGAGGCGCGACAGCCCAGGTCTTCTTTGAGTCGGCCCGGCCGTATCTGGTCGCGGCGACCCTGCTCTCGCTGGGCTATTCGTTCTACCTCGTCTACCGGCGTCCGTTCAGGCCCCGGCCGCAGGTCATTCGCCTCTGGGTGACGGTGGCGCTGGCGGCCATTCTGATGGTCATCCCCCTGGTTCGGGGCTAGCGGCTTCCTGAAGCTGTCTGAGCCGCCGCACGGGCGGGCACCGTAGGCTACGATGCGTTGCACTTCGGCACACCCATCTCTATAATGAGTGTCGCTCCGCCCCGACGTCCTCCGTCGGGCCGCACTGACGGGCCGGGATGGCGAAATTTGGCAGACGCGCACGCTTGAGGGGCGTGTGGGTAACCCCGTGGGGGTTCAAATCCCCCTCCCGGCACCATGGAATTCCTTCATCTACTGAATAGTTCGAAAAACCACACCTCGGTTCGGGGGCAAGGCACTCCCCGTAGAATTCAGGTAAGTTCGAGCATGTGCAGGGGACCTCGCTCGCATACCGGCTCCGGGCATGAGCAGCGCGGCGTGAGGGCGTGCGATCACGCGCATGCTCCTGCGCCACCGTTCTAATCAAGTCTCCGAGCCGGTTCTCAACCTCGCCAGCAATGGGATTGTCCCTTTGTGTCGGATATTCTCACGCGATGCGAGTCACAGGCTGGTGGCCACTGCCGAGAATGAACTCACAGATTCAACGTAAGCGG
>JBQTJP010000325.1:0-19208 GCA_052386995.1 Armatimonadota bacterium
AGGGCGCGCGCATCCAGCGGAAAGGTCGTGCGCGGATCGATGACCTCGGCGCTGATGCCGTCTCCGGCGAGGGACTCCGCCGCGGCCAGCGCGGCCTGCACCATGCTGCTCGTCGCGACGATCGTGACGTCCGTACCCTGCCGCTTGATGTCCGCGACGCCGAAAGGAATCGTGTAGTCGTCGTCCGGGACCGGCCCCTTGAACGTGTACATCATCTTGTCTTCGAAGAAGACCACCGGGTTGTCGTCGCGGATCGCGGTCTTCAGCAGTCCTTTGGCATCGAAAGGCGTCGATGGCAAAACCACCTTCAGTCCCGGGATGTGGCTGACCCACGCGTGCAGGCTCTGGCTGTGCTGCGCCGCGGAGCGTCGCGTGGCGCCCATGGTCGTGCGCACGACCATCGGCACTTTGAGCTTGCCCCCGGACATGTAGTGGACCTTGGCCGCCTGATTGGCGATCTGGTCCATCGCCAGCGCGATGAAGTCGCCGAACATGATGTCCACAACCGGCCGCATCCCGGTCATGGCTGCGCCTACCCCAATGCCCGTGAACCCGGCCTCGGAGATCGGCGTGTCGATGACGCGCTCGCGCCCGAACTCGTCTACCAGGCCCGACAAGACCTTGAACGGGGTGCCCGCTTCGGCGACATCCTCGCCGATGATGAACACGCGCTGATCGCGCCGCATCTCTTCCGCCAGCGCTTCCCGGATCGCCTGGGCGAACGTGATCTCGCGCGTGGCCGCGCTGGGGCCCGCGCCTACCGCCGGGCTAGGCGGTGACATGCCGGTCGACCTCTTCGGCGTCCGGGTAGGGCGCGCTCAGCGCAAACTCCAGCGCCGCGGCGACCCGGGAGCGCACCCTGCTCTCAATCTGCTCGAGGAGCGCCGCGTCGGCCATCTTGCGTTCAACGATCCAGCCCGCCAGGAGACGCAGCGGGTCGCGCTCGGCCATCCACCGCTGCTCTTCGTCCCGTGAGCGATAGTAACCGCGGCTCACATCGCCCACGTGGTGCCCGCGAAAGCGGTACGTGTGGCAGATCAGGAAGCCCGGCCCCTCGCCGCCCCGGGCCCGATCCACCGCCGTCCGCGCGGCGGCGTAGACGGCGCGCACGTTCTGCCCGTCGAGTTCGACCGGTGGGATGCCGAAGGCCGCGGGTCTGGCCGACATATCCCCGGCGGTGGTCTCAGAGCGCGGCGTGTATTCGTTGTACAGGTTGTCTTCGCAGACGTAGATCACCGGCAGGCGCCAGAGCGATGCCATGTTCATGGCCTCGTAGAGAACCCCCTGTCCGAGCGCCCCCTCGCCGAAGAAGCAGACGGTAACCTGATCCGTTCCGCGCATCCTCGCGGAGAGCGCCGCGCCGGTCGCGATCGCGGCGCTGCCCCCGACAATCGCGTTGGCGCCGAGGTTGCCGGTCTCTGGGTCAGCGATGTGCATGGACCCGCCTTTCCCCCGGCAGTAGCCCGCCGCTTTCCCCAACAACTCAGCGTACATTCGATCTAGCGCGGCGCCCTTGGCCAGACAATGCCCGTGCCCACGATGGGTGCTGGTGATGTAGTCGTCGCGGCGCAGGGCCGCGCAGACCCCAACCGCCACGGCTTCCTCGCCGATATACAGGTGCGCGAGACCGGGCATCTTCGCGCTTGTGTAGAGGTCGTTCACGTGCTCTTCGAAGACGCGGATCGTCAGCATCTGCTCGTACATCGCAAGCCCCTGCTCCGCACTGATGGCTGCATCCCGGGGCGCCGCCGCCTTCCCCCGGGGCGCTGATCGGCGAGCGGCTGGCGACCGCGCCATCCCGTCGCCCCGCCTACCCCGTCTGTCCGGCCATTCGCGCGAGCACCTGGAACACCACGGCAAAGTCCTGCCTCTCCAGGCCCGTCGCCCGTGCCGCGGTCAGCATCTCGTTGGCGACCGCCGTCGTCGGCAGCGGGACGTTCAGCGTCTTCCCCATCTCGAGCGCAAGCTGCATGTCTTTCTGCATCATGTTCACGTCGAACCATGCCTCACCCGGCATCTTCAGCACAAAGGGGCCGCGATAGGTCACCATCGGCGAGGCGATGACGCTGTTGAGCAGCACTTCGACGGCGGTCGCGCGCGGGATTCCGCTCTTTTCCGCGAGCAGGACGCCCTCGGAGAACGCCAGCATCTGCACGGCCAGGCTGAGATTCGTGGCGATCTTCATCGACACGGCCAGACCGTTAGAACCGACGTACGTGACCTTGGGGCCGATGTCGCGGAGAACCGGCAGGGCCCGGTCGAACGCGTCCCGGTCGCCCCCGACCATGATGGAGAGCCTTCCCTGCTCGAGAGTGCTGACACTGCCAGATACCGGCGCATCGAGCATGCGGGCGCCCCGCTCAGCGACCTGAGCCGCAAGCGCCTGGCTGGCCGAGGGGCTGCACGTGCTCATGTCGACGTAAATCTTGCCTGGACCAAGGCCGGACAGGATCCCGTCCGGTCCGGCGGTGACCGCGTGCAGCGCGGCGGTATCGGTCAGCATGGAGAACGTTATGTCCGTAGCCTCGGCGACGGCTCGGGGCGTCTCGCCCCAGCGCATTCCGGCGTCGAGTAACGGCTGCGCCTTCGGCCTGGTGCGGTTGTAGCCGGTGAGCGTGTGGCCCGCGTCCATCAGCCGGTTTGCGATACGGCTGCCCATGACTCCGAGGCCAACGAACCCCAGTCTGGCCAACACCTCACCCCGCGGCCGGGCGCGCAGCCCGACATCTCGTGGTTCGCTGAGCATCACGTGCCGGACCTGCTCACGTTTCCCGGTTGTCGCAGGCCCTAGCGCCGGCCGAAGATCGCCTCTGCAGCCCTGCGCAACGATGGAGGGTCAATGGCGGGAAACCGGTACAGCTCCGGCTCGATCGCCTCGAAATACCTCAAGGCACGCTCGGATTCTATCAGCCCCAACCTGAGCATCGTGCGCACGTCTTCGATATCCTGCGTGTGCCCTCGCTCAACTTTGGCCAGGGCCTGCGCGTAGAGGTCGTAATGATAAAATGCCGCGCCGCCCTCATGTGCGATGAAGCGGCTCCGCTCTTCCCAGCCCGCCGCCACGGGGATGAAGTCCGCGGGCGATGCCAGTTCGACGTTGATGCTGAGGGTTTCCTTGATCCGCGGGATCGCGCGCAGCACTTTGTCGCTCTCCGGGATGATCTTGATGTCCACATCGATGGTGGTTGGCCGCCAGCCCAAGAGGACAGCGGTCGCGCCCCCTGTGAAGTAGACCCGTGTCTGCGCTGGAGCTTCGTCTCCGAGCGCTTTCATGAAGCGCCGGATGCGGTCGACGTCGGCTAGCGCCCGCATTCCGCGGCGCGTTCGAAGCTGACCAACCGGCGTATCAGGGCGTTGTACCGGGAATGGGCTCCGTCGGGGTCGGACTTGCTAAGCAGTTGATAGAGGCGGTGCTCCGGCGATGGAATAGGATTCTCAACTACAAACCCAAGCTTTCGCAGGCGCGGCGCGCCGATGGAAACCAGTAGCGCCGGGACAGACTCGACCCCGCGAGCAAGATCATCGAGGCCGGCCCGCACATAGTCGCTTCCAGGAAGCGTCTCCACTAATCGGGGTCTGGCTATTCTTCCCGGGTCCAGTGCTTGGTGCCCACGCTCATAGCGGTCCTCCAGCCCCACATCATACCAGGGCCTGGAAGCAAGGTACCGGGCCCTCCCGCATGACCACGCACGCGCCCGCGTCGCGCTAGATCGTCTGCCCGTACTTCTCCCGCATCAGGTCGCGAATGTACTTCGTCACATCCAGCGTCACGCGCAGCGACTTGTGCACCTGCGCTTCGGCCCTGTCCCCACGAATGAGCGGGTACCCTTCCATCAGCTTCTTCGCCTGCTCCTGGAACTCGCGGTCCCGGTTCATCCGGTCGATGCCCTCGTGCAGCGCGCGCAGCGCGTCGGGAGGCGTCCCCTCCGGCACCCACAGGCCCCGCCCGTACGTCCAGGACGCGGCGACGAGCCCGCGAAAGGCCTTCCACCGCAGCAATCCGTCGGGCCGGCGCCCAAACACCTGCTGGTAGACTTCGTATACGGTCGGCAGGTCCGGCACCGCGGGGTCGCGCACCATCTCTCCCTTCTCGTTGATGAACCCCAGCGTCATCAGCCCGACGACCTTCCGCTCTTGCACCTGCGGCAGCACCTGTGAGTTGTACACGAACGTGGCCTGAAAATCAGCGTTCAGTTCGCCTCGGTCGAACGCCAGGCGGATCGGCCCGCGAGACTCAAACCCGAAGACCACTTTGGGGGTCATCCCAAACAACTCGAAGGCGAGGAGCGCCGGCAGTTCCACTCCCGGCGGCGTGTTGCTGCCGAAGATGACGCCCTGGGTCTTGGCGAACTCCGCGGCGTTCCGCGCCCCCCCGCGCGGTGAGGCGTAGAAGACCGCCCCGCTCCCATTGATCGCGACCAGTCTCATTTTCCGGAAGTCGTACCGGACCACCGGATTCTCGAGCATGTACGCGACCTTGGACGCGACCGTGCTCGCCAGGACCGTCATCCCGTCGGGCTTCGCGTTCGCCGCAAACCAGTTCATCCCAAGCAGCGTTCCGCCCCCGGGCATGTTGCGGATGCGCACGGTGGCGCCCGGGAGATTCTTCTCCAGAAAGGGCGCCAGGAACCGGTTGAGGATGTCGGTGGCGCCGCCCACGGCGGTGGGCACGAGGAGCTCGATCGTCTTCCCCGCGTAATACGAGGTTTGTCCGCTCGCCGGCAAGCCCAGCGCGAGCACCGATGCAAGGATCACTGCCACGACAATCGCCCGCACGTCGCTCACCTCCACTTTGTCACGTGTCGGTCGGGCGAATTCTGCGCGCATGCGCCTCAGATCGACACGCCGTACTTCCCCTGCATCAGGTCGCGCACGTACTTGGCCACGTCCAGCGTGACACCCAGGGAGCGGTGCACCTGTCGCTCTACTGTGTCGCCCCGCAGCAGCGGGTATCCTTCCATCAGTTTGTTCGCCTGTGCTAAGAACTCGCGGTCGCGGTTCATTCGGTCCACCGCGTCGTGCAGCGCGCGCAGGGCCTCGGGCGGCGCTCCCTCCGGCACCCACAGCCCCCGCCCGTACGTCCACGACGCTGCCACCAGCGCCCGGTAAGCCTTCCACCTCAGCAGCCCGTCGGGCTTGCGGCCAAAGGCCTGCTGGTACACTTCGTAGACCGTCGGCAAGTCCGGCACCGCCGGATCGCGCACCATCTCGCCTTTCTCATTGATGAACCCCAGCGTCATGAGCCCGACGACCTTCCCCTCACGGACCTGGGGCAGCACCTGTGAGTTGTAAACAAACGTCGCCTGAAAGTCGAGGCTCAACTCGCCGCGCTCGAAGGCCAGCCGGATCGGCCCACGCGATTCGAATCCAAACACGACGCGGGGGTTGACGCCCAGCAACTCGAAGGCAAGCAGCGCGGGGACGGTCGCTCCCGGCGGGACGTTGCTGCCGAACGTCAGTCCCTGCGCTTTGGCCAGGTCGGCGGCCTGGCGGATGCCCGCGCGCGGCGACGCATAGAAGACTCCGCCACTGCCGTTGATCGCCACCAGCCGCATCTTGCGGAAATCATAGCGGGCGGCGGGATTCTGAAGCATGTAGGCGACCTTTGACGACACGGTGCTGGCCAGCACCGTCGTCCCGTCCGGTTTGGCGTTCGCCGCGAACCAGTTGGTGCCTAAGATGCTGCCCCCACCCGGCATGTTGCGAATCTGCACCGATGGACTGCCGGGGATGTGCTTCTCCAGGAACGGCGCCAGGAACCGGTTCAGAATGTCGGTCGCGCCGCCGACGGCGCTGGGGACCAGCAACTCAACGGTCTTCCCCGCGTAGTAGGGCGCCTGAGCGACCGCAGGCGCGCCAGCGAAGAGCATCGCCAGGATCATCACGAGCACCATCTGTCGCAAGCTGCGAGCCTCCTGTCGGTTGACCGTCACTTCGCATCCGGAGGTTACTACGGCGCCGTGAACCTAATTGCCTCTGTGACGGCATTTTGCCGCCGCATCAGGGTCTGACGATTGCGGGGGTGAGGATCCACCTGAGCGACCAGCGCCCCTCCGGGTTCCCCTGCAGGCAGACGATTCCCGCGTTCTCAAATGCCACAACCTCTTGCCCGTCGTCGCCGCAGAGCAGGAGTGACGCCAGCCGGCGCAAGTGGGGCAGATGTCCCACCAACATCAGGTCCTCTGTCTCATGCCTCAGGCGGTCCGCCCAGATCCGGGGGTTGGCCATAGGGTCCATGCCGTCGGCCTGGCCGACCTGCACTACCGCGAGGTGCTCTTCCCACACCGAGGTTGTCTGCTCTGCCCGGAGCTTGCCGCTGTGCAGGACGCGGCTGGGGCGGACCCCGGCCCATTCAATGGCGTACCGGGCGACCCTTCTGGCATCCTGCCATCCCTTCTCGGTGAGCGGTCGATCCGGATCCTCTTCTTCCTTCTTCGCTTCCGCGTGCTGCACCAGGTAAAGCCTCATGGCATGCGCTCCTTCAGGGCTTCCAATCGGTGCCCGAGATTTATAGTACAGTGGTCTGGAGGCAGGCGAGGAATGACACCATGACCGAGACGGCCCCCACAAGGGAAACGACAAAGCGGCTCTCTCCCGAAATTGTTGCCCGGTTCAAGGCTCAAGTCATCGCCGAGTACGTCGGGCGGCATCCGAAGTCCCGCGAGCTCCACGCTCGGGGGAAGGTTGCCCTGCCGGGCGGGGACACCCGGACCGTCACCTACTTCGATCCGTTCCCCCTCTATATCGGCAGGGGCGAGGGATGCCGTCTGTATGACGTGGACGGCCACCGCCTCCTGGACCTGCTCGGCAACTACACGTCGATGATCTGGGGGCACGCTCACCCAAAGATCGTTGAGGCGGCCCGGGCTCAGATCGCCCGGGGGACAGGTTTCGCCGCGCCAACAGAGGGCCAGGCCATCCTGGGTGAGATGATTCGAGAGCGCCTGCCGTCCGTGCAGAAGATCCGCTTCACCAATTCCGGGACCGAGGCGGCGATGCACGCGATCCGCCTCGCGCGCGCCTACACCGGCAGAGAAAAGATCGTGAAGATGGAGGGCGGTTACCACGGCAGCTACGATGCCGTCGAGGTCAGCGTGCATCCGGACCCGGACGGGGCCGGCCCTGCCTCCAGCCCGCGGGCTCTGCCCGAAAGCAAGGGCATTCCTCCTTCGGTCGTCGACGACGTCCTCGTGGCTCCCTTTAACAACCTGGGTGCGGTGGAGGCTATCCTCCGTGCCCATCGCGATGCGATCGCCGCCGTGATCGTCGAGCCCATACAGGGCGTCGCCGGTACGATCCTCCCGCGTGATGGTTTTCTTGGTTTCCTCCGGGAGATCACGCAGGAGCTGGGCATCCTGCTGATATTCGACGAGGTAATCAGCTTCCGCCTCGGCTATCACGGCGCGCAGGGGATCTACGGGGTGAGTCCCGACCTGACCGTCCTTGGCAAGATCATTGGAGGCGGATTCCCCGTGGGCGCGTTTGGGGGACGCGACGGCATCATGGCGCTGTACGATCCTGCGCGCCCGGGTGCGATGGTGCAGTCGGGAACGTTCAACGCCAACCCCGTGACGCTCGCGGCCGGAATTGCCGGCCTCGAGCTGCTGACGGCGGCCGAGATCGAGCGAATCAACCGGCTCGGCGACCGGCTGCGACGGGGCCTGCAAGCCCTCTTCGACGCCTCTCCGGTGCCGGCACGCGCCAGCGGCCTCGGCTCGCTTCTGACGCTGCTCTTTACCGGCGCAGAGGTCGTGAACTATCGCGACACGACTACTGCGGATCAGCCGCTGTCTGCGGCGTTCCACCTGGCGCTGCTCCAGGAGGGGATCTTCAGCGCGCCCCGGGGGATGATGGCTCTCAGTCTTCCGATGAGCGAGGCGGACATCGATGACGCACTGGGCGCCGTCAGCACGGTGCTCAATCGACTGACAATCGAAGTGTAAGCCTGCGCACAGCCTCCTGTCTGGTGGCGACGCTATACTGAGGTATGTGAGCGAACCCATAGTCGTCGGGATCATCCACTTCAGCGACCTGATTCGCGAAGGGATCAAGGACCAGCTGAACCGCCAGCCCGGCGTGGAGGTGCCTGTCACAGTCGGCAGCGCCCGCGAGGCTCTCAATCAACCGATCCAGGGGAATCACATCCTCCTCTATGATGTCGGGACGTCGCATCAGGACGGACCGGCACTCATGGCCGAACTGCGCCAGCGCGTGCCTCGTGCAAAGATTCTTGTCTTCGGCGTCGCCGACGACGACCAGGCGATCATCGAGTGTGTACGAGCGGGCGCATCAGGCTGCATCTTACAGAACGCCTCCCTCGACGACGTGGTCCAGGCCATCCGCTCCCTTTCCCAGGGGACGGTCCCGGTATCGCCCAGGGTGGTCACGACGCTGTTCAGTTATGTCGCCCGCCTCAAAGCGGGGGATGATCGTGCGCCGCCCGTCCCCCTCACGCGCCGCGAGGAGCAGATCCTCCAACTGATTGTCGAAGGCCTCGATAACAAGGAGATCGCGCAGCGGCTGTATCTCCAACCCCAGACGGTCAAGAACTACGTGCATCAGGTGCTCCAGAAACTCAATCTGCGCAGCCGCCTCGAGGCCATGCGGTCCATGCGCACTCCCAAGCACTAGGATCCGCTCAGTACCACGGTACCGGGACCCTGGCCGCCATTACAGTACCCGCGCCTGTAGCCGGCACCGCGTGTCTGCCGTATTGTGTGTGCAGAACGCTGGAGGTGCATGAGGTGAGCACGCCCGTGCACGTCACGGAGCATACGTTTGACAGCGAGGTGTTGAAGGCCGATCTGCCCGTCCTGGCCGACTTCTGGGCCGACTGGTGCGGGCCGTGCCGGATGATCGCCCCGATCGTGGAGGATCTGGCCCGCGAGTCCACCGGGCGGGTAAAAGTGGTGAAGGTTGACGTGGACGCGAACCCGCGGCTCGCGATGGACTACGGGATCATGAGCATTCCGACGCTGGCGCTGTACAGGAACGGGAAACTGGTAGATCGATTCATCGGATATGCGCCGAAGGCAGAATTGAAGAAGCGGCTGGAGGTCGCCCTGACCGCGCGCACCGCCACCGCAGGGTAAATTGACCAAAGAGGAGGCAGGGTCCGTGCGCTACATCGTGGATCTATCGGTACTGTTGGTTGTCGGGTTGCTCTTTGTCGCTGCCCCGGTCCTGGCCGCAGGGGAGAACATGGAGCTCCGCGTGTTCGACGAGCCGACCGCCGTCAAGCCGGTTCCGCCATCGGGCACCTCAGGACCACATGTTGCCCCTGTGCCGGCGCCGTCCTCGGGCGTCGATGCGAACGGCATGCCATACCGGGACAGCCTTCCGCGCCCCAGGCGCGGTTAGGCTGTCGTCGCTGTCTGTCCGGTCAGAGCCCGGATGAGCCCGTTCGGGGAGGCCCTGGACTACCCGCTCAAGCATGCCCGCGTCGATCCGGCAAAGCTGAACGAACTGGCAGACAGAATCGCCGCGGCCGTTCCAAGGTCTGGACCGACGGATCGGAAGATCGCCGTTCAGGTCTATCGGCTGCTGGCGGAGGGCAAGCCGGTCTCCCCCCAAATGTTGGCGAGCGCCCTCGGGCTATCTGAGATCCGCGTCCGTGACACCCTGGCCGGGTGGCCAGGGATCTATTACGACGGAGAGGGGGCGATCGTCGCGTTCTGGGGGCTGGCGCTCCCGGAGATGCCACACCGGTTTGAGGTCGATGGCCGCACGCTCTACACGTGGTGCGCCTGGGACAGCCTATTCATCCCCGGGATTCTCGGGAAGATCGCCCGCGTCGAGTCCACAGATCCAATCACCAAAGAGAGGATCTCCCTGGTGGTCGGGCCAGATCGGATCAGGCAGGTCAACCCGGCCGGCACCATGGTCTCGTTTCTGGCCCCCAAGGTCCCATTCGATGCGGATGTCATCCAGAGTTTCTGCCACTTCGTCCACTTCTTCGGCACAGCCGATGCCGGCGCGCGATGGGTCTCCGAGCACCCCACGACGCTCCTGCTCTCCGCAGACGAGGCTCATGAGCTGGGGCGGCTGACCAACGAGCGCAATTTCAAGGAGGCGCTGGCCCCATCGGCGTGATGGGTCAAGAACTTGGGTTACGCGTTACGGATACCAGTCGAATCTGGATAGAAGTCCCGCCACGCCTGTTCAAACGCCGGGACGTAGGCGAGGGATTTGACGGTCTCCCCCTTCAGCGGACCCGCCAGCGCCATGCCCCGCTGAGGCTGCCAGGTACTGCCGGTCTCGAGATCGACCAGCGCGCCTTCCCTCAGCGCGAACGTCAGCGTGCGGTCGCCCAGACGGCGGAGGAAGACCGAGGTACTGCGGGTCTTCGGGTCCACATGCAGCATGACCGGGGTCGGCCCCACGTGCTCGTTCACCACGCCGGCCTGCCGGACCGCCGGGAAGTGGAAGCCCCGAGCGTGCTCCCCGAGCACGACCCCAATGATGAAACGGTCCCGGGGGCGCTCGCGGAACAGGAAGCCCGGCCGGGGCTCGTTCAAGGCCTCGGTGTCGGGATGCTCGGCCTTCCACGTCCCCCATGGGCTGATTGACGCCGGAGCGATTTCCAGCCGCGTGCCGCGCAGCGGCCCGAGCAGCGCTTTCCCCCAGACCTGCGACCAGACGCTGTGCGTGCCATGATCCCACCAAGTCATCGCGTTGCGGTACAGCGCTCCCTGATTGCCGAAGATCGTGACGCGGCCCTCGCCGCGGCGCGAAAGCAGGAGTTCACGGTACACTTGGCGCGTGGGGCCGTCCGGGCCGGGGTGGGCGCGCAGCGCCTGCTCGAGCCGCGCCGCCACCGTCTCGGGAATTCTCACGCGCCGGTCATGCACGAGACCGGTGTAGCAGAGTGGTCACCAGGTGACGAGGATCGGCGTGCCGGCGAGCCAGTCGACCACCATTTCGCGGGCGTTGAGCGTGGAAATGTCGTAGGCCTTGCTCTGGCCCCGGACGCTGACCCCGAGGACCAGCTCATCGTCGCGGTACCGCGCCGAGGACGCGGAAACGAATCGCGGCTGGTAGACGGGCAGAATGTCATCCCGGCCAAGCACCTGGCGCATACGTGCGCGGACGGAGGCCTCGGTTTCCACCTCAGCGGTAGGCGCCGCGATGGGAGGCGCCTGCCACCCTGCCCGAAGGGACCACGCGCCCACCAACAGCAGGCCCGCAAACGCCAGCCACGCGATCCGCATCACGATTTCCACTCGGGATCCATCAGCGGGCCCTCCAGATGCGGGTCTGCGGTTTGAACACCGCCCAGGAAAACCAGAGATGGTTTCCATGGACAAGCGGGGTCAGCCGCGTCCCACGGTACGGACCCGATGCGGCTTCGCCCAGTATCGTCCACGCGCTCCCCGACTCCGTGTCGATGATCCGACCGTCGCGCAGGCGAAAGGTCAACCGGCGGCCATTGAGGCTCGGCGCGAAGACACCTGCCGCACCGACGTCACGTCCCGCTCCGACCTCGGCCCGGTGGAGCGCCGACGCCGTTCCGGGCTCGTAGAAGACCACGATCTGTGTGTCCGCGACCGTATCGTGGACTACCCGCGCCCTGGCGAGCTCGGAGAAAGGATACGCCACGTCCTCGCCCTCCAACGAGACGGTCACGACCCGCTCCATGGCCGGGAGGCGCTTGTCCCGCGGTCCCACGTAATAGAACGGCGCATTCCCGATGGCGTCGTAGCCAGCGTAGGGATTGCGCCCGTACGGCCTTTCAAAACCGGTGCGGCGGCTCAGCACCTTTCCGCGCGGCGCCGACCGGCGGAAGGCGTTCCATGAAACGATCTGCGCCGCCAGCACGCTGAGCCTCCGCCCCGTGAGCTCGCCGACGATGGCCTCCCCGGTGATCTGTTGCCACCAGGACTCTGTCTGACGATCGTACATGATGAGGTCGCTCCACCGCAGCTTCCCGGTTGTGCCGAAATCCAGCACCCGCCCGTCGAGGCGGCGGTCGAACACAATGGCCGTATTGCAGAGCGGGCAGAAGGTGACGGCTACCGGCAGACCGCTGATCACATCGTTGACGATTTCGTGCCAGAGAAGAATCTGCAACGGATACGCTCGGGCCTCCCCCGCATGGTCGAATGTGATCACCGGTTCATTCGGTTTGAGCCACGCGTTGGCCGCCGCTGCGGACTCGAACACGGGATGGTCAATCGCCGGGATCCCGTCCTTGGGCGGGCCGCCGGAACGGATCTCGCCCAGGTGCACGCTGTGCTTCTTGAAGTTGGTCTTCCACTCCGCGATGTCGAACGGGATGGGTTCGCCGGTGTGGCCTGCCCAGGCCGAATCCGGCTGGGCCGAAGGCCGCAGCCATCCCGCGATAATCAATAGCGCGCTGCAGAACAGGCGGACCGCAGCTTTCACGGCGGTTTCGAAGCTCCGACCAGTTCAGCGACAAACGCATCCATCTGATCGCGCGTCAGTAGTCCCACGTGCTTCTTAAAGATCTTGCCCTCCGCAGTGATGAAGACCGTAGTCGGCATACCCAGGATCTGGTACGCGCCCACCGTCCGGGCGTCCAGGGCCGCGCCCGCGGGAAACGTGATGCGGAGCTCTCGCAGCAGGGCCTTGCCCTCCTCGCGCGTGCCCAGACCGATGAAGGGACCAATATCCACGCCAATGAGCATGAAGCGGCCTTCGGCTCTTTCGTCGTAGAGCCTCTGAAAGTCCGGCAACTCGGCCCGGCACGGCGGACAGAGTCCCGCCCAGAAGTTCACAACGACCGGCCGGCCCTTTCCCCAGAGCTGGGAGAGCCGTGTTCTGCTCCCGCTGTCGGCAACACCCTCATACAGGATGATGTCGAAGTCGGGCGCCGGCTTCAGGTCGGCGGCCGGTGCCGGGGTCTGCCGGCCCGTGTCGGGGATTCGGTCGGGTCCCTGTGGCTGGAGGTTACGCGCTCGTGTGGCGACATACCCGGCGACGGCAGCGAGCACCGTGACCACGAGTATAGTCACGACCGTCTTCTTTCGCATCCCGCGACCTCAATGTCAATTGAACCTCTCCTCGGTAACGGCGACAGTATCCTGCCTTACACACGTCCCGTGGTATCCTGAATTCCGCCTTTGGAAGCCGGAGGAGGATGGCCATGAGCAGTGACCTGCTGACCCGGTACAACTACGATGAATTCGTCCCGGAGAAATTCGAGCCATGGATGAACTTCGAGGCGAGCCCCCTGCTGGGCCAGCCGGCCCCCGACTTCCCGCTCTGGGACATCGATCTTCCTCTATGCCAACGAGGCCCATCCGGGCGAACACTATCCGCATCTGACATCCATGGCCCAGAAACTGCGGCACGCGCGCGACCTGCGGGATATACTGGGTGTTTCCCGTCCGATTCTCGTTGACGCCCTGGACGGCGCCTGCCATCGGGCCTATGGTTCGATGCCAAACATGAGCTGGATCATCAGCGCGGCGGGCGTTCCCGTATACAAATCCGACTGGACGGATTCACCCAGCGTCGCCAATGCCATCGAATACTTCCTGGATGTCGTGACGCGCCGGCGGGCGGGCGATCGACTGGTCCCCTTCCGTGTTGAGCGTCTGGACTATCGCGCCACCGACCGGAAGGCCTTCTACCGCGGGCTCGCCCGCAACGGCCCGAAAGCCGTCCGCGAGTTTCGGCATGCCTTCGGATGAAAAACGTGGGACCCCGGCAACAACCGGAGTCCCACGCGTACTACTCTGGACTCTGCTGCGCCGCCTTACCTGAGACCTCTGTCATCAAGCTTCGTCGTCTGAGGAGAGACCGGCGGGACGATAGTGGTAACGCTGGGTGGCGGGGGGCTCACAGTCTGCGTTCCGATGTTCTCGAAGATGCGGAGTTCCTGGGCCAAGACGGGACCCGTGAGCGCCATCGCCAGAGCCATCACAACAGCAACCGCGACGATCCAACGCATTGCCCTCACGCTCCTTTCTCGAGTTCGTCTGTAGACGTCCACCCCAAGGGGGTTATCGGACGTCCCGGTCGTCTAGCACGGTGGTCTGACCAGGCGGCAGGATAGAGTCGTCCGCTGCCAGCACCGGCGCCGTCAAAAAGAGTGATGCCACGACCAGCAGGGTCGCGAGTGCGGTTACGAGGCGCATCGATGTGGTCACCTCCTTCTCTGTGATCTCGGTCGCAGGATAGACCGGGCGCGCGGCCCCAACTACAGACATGGGTACTCAAAAGGGTCCCGGGATGTACCAGTACCGCGGTACCGGCCTCAGGAGCGGCTAGACGTTGAGCAGGCCCCGCTGCACCGCGGCGCGCACGGCTTCCATGAAAAATCGGGTGTGGTCCACAGGGCCCAACGTGCCTTGCCGGCAGCTTCAGCCCTATCCCATCGCGTGATCAAGAGACCACCCAAACGGTTGGGCTGTTACCGCGGTACCGAACAGCTCGAATCTCTTGAGTACCGCTGTCTGTAGTCCCCTGACCTACGTCACGCTCGAGACCGTGTTCGCGGTCTGGCTCACGCTGTTCCCGCTGCTTGGCGCGGGCGTCGCGGGCATCGGCGCGGGACCGTTGATGCCTGTCATCGCGCTGGCACGCCATTGGGCCTATGGTCTGGCCCTCGCGCGGTTGTACCCGCTCGACCAGGGCTCACGGTCGGGCGGCCTGGCGCGTGCGGCGTTCGCACGCGTTGAGGAGCGATAGAAGACGGAATCTCTCGGTGCGGGCGGTAGGAAGACCCGCCTCCCGCACCGAGACGACGTGTGGGGCAGGGTGTTAGTGCTTTGTTGACCGGCGCGAGCGGATGACTTCGAGGCGGTTATGCAGGTTGAGTTTCTGCAGCACCTGATGCACGTAGTTCTTGACCGTCTGGGGCTGGAGATAGAGCTTCTGCGCGATTTCTTTGTTGTCCAGACCTTCGGCCATCATCTGGAGGACCTGCTCCTCGCGGGCCGTGAGCGGTGTGGACGGCGGGCTGTCGTCCCCGGCTTGGAGGCGGGCCACGTAATTGAACAGGGTCGTGACCACCTTGGGCGACATGGACGGCGTACCGTTGGAAACTGAATGGATTGCAGAAACCAGATCGTCCACGGACACGTTGTCCAGGATGCAGCCCGAGGCGCCCGCGCGCACGCATTCAAGGATCGCTTGAACATCGTCGGCGACGCCGAACACCAGGACTTTCCCCTGAGGGACGCGCTCTCGCAGTTCCTGCATGAGCGCCGGCCCGTCCTGGTGCGACGTCCCCAGGTCGTACAGGAGCACATGATCTCCCTGGACGGGTTGCTCGAAGGCCTCGCGGGCGCTGCCGAATGCGCCCGATGCACGCACACCGGGCTGCTTGTTGAGCAGGTCGCGGATGCCTTCCCGGATCAGCTGGCTGTTGTGGATGATGGCAACGGCAATAGGCCCTTCCACCGTATGTGTGCCCCCTTGGGTAGTCATCCTGGGGAACGCGCCAACACCCCCGCTTATGCCCCCGTCCCAGTACTATAGTACCGAGACGCTCGATGCCGTTTCAGTACCCCCGTCTGTAGCCAGTGCCGTGCCCCTCCCGTATCGTGTCCTCAGGATACTGGAGGTCCCGACGATGAATGGTCCCGTACACGTGACGGATCACACGTTCGAGTCTGAGGTGTTGAAGGCCGATCTGCCGGTGCTGGCCGACTTCTGGGCCGAGTGGTGCGGGCCGTGCCGGATGATCGCCCCAATCGTTGAAGACCTGGCCGGCGAGTATGCCGGGCGGGTCAAAGTGGTCAAGGTCGACGTCGACGAGAATCCGCACCTCGCGATCGACTACCAGATCATGAGCATCCCGACGCTGGCGCTGTTCAAGAACGGGGAGCTGGTCGATCGCCTCATCGGGTACATGCCGAAGTCGGAACTCACGCGGAGGATATACGCCGCGCTTGGCGCGCTGGTCACCGGTGCGCGAAGCGTGTAACCTGAACCTGACATGGCGGACTATCTGGTCAAGGCGCGACCCAAAGAGGACTTGACGGGGCTCAAGCGGCAACTCGACCGGGGCGACATCGCCCAGATGCGCCCCTTCGGGAGCGCCCTGGACTATTCACTCCAGACCGCCCGCCTCGACCCGGACGGGTGGGCCGTCTGGGAAGAGAACGACTACTGCAGCCCGCCGCTGGCGATGGAGCGGGCAGCCCTCCTGGACCTGCACTTCACCGATCTGACCGTCGAGCGGGTCACAAAGGGAGCTGGATAGCGCATTGTCCACCTCCCGAGCCTTTGGGGATAGCTCCCAGGACGCTCGGCCACGCCCGAATCCCACGGTAACCCCCTGTTACGCCTGTACCGGTACGTGTTGAGATCACTCTGAGTACCCCCGTCCGTAGCCCCTCCGGCGGTCTTCCGATACTGTGTGCGCAGATGAGACATCCGCTGGGCGCAGAGAGACGAAGTTGGGGTGGGAGGTAATCGTCGTGGTTGAGACACTGATCGGGATCGTGGCAATCGGCGCGATGACCCTGGTGGGCGTCCCGCTGTCGCACCTCAGGCGGGGCAACGGCGGAACCCGGCAGGTTGCCATTCCTGTGCCCGAAATCACAGGGCGTGAGTGACCGCCGGCATCGAGCCAAAACGGATCTTACCGTAGGCTGAGCGTGGGTAAAGGATAGGGCACACCAAAAGGAGGAAGCGGCTGTGACACGGATCGGCGAACGGGTAGTCGGCGGACTGATGCTGGTGTGGTGGGCCGTGTTCGTCTGGCTGGCGATCGTGATGGTCGTGGTACGCGCGTAGGGGTCTCATACGCTACCGGGAAGGGTCCTTCGTCTCGCCTTCACTCCGCATGACCCTCGCGCACGGGCCGCGCTAGCCGCGCGGCGGCCGCTCGTCGACTGACCAGGTAACGGCGCCACGCTCACGCGATCATCCACGGAATACTCATCTGGATCTGTACGTCCTCTAGTGTGATCTTTTCATCAACGCTCCATGCGGGGGGGGCGCGACCAGCTATGTCCGATGCTCCAGTGGAGCCGCGCATCCAATACACGCGGACAGCCGACGGACTGAGCATCGCCTTCTGGACTCTGAGCCAGGGCAAGCCCCTCGTGTACTTGGCCGGAGGGCCCTGGAGCCACATTGAGTTATGGCAGGTGCCTGAGTGCCGGCGCTGGTATGGGCGCTTGGCGCGTGACAGGATGCTCATCCGCTACAACATGCGGGGAACGGGGCTCTCCGAGCGCAAGGTGTCGGACTTCTCGCTGGGTGCCCTGGTGCTAGACGTGGAGGCCGTCGATCAGGACTGGGAACTCATGACGGATACCTGCGCGCACATCGTGCTGGGATGGTCCGGGGGTGAACTGGGACGCCGCGCGGCAATGCACCTTCGTGAAAGCGTGACGCAGGAGGTGGCCCGGGCGGCACTCGACGCATTGCGCGCGTTCGATGTCACACACCTCCTGCCAGAGGTAAAGGCGCCGACGCTGGTCGTTCACCGTCAAGGGATCCCGTGGCTTCCGGTCGACATTGCGAGGGACCTTGCCTCCGCGATCCGAGGGGCTCGCCTCATGCTGTTGGGGGAGTCGACGGCACCCTACCTGGGCGACACGGAAGCCGCGGCAAGGGCCATCGACGAGTTCCTCGGCGGTCGACGACCGACCGGGGCTCGCGAGGACGGCAAGACCGCTGGGCTTCGCGGCACCCCCGAGCAGGAACCTGACCTCGAAGAAGTGGCTGACGGCCGGCAGGCCCGGGCTGGGACATCCCGGAATGGTCTGACCGAGCGAGAGGCCCAGGTGCTACGCTTCATCGCCGGTGGCAGAACCAACAGGGAAATTGCCGGCGAACTGGTCCTGAGTGTCCGCACCGTTGAACGCCACATCGCCAATATCTACGGCAAGATTGGCGCCCGTGGCCGGGCGGATGCGACCGTGTATGCGCTGACCCACGGCCTCATCTAGGCGGCGCATCGCATTCCTACGTGTTTCCCGCCAGAAGCGGCCGCAGCGCCGCCCCTTCCTCTTATCCGCGAAATGGGTAGTTGCTCGGATGGCGAGTAGCCGGTCCAGGGGTACGCTGGTTCGCGGGACAGCAAAGGAGGCTCATCCAGGGGAAGGCTGCCCGGGGGTGTGACATGCAGAAGGAACGGGCGAAGTTGGAGGAACTCGCAGACAAGATCGTCAAGGCGGTGCCGAAATCTGGACCCATCGAACAACGGATCGCCGTCCAGGTCTACCGGCTGCTCGCCGAAAGCGAGCCGGTCTCACCGCGAAGGCTCGCGGGAACCCTGAACCTCTCCGAGATCCGCGTGCGCGACAGCCTGGCCAGGTGGCCGGGGATCTACTACGACGGCGACAGGTCCATCATCGCCTTCTGGGGCCTCGCCCTCCCGGAGATGCCTCACCGGTTCCACGTCGATGGCCGGACGCTGTACACGTGGTGCGCCTGGGACAGCCTGTTCATTCCCGGGATTCTTGGAAAGAACGCCCGCGTCGAGTCGGCCGATCCGGTTACGAAGCAGAAGATCTCCCTGGTGGTGGGACCGAACGGGGTCAAGGAGGTTACCCCGGCCGGCACCGTCGTCTCATTCCTGGCGCCGGAGACGCCCTTTGATGCAGACGTCATTCAGAGCTTCTGCCACTTCGTCCACTTCTTTAGTTCACCGGAGACCGCATCTAAGTGGATCTCCGAACACCCCAACACGTTCATACTTTCCGTGAACGAAGCCTACGAGCTCGGACGGCTGACCAACGAGCGGAACTTCGGGGAAGCGCTTGCCACAAAGGCCTAGTGGGCTTCGCTGGACGCTCTTGAGGCGCGGGGAAAGGAACGGCATAAGGCGCTTCACGAAAGGGACACCCAATGGAACACCGGAGATCGGCAGTCTCTGATCTGCTCGGGCGCACGCCCGGGCCCGTCCAGAAAGTCCTCGACCGCATGCCTCAGGCTGCCGCAATCCGGCGCGAAGCGTTTCGAGCCCTGCGGCGCGGAGAGACGCCGGATGCCACCGTCCTCGCGGAGCGCTGCGGCATTCCGGTCTCCCAAATTGCCCAGGCCCTCGACCCCCTCCGCTCGGTCGGCGCGGTGCAAGTCGATGACAGGGGCCGGGTCGTGGCCATCGGCGGTCTGAGCACGCAGCCCACGCGGCACCGCCTGGTCCTCTCGGGGACGCCGTTCTACACATGGTGCGCGATCGACGCGCTCGGGATCCCCGCCGCGTTGGAAGAAGATGCGCTCGTCGCGACGTCGTGCCAGCATTGCGGACGCGCGGTAGAAATCCCGATGCGCGAGGGACG
>JBQTJP010000326.1:0-6914 GCA_052386995.1 Armatimonadota bacterium
TGCGCCGGACACTGCGCCCCCGAGCGCGGGTGCTGGTCATCGGGGAGCCCGCGCTGCGGCGCGCTATCGTTCGAGCCGGATTTGTCCCTGCATGGGAGAACGTCGCGGCTGTCGTCGTGGGGTTGGACCGCCGGGTCACCTACAAGAAACTGACGCTGGCCACGCTGGCCCTCGGGCGCGGCGCCGCGTTCATCGCGTCGAATCCCGATCCCCTGCTGCCCACGGAGTCAGGGCTGCAGTTGGGCGCCGGATCGATCGTGGCCGCGCTGCGCTACGCGACGGGGCGGGACCCCGTCATCATCGGCAAACCCAATCCCCGGCTGCTCAAGGAAGCGCTCGCCCGCATCGGGACCCGGGCCAAGGAGACTGCGATGGTCGGCGACCAGCGGTCCACTGATATCGCCGCCGGTCACACCGCCGGCATGTTCACGATCCTGGTGCTGACGGGCGTCTCGGCCGGCCGGCGGGGAACGCGCGGCGATCCCCGCCCTGACTTGACCGTCCGGAATCTCAATGAACTGCGGCGGTGGCTCGCGCGGAGCGCTAACGTCGTCCCATCCCGGTGATCTTCAGCGGCTGGATGACAATGGTAACGCGGTCTGCTGGCCCTCCGCCACTCTGGTACGAATACGATTCTCCCCTGTACCGCTTTGAGAGGCGGTCGATATCCCGCGCGCCGTTCTTGGGGTCGAAACGTACCGCTTTCCCCTGAATCTGGGCGTAGCGGTACATGTTCTTCGGGTCGACAACGGTCAGCGCGAGGTGCGGATTCGCCTCGAGATTCCTGAGCTTCACACGTCCCCGGCTCGTGTTGACGATAATCTGGTCACCGTCCAGCATGAACCAGATCGGGGTGGCTTGAACGCGCCCCCTCGGCGAGACGGTGGCCAGCATGGCCACATTGGGTTCGTCCAGAAATGCCCGCGTACGCTCATCAAGTCGAACCGGCATCGACGACCTCCATAGGCTGTTCTCAGTCGTGGTCAACGACGGTGCCGCCCGGCGCCTTCCCGATTTCGCCGTACGGTGCATGGCCGCGCTGAAGGAGACCTCCACCACCCGCCGAACCCGGTTGAGGTATGCGTGAGTCGAAGACACTCACCGTCGATCCCCATCCGCGGCCGACGGCGACCCGCGCGGCCGTCCTGGGCCTGGGCATGTACGTTCCCACACGCGTGCTCACCAACGACGACCTTGCAAAGATGGTCGATACGACCGACGAATGGATCGTCCAGCGCACGGGGATTCGCACGCGGCATATCGCGGCGCCCGATCAGGCGGCGTCAGACCTCGGCATTCCAGCGTCCGTTGCCGCCCTCCGCGAGGCGGGCGTGGCGGCGGCGGACCTGGACCTGATCATCGGCGCGACCACCACACCGGACATGATCTTCCCGGCCATGGCGTGCCTGATCCAGGACCGCATCGGTGCGAAGCGTGCGGGCGCGTTCGACCTCCTCGCGGCCTGCTCCAGTTTCGTCTACGGCGTTATCTCGGCCGCGCAGATGATCGAGGCGGGCATGGCCAGGTATGTGCTGGTGGTGGGCTCCGAAGTCCTGACCAAGCTCGTCGACTGGAATGACCGTACGACGTGCGTGCTGATCGGAGACGGCGCGGGCGCCGTGGTCATGGGTCCCTCCAACGAGGGCGCCGGGATTCTCTCCTCGGTCGTGGGCGCCGACGGCTCCGCCGGCGACCTGCTGAAGCTCCCGGCGGGCGGGAGCAGGATTCCCGTCACGGCCGACGCCATCGCGGCGGGCCTGCATCGCGCGCGCATGGACGGGCAGGCGGTCTTCAAGCTGGCGGTGCAGGTCGTGCCCCAAGCCATCCGGCAGGTCGTCCGTGGGGCCGGGCTGACGCTGGACGACATCAAAGTCATCGTCCCCCACCAGGCCAATCAGCGCATCCTGGAGGCTGTGGCTCGGGCAATGGACCTGCCGATGGACCGGTTCGTCAGCACGATCGAAACGTACGGCAACACCTCGGCGGCGTCCGTGCCGATCTCGCTGTGGGAGGCCCGCCGGACCGACCGCATCAAGGACGGCGATCACCTGGTGCTGGTGGCGTTCGGCGGTGGGTTTACGTGGGCGGCGTGCGCGTTGACCTGGGGCCGATGAGTGCCGCCAGCAGGTAGACCCCCGCACCCGCCAGGAACGGCCCCGTCATTTCCACCGAATAGATTGCTCCGGCCCAAAGCGGACCGAGCGTGCGGCCTAGACTGTCGAACGCCGTCTGCATGCCCAGTGACGTCCCATAGCCCAGGGTGGTCACCCTCGAGTTGAGCGCCGCGAGCAGCGGTCGGAGCAGGGCCATGGCCATCGATGTCACGCCGACGAGAATCGTGATCGCGATCGGCGTGCCCGCAAGCGCGACCGCGATAAAGCCAACCGCGCCTGCCGCGAAACCGAAACGAATGCCCATCGCCTCGCCCCATCGGCTCGTCACCGGCCCGATCAGCAAGATCTGTGTCAGCACGGCGCCAACGCCCAACGCGGTGAACATCACTCCTACGTTTGCCGGCGTCCCCCCAGCCCTATCGATCGCGTAGTACCCCAGCATCGAAAACAGGCTCGATCCCCCGAAGGTGGCGGCGAAAGCGAGCAGGTAGAGCGGCACTTCCGGACTGCGGAGCGCGGCCATGATGCCCCCCAGGCCCAGGCGCGCCGCGGCAAGCCGTCTGGCGTCCGGCGGCGGTTCGGCCACCAGCCAGATGACCAGCGGGAGGGCGAGCACGGATCCGGCGGCGGCGGCGTAGAAGGGGACATTCGGCCCTGCCGCTGCCAGAAGCCCGCCGATCGCGGGCCCCACCAGAAACCCGAGACCGAACCCCGCGCCCATGTGGCCTATGACCGCGCCACGGTCCTGCGGGAGCGTGATGTCGGCCGCAATCGCCTGTCCCGCGGGAATCACAGAAGATGCCAGAAGACCCCCAAGCACACGGGCGGCGAGCAGCGATGTATACGACTGGGCAAGGGCCAGGGCGATGAAGCCGAAAGCGTACCCGATCAGACCGACGATGAGGATCGGCTTGCGTCCAAAGCGGTCGGCCGCCGCGCCCCAGAACGGCGACGCGACGAACTGGGCCAGCGCCCACACGGTGATGAGCAGGCCCATCTGCAGCGGCGAAGCGCCGAACCGGCGCGCGAAGAACGGCAGGATGGGCATGACGATGCCGAAGCCCACCATGACGAGGAAGATCGCGACGAACAGGATGCGGAGCTGCGCGCGCGCAGCGGCGCCGGGCACCCGCCTGCGGGTGATGTCGCCGGTCGGTGCAGTGGTTAGGGTCGGCAGGTACTAAGGCGCCTTATAACTGACGAGCTCCGTCCATCCGGTGATCTGGCGATCGCCGCGGTGCCCCTTGCGCTCGTTGCGCACCAGGCCCACGCCGGGTGCATACCACGACAGGCCCGTGATCTCGGTCTCTTCGCCGGTCGTGACGGTCTGGAGCTTCCAGGCCCGATATATGGTGGGTCCGACCTTGATCGACTCCTCGCCGATCCACTTGGCTGTGATCTTCAGGTCGAAGACAGAATCTTCCGGGCTCCACGACCAGGTCTGTCCGGCCCTGGGGGGCAGTTTCATCAGCGGCCGCGGCGGCTTGACCATCGACAGCTCGCCCCGGAAGTTCGTCTGCTCAATCACAAGGATCTCTGACGCCGTGGCGAGGTAACAGGTGCGCTCCAGACGCTCACGGCCGCGCTCGACCGCCTTGCGCTCGACGACGGTGCACCGGGTGGTGCCCACCGTCTTGGGTCCAATGACACGTGTGGTCGATTCGACCCCGTCGTCGTTCTTGCGCACCCAGACCGCGCCGGTAACCAGCGGAAACAGCGATGGGGCGGGGCCCGCGAAAGCCGGCCCGGGCGGCGGAACCGCCATCGCCAGCATGATCAGCACGAGACCTGCACGAAGCGGCAAAGCCATGGAACCCTCCCTGAACAGAGTCTGACTCTCTTACGTGACCCGCGCGATTCCTGTTCGACTTCGACGAAGCCGCCCCAAGCCCTACCGCGCGGTGGGCGGAGCCACGATGGCGAGCACGTGGTTGGTCAGGTACAGCCGCGCCACGCGGTGCACGTCGGCCGGGGACACCTGGGCGATCTCCTGCGGAAACCGCTCGTCGTAGTCGAAGCCGACCCCCATGATCTCATACCACCCGAGGTAGAACGCCTGCTGCTCCAGTTGCTCGTGGGCCAGCGCGAAGCGTCCGATCACGCCCCGCTTGGCCCGCTCGACCTCTTCCGCGGACACGGCTTCCCCGCGCAATCGCTCCACCTCGCGCAGCATTCCTGAGACGACCGCGGACATGTTGGGCGGATCGGTTCCGGCCACCATCAAGACGCTTCCGGGCCCCGCGCGCGACACCAGGCTGGAGCCGACCTGATAGGCCAGGCCGCGCTTGTCACGGATCTCAATGAACAGGCGTGAGGACATTCCTTCGCCGAGCACCGCGTTCGCGACGCGAAGCGCGGCGAAGTCGCGGTGCCCGGCCGGAACACCGAGATAGCCGATCGCAATCCAGGCCGCGGCGATCGAGCGGGTCTCGCGCACCTCTTGAGGCGCCGCCGGCCGCGGCGCGAGCGCTCGCTCGACGACGCGCAGCAATCGGGTCTTGCGCGGCGCCGGCGACGTGCGAAGACCGGCGAAGGCTTTCTTCACCTTCTCCAGCGCCTGGGCCTCGGTGATGTTCCCGGCCACGATCACGATCATGTTCGGGGCCGTCGCGTGCGCCTGGTAGAACTCGACCAGCTGGTCCCGCGCGAGCGCGCTCACAGACTCCGCGGTTCCAAGGGTCGCCCCGGAGTAAGGATGGTACGGGTAGAGGCTATCGTAGAGAAGCTCGATCGCGCGCTGCAGCGGCTGATCGGCGTTCTGGCTGATGCGCGAGAGGCTCACACGGCGCTGCGTCTCCACGTCTTGAGGATCGAAGCGGGCGTTGGTAAGCAGATCGGCGATCAGGTCCATGCCGGCATCCACATGGCGGGTCGGCGTGATCGTGTAGACCGACACGAAATCTGTGCCGGTCCCGCCTCCGAGCTGGCCCCCGATGGATTCGATGCCTTGCGCGATCTCGGCGGCCGTGCGCTTCTGCGTGCCGCGCACCATCATCGCGCGCATGAAGAAGGAGATTCCGCTCTGACGGGCGTCTTCGAACCGCGGCCCCGCGCGCACCATGGCTTCGGTGACCACCAGGTCGCTACTGGGATTCTCCCTGACGATGACGGTCAGGCCGTTCTCCAACACGTGTCTCGAGACGCCGGCGCGTGGAGCAGAAGCGGCGGGCAATGTAGGAAGCGCCGCGCCGAGCGCAAGCGTGAGGGCTATGATGAGCGTGAGCCTTTTCATCTTACCGCGCTCCCGGCCGGATGACGGCCGCTCCGTATCGCTGAGGATCGAAGATCCTCCGTGCAACGCGCTGGACGTCGTCCCGCGTCGCCTGGCGGACGCGGTCAAGATAAGTCTGGGCGAACTCCAGGTCGGCAAGCGTCGCGGCGAAGCCGAGGCTGAAGGCCCGGCCGCGCGGCGTGTGCGTCTCGTAGATGTGCTCGCCCTCGAGCAGGTTCTTGGCCCGCACGATCTCGGCCTCGCTGATCCCCTGGTCGCGCACGGCCGCCAGCTCTGCGAGGATCGCCGCCTCCGCGCGCTCCACCTGCGCCGGCTCGCTCACGGCGGAGATCGTGAACAGGTCGGGGTCTTCGGTAGTAAAGTAGGAGACCGTGACGCTCTGCGCCACGCGCGCCCGCTCAACGATGCGCTCGCGCAAACGCGATCCCAACCCGCGCCCCATGACATAGAGCAGCACATCGCTCGCGTACACGTCACGGTCTCGGATCGGGGGCGCGTGAAATCCCAGGGCCAGGTAGGCGACGCGGACGTCCTGGTCCGCCCCGGTGCGGCGAACACCGGTCATCGGAGGCTCGGTTGGCCGGGCGGGCCTGGCGTGCGGACCCCCGCGAAATCCCGCGTAGGCCCGCGTCACCTTGTCGACCACCTCGACGGCGCGGACGTTACCCGCGACGGCCACGGTGACATTGGCGGGGACGTAGTGCCTGCGGTAGAAGTTCCACACGGTCTCGCGGGACATGCGCTCGATGCCCGCTCGCGGGCCGAGGATCGACCGGCGGTAAGGGTGCGTGGTGAACGCGACCGTCCGCAGGAGCTCGAGGGAGCGGGTCGAGGGAAAGTTGTCCCGGCGGTTGATCTCTTCAATGATGACCCGCCGCTCACGCTCCAGTTCGGCGGCGTCGATCGTCGAGTTCATGATCGCGTCCGACTGCAGGTCGAGCATCTGATCGAAGTGGCGGGCGGCCGCTATCACGTAGTAGTACGTCCAGTCCATCGACGTGCCGGCGTTCAGCAGGCCGCCGGCTCCCTCTATCTCCCGATCCATCTCCCCGGGCTTCCGCTTCGATGTGCCTTTGAACAGCATGTGCTCGACGAAGTGCGCCGCTCCGTTGGTGTCATCGTCTTCATCCTTTGATCCGACGCGCACCCACGTTTGCAGCGCGACGCTGTCGCTCGCGGGGTGCTCCTCCACGATCACCGTCAGCCCATTGTCCAGAACGGTGCGCACCAAACGAGGCGCCGCCCGTCCCGGCGTGGGCGCCGGGGCCGCGGTTCCGGGCTGTGGGACCAGCAGAACGAAGAGGAGCAGCGCGATGCGGGCCGCTCGCAATGCTTCCGGCATAGAAACCCCTTTCCCCTCGACAGTGGCCTCTATCGGGAATAGTTCCCGCGCGCAGCAGGAATCTCCCCCGCACCCTGCCAATCACCTATACGCACGGGGCAGTGCGGAGGTGCGGTCAGGCGGCGGCGGTGGACGGCACTCAATGAAAGAGGTGGGGGAAGGCATGCCGAGTGGGACTGTGAAGTGGTTTAGCGCTGAGAAGGGCTACGGTTTCATCACCCCTGAC